>CAITRH010000068.1 GCA_903894755.1 uncultured delta proteobacterium
ATCCACCGCGTCCCGCAGACCTCCCCCCCCACCCCCCCTCTCCCTCGACATTCTGCTTGCCCATTCGGGCAAGCAAGATTGTCTTCGTGCGAGGGGGGCTCGGAACCGCGGCTCTCCTCCCCCCTCGCTCGAAGACAATCTTGCTTGCCCGAATGGGCAAGCAGAATGTCGAGGGAGAGGGGGGTTGGGGGGTGAGGTCTGCGGGAAGCGGTGGATCGGACCTGCGGTTCTCAAGATGGGTTTGGTTTAGTGGCTCGTCGGGTCCGGGCTCCACTGGGCCGAGAGGGTGCGGAGCCGATCCAACCCGGTGCTTGACTCGGGGGTCGCATCGCGCATGGCGGCATCCTCAAGGCGGCAAACCAATTGGGCCAGGGCCCGCCCCATGGCCTGGGGGAATCGACGCAGCAGGGTGAGCACACCGTTGAGCACCTGCGCCGAGGGGGGCTGCGCAAGCTGTCCGTACGCGTCGAGGAGCCACTCGCCCCAGCGAGGTTCGTTGTGCGTCAGGGCCCATCGCAACACCAGGATCGCAAGCGCCTCGACCTGGCTTCGGGTGACTGAATCTGCGGCACGGATCATGTCGTTAAACTGCCGGGTGGCCCGTTCGAGAAGCCGCTCCGAGTCCTCACCGCGCCCGAGCGCCAGCGACTTCTCGAGCGCCTCGATCAGAAGCTGCAACACCCACGCTTGACGGTCGGCGAGGGCCCCTGATGACAACGTGTCGTCGATCTGCTCGGTCCCCTCACACACGGGACACGCAAGCATCTCCCGGGGATATGGACGCCTGCAGTTTGCACAAATACGCAGCACCCCGGTGGTTCTCGTGAGGCCGTGCGCCTCGGGCTCGATATGGCAAAAGACCATGCTCTGCGTGCCGATGCGAAGCCGGTCGCCGTCGTGCAGCACCGCCTTGCCGCGCAGTGGCTGATTGTTGAGATGCACTCCGTTACGGCTTGCCAAGTCCTCGACGGTACATGTGTTCTCATCGATCACGATGCGGGCGTGGCGGCGCGACACGAGCGCGTCCTCGATCGTCACGTGGCATTCGACGCTCCTTCCGATGAGCGTGACGCCCCGTGCCAGGTCGAACTCCTGCAAAAGGAACCTAAGTCGATACCTCGTCAAGGGGCCCAGACCATAACCCAATGCGGGTGCAGAGACGCAACCCGAAATACACTCGTGAGAGTGGACCCCGCGGACCCTTTCGGCTAGCACCGTCCGCTGTGGATAGCCTAAGCCGTGAGTTGGTGCTGAAGCTTTGCCGTGACATCCTCGCCCCCCTCGTGCGCATCGATGGCGGACAGCTTCATCTGGTGGGCGCTTCGTCGGAAAGCGTTCATATCCACTTGACCGGCAACTGCGCGGGATGTCCCGGTGCGTCGCTCACTCGCGACAAGATCTTCTTGCCCCTTTTGCGAGGCGTATTGCCCAAAGTGGAAGTGGTCGTCACCACCGGAAGCCGTGTCCCCTTCGGCGCGGTACGGGTGGACTAGTAGCTCGCGGCGGAAGTCCTTGGACACTCCCGACCGGCTACCCCCTTCGGGGCTGCGAATCAGCCCTTGGGGCCCGTTCTGTTAGAGCCAAAGGGGGATAAGAGCCAGGAGCGCGGGCGTCGACCAATCCCAAGACATCCCCCACGGGACGCGGCGGCGCCCTCAAGGTCACCGAGGTCTCGTCGCCCAAGGTCGCGTCTTCGACATGCACCTGCTGCGAAAGACGGATCCCCGTGTCCGGCTCCAGGCTCCAGGGGGCCCGCGACTCGAGACGCCATCCACGCACTTGCCTCCCCTGGTCGGTCGCCACCCGCTTCTCACAGGTGACCAGCATCCCGTTCTGCACAACGCGAAGGGAGGCATCGACAAGCACCTCGCCACTTTGGGCCGCACGTGCAAGCGCGGTTGCTGAAACCAACGGAAGTCCCCAGGCGAGCTCGGGTCGACCTCCCGCCAGCGCGAGGGCAATCATCTCGCCTTCGGCCATGCCGCAGGCCCAGCAAGGCTGCCCCCCGCCAAGGTTGGTGACGAAGGTCACCGCCTCTTCGACCGCGTCCGGATCCCACGAAAACGCAAGGTGCGTGGCCCCCCACGCGGCCAACGTTGCACCAAGCGCCTCGGCCTTCGCAATGAGCCCTCTGGCTCGTTCGAGGTATGGGACCATCGACGCGCCAAAAGCATCGAGCCCGTCGATCCCCGCGTACGGCATGCGGCAAGCGACGACGACGGCGTTCATACACGGATCCGTTTTTTCAGCGCGGCGAGCTCGTCGTCGATGTCCGAAGGGCCTGCGGGGCCTTCCTTTTCGAGGTCACGAAAGCGCGCTTCGAGGTCGCGTTCTTTGCCCGTACCGAGAGCCTCTTCGACTTCGGCCATGGCGCTCCCCTGCGCTTCCCGTCCCTCGACCCGCTCTTCCATGCGCCTGAAGTTCTCGAAGGCGCTCGAACCACCACGCGCCCCAAGACCGCCAGAACTCGTCGCCGACCGGGCTTCTTGCGAGCGCGCGATGATGGTCCCTTTGCGCAACTTGAGCTCTGCAAGCTTTTGCTTCATGCGTTCGAGCTCTTCTTTCGTGCGCAGCGCCGTGTCGCGTTGTTCGCCGCGAGCCTTGTCGACCGTGGCGAGCTCGCCGGTGACGCGTTTTTTCTGCTTGAGGGCCTCTCGAGCGAGCGCCTCGTCGTCGCTCTTGAGCGCAAGTTCGGCCCTCTTCTCCCATCGCCCGAGGTCCTCCCGAAGCGCGTCGGCCTTCTTGCGAAGTTGTTTTTCGGCCGCCACGGCACCGATGACGTCCTCCTGGCCCGCGCGAAGCTGCTCGTCCATTTCGTCGAGATTCAGCTCGATGAGCTTGCGATCGTCTTCCGCCTTGTCGAGCAGCGCGTTGAAGTTGCTCGAAATGACCTTTCCCATGCGATCGAAGATCCCCATGTCACGCTCCGACGCAGCCATACGGCCGCGAAAAAGGACCGTACCATGCGCCTGCGCCCTTAGGGTACGTTCACCGCACGGGAGAACGTGATGCCTACCTGCAAGTCATGCGACAACGAGGTCGAAACCCTCGTCACCGTCAAGGTCAAAGGGAAAGCCAAGAAGATGTGCGAGGACTGCGCTGACCGGATTCGAGAAGAAGAAGAAGTCGCCGAGGCCAGCGAGTCGGTGGTTCAGGGGATGATGGGGTTCAAAGGGCGACGATAAGGAGCCTCTAAACCAAACCCATCTTGAGAACCGCGCCATCCGCTACCCAGGGTTACCCACCCTGGGCGGGTATCGCGGTCGCGCTCGGAGTCTGACGAGGCCCGGGAACCTAGCGGGGCATTGAAGAAAGACGCCCCTTCGGACTGTCCACGGATGATGCGCGGTGGGCAGTCCCGAAGGGGCGAAGGCTCGATCGTTTCCTCAGCTCTTGAGGGTCAGTAGACGCGCTTTCGCCGTCTGGAGACTCGAGTCGTTCTCGAGCGACCTCTCAAACATCTGGATCGCCCTCGGCTTGTCCCCCTGCTGAGCGCTGATCTCCCCAAGCTTCAAAAACACCTCGGCCTTGGTAATGCCCGAAGACACATCGAGACGCTGCAAGAGGAGCGCTCGGAAGGTCCGCTGAGCCCGCTCGAGATCCCCCGTCTCGAACGCCAACGTCCCAAGATCCCGCAGAACCGGAATAGACCCAGGATCCATTTTGAACGCCGTGTCGTAATGCGCCAAAGCCGCCGCCTTGTCGCCCAGCACCGCTAGCGCCCGTCCAAGACGATGATGGTAGAGCGCTAGCTCCTTGGGACGCTTCCCGGCAAACGACGCAATGATCTTCTCGAGTGTGCTCGCCGCGTCCCGCCCCCGCCCCGACGCGCTGTAAGCGTCACACAACACCAGCAAAAGCTCCCGATCGGTCGGTACCAAAGCCACCGCACGCTCGAGAATCGGTACCGCGTCTGCAGGATTCGCACGCTCCTTCAAATGGATCTCCGCAGCACGTCGCAGCAGCTTCACCTGCTCGAGCAGCGGCCCCGCAACAGCAGAAGGAGGCGGAAGCACCGAACCACGTGACGGCGGCCCCGAGGGACGAGCCACTGGACGCGCTCCGATCGGCACCACCACCAAGTCCGCATCCCCCACAAGCAGGGACGCTAACTCGGGCCAGTTCTTCCCCTTCTCGTAAAGCGCCCGAAGCTTGCCTCGAACGTCCGTGTTCGCTGGCTCCAACGCCAGCCCCTTCTTGAGCGCGTCCTCCACCCCGACCGCGTCTCCCAACGCCTCCCGCGCCGCCGCAAGACGAAGCGCCCACGCCACACCACTTCCATCGGTCGCAAGCTCGAGACGCTTCGCCAACGCCGTCGCCGCTCGATCCCAGACATGACGCTTCTCACAAAGACGCGCAATGGCCTCCAACGCCGGCGCATGAGAGCCATCCCGCTCGAGCACCCGCTCGTACGACTCGAGTGCCGCCGCACTGTCGCTCAACCTCGTCTCGTAGACTTCCCCGAGACGCACCAGAAGAGTCAGCTCCGTCGCGACGTCGCCGCGCTCCTGCGCCCCTCCAAGTTGCGACTTGAGGAGCTCGGCAAGCTCCGCATCTTTGCCTGTCTTCTCGAAAAGTTGCGACAGCGCCAGCACCGCCTGACCATGGCCCGACTCCTCATCGAGAAGTGCCCGCAACGTGTCGATCGCATCCTCCGGCGACGAGAACTTCTCATTCTGAAGACGCGCGAGCTCGAGACGAAGTGCACTGCGATCGGCCGCTGCAGTGGCCACGTCGATAAGCCGCTCGAGAAGACGTACCAGGTCTTTGTCGCGTCCCGCCTCCGCGTAGAGCTTGCGCAAACTCGCCGCAGCCACCGGGTCGCTCGGCTCCGTATCGAGGATCTCTTCATAGAGCGACGTGGCCCTGGAGGTGTCCTTCAGTTTTTCCGTCAGTACCCTCGCGGCCTCGTGACGTCGCTCAAGTGCCTTGGCTCCGTCCACCTCGAGTTGCGCACGCTTCAAGAGGAGCGTCACCACCTCGCTCGAATCGTTGGCACGGCTTCGAAGCGTGGTGAGCTCTTCGAGAGCCCACAGGTCAGCTTCGTCTTCTGCAAGCAGATCGCGCAGGGACGCTTCCGCCAGGGCCGCGTCTTCTACGCGGCTTTCCGCTAGCGACTTGGCTTCGCGCAAGAGGCCCCGTTTGACGTCGAGCTCGGTCTCGAGCTTTGCCCGTGTCCGTAGGGTGTCGACCAGATCCCGCTCTCGTCCTGGCGCCCGCCGCAGGGCCTCCACGGCGCGAAGGGACTCCAGATTGTCCGGCTCTCGCGAAAGGGCTTCGATGAATGCGGCCTCTGCGCCAGGAGCGTCGCTCGCTTTGTCGCGACGCCAACGGGCAAGCCGTCCCCAAAGCTCCGCACACGCCGCGCGATCGAGATCGACGGCTCCCGCAAGCGACTTTGCAAGGGCGTCACAAGCACTGCTCCACCCACTGGTTTCCTGAGCAAGACGCTCAAGCTCGGAAAGAGCATCCTCGCTGGTGAGGTCGTCGCCAAGAATCCCCTCGACAGTGGAACGAGCACGAGCGGCATCCCGCACGTCGCGCTCGAGCACCCGAGCCAGTTCGAGACGCGCTTTGGTGCGCTCGGAAACGCTGGAAGCGCGACGCACCTGACGCAGGTAGAGCGACGCCAGGTCCTCGTGACGCAACAGCGTTCGGTAAACCCCTTCGAGTGCATCGAATGCATCGTCGAACAGCTCGTCGTGGTCGAGAAGCGCTTCGATGGCCTCGCGGCTGGGCGCATGGTCGGCCACCCGATCGAGCGCCTGGCGCAGCGTTGCAAGGGCCTGGGCGCGCTCCCCAAAGGAGTCTTTTTGAAGCGTCGCCAAGCGGTAATAGAGGTCCGCTTGCCCGTGCGCGTCGCTCTCGAACGCTATGCGTCGCTCGAGCACCTCGCCCAACGCGTGGGTTTCCCCAAGACGCCCATACAGCCGGTCAAGGGCTGCAAGGATCGATTCGGTGTCCCCGGAACGCTCCGCCGCCGACATGTAGGCTTTCGCTGCTCTCGCATTGTCCGAGAGACGCTCTTCGGCGACCTTGCCTAGACGCGCGAAGAGCTCGGTGGTGACAGATGCATCGAAAATCGCCGCCGCACGTTCCGCAAGCGTATCGGCGTAGCGCTGCCAGCCTGCGCTCCCCAGCTCGGAGGCGATCCGCTCGATGGCTGCATGAAGCGTCTCATCACCCGGCTCCTCGGCAAGGGCACGTAGAAGGGCCTCGAGTGCACGAGAGCGATCCCCAAGCGACGTCTCGACCACCTCGGCAATGCTGCGAAGGGTTCGCGCACGCTCCGGTGCGTCGCTCAATGCGCGTAGGCGCAGCTCGAGGATATCCGCCAGATCGGCATGACGTCCCGCGGTCCGCAGTACCGGTTCGAGTGCGTCGGCTGCTTCAGCCCTTAGCTCGTCGCGGGACTCTCCAAGTTGGCGGATGGCTGCCACAGCATCCTCGTCGAAGCCCCCCGATAGTACGTCGCGGTACGCTTCGAGCGCCTGCTGCGGGTCTTCGAGCTTGTCGGCATAAAGAGCGCCGATGCGCTTCTTCACCGTCCGTCGAGCATCGTCTGTATCGGCCACTTGGGCCTGCTGCTGGAGGTTCTCCAGGAGCTCGGGCCACATGCGCTCGGCACTGTAAAGGTCATCGAGACGGCGCATCACCGAGGTGTCGCCTGGCCTGACCGCTAGCGCCTCGGAGAGCGACGAGATCGCTTCCCGACGATCGCCGAGTCCGACCTCATGACGCGTGGCCGCGTCCACGAGGAGACGGAAACGCAGGTCTTCGTCGTCATCGCCGCATAGTTCGACGCGCCGGCGATAGAGATCGACGAGCCGTGCAGCGTCGTTTCGCCCCTCGTGAAGCTCGATGAGGCTGTCGAGGGTGAAGGCGCTCGAGGGCTCGAGTTCGAGAGCGCGCTCGTAAGCATCGATGGCGCCCAGGTTGTCTTCGAGCATGTCGCGTCGGGCCTCCCCGACACGTCGCCATGTGCTTGCCCGAGACTCGTCGTCGAGAAGCAAGTCGGCCTTCTTGACCAGAACACGCACCAGCGTGGTCCAATCCGAAAGGAGCGTCGCCAAGGAGTCCAGTTCCTCGAGGGGGGCGAGGTCCGTCTCGTCGAGGGCGAAGAGACGCTCCCACGCGTCGAGGGCGCGACGGGGATCGTCGCGTCGCTTGTCGTGAAGGCGAGCGAGCGCTCCGAGGAGCTCACGTTTCGCAAGTCCTTCGGTAGCTTCGCCCCCCTTCTCATAAGCCGCCGCGAGGTCCTCCCAGCGGTTCGTGGCCTCCGCAAGGCGATCGAGCTCTTCTCGCGAATGGCCATCCTCGGGGTCCAACACGAACGCATCGCGGACCGCGTCGAAGGCGCGCGAACGGTCGTTGCCGCGCTCCTCCCAGAGCCTGGCGCTCTCGTGCAAGATCGCAACCTTCTCGGTCGCATCGGCGGCGAGCGTCAAGCGCTCCCCGTTGACCTCGATGAGGTTACGCCAGTCGTCCATCGCCTCGTAGATGGGGCGTAGGATCTCGACCACCCTGGCTTTGTGGTCGCCGTGAAGAAGCGCCTCGAGAGCTTTGACCGCCTCGGGTCCCGCACCATCCTGTCCGCCACTCGTGAGGTCCACGACCGCTTGGTATTCGTCGATGGCCGCCGCAGCTTCGACGAGCTCCGTTTCGAGAAGCTTGCCGAGCTCGAGACGGAACCTGGCTTCTTCTTCAGGAAGACCCACCTGTTCGGCGCGACGGCGCAACAGATCGGCCCGATCCCGCCATCGTCCAAGCCGCGCGTAGAGCCGTCCCAGCGCCTCGAGGGTGCGTACGTCGGCCTCGTCGACATCGAGTGCCGCACGGTAGGTTTCGATGGCCGCAGCCGGATCGCCGAGCTCGGTCTCTTCGAGGGAGGCGATCGTGTGCAGCGTTGCCAGGCGCTCCGACGATCGAGTGCGGTAATCGAGCGCCTCTCGATACAGTGCGATGCGGTCCTTGGGGCGGGAAGTCTCCCGAAGGATCCGGTCGACCGCGTCGAACGGAGCTAGCGCGCCCTGGGGGTCGAACGCGTAGGCGCGTTTGTAGAAGGCAAGGGCCTGGTCGTAGTCCTTCTGAGCCTCGAAGAGCTCGCCGGTGCGTTGCGAAAGTTTGGCCGTCGCAGCGTCGTCGGTCTCCGTCTTGGCGAGCTCGGACGCGTACACTTGGGCAAGACGGGGCTCGGCTCCAGCCACCCGCGCAAGCCGTTCGAGCTCCGCCCAGGTGGTCTCATCGGTCACGTCTTCCGCCAGGAGCTTCGCGTTGGTTTCGAGAGCCGCAGTGTAGTTTTCCGACTGCTCTTCGTGGAGCTGCGCCAGACGACGCAGCAGCACGCGTCGCTCGTCCGGCTCCTCGCTAGCCGCAAGACGAGCCTCGATGGTCACGATGACCCGGCGCCAATCGAGACGAGCCAGGTACACCGCTTCGAGCATCTCCGCGGCGCGCGCCGAATGGAGGCGGTCTTCCATGAGCTCCTCGAGAGAGGCCACGGTGGGACCATGCTGCGGGTCGATGGCAAGCGCGGCGGCGTACTGCTCGAAGGCCCGGTCGACCTCGTGAAGCCGTTTTTCGAGCACCGTTCCGAGCGCATGAAGCAGCTCGGCTTTGCGTGTGGGCTCGGTTCCGTCGAGTCCGATCTGACGCTCGAAGAGAGCCATCAGATCGTCCCAACGCTCGGTCACCGTGTACAGCCGCTCAAGGGCGGTGATGGCCTCTGGCTCAAGCCCGATCTCCAGGATCTGCTCGTACACCGCCGTCGCAGCGCGCAGGTCCTTGAGCGTCTCATCGGAGAGACGTGCCTGCTTGAAGAGCAACGCCTTGCGCTCCCCTTCGCTTTCGGCCGTTTCGGCACGTCGCTTGAGCACTTCGAGTAGCGCTGGGGCATCCGCGAGCTCCTCGTAAAGGGACTCGAGCGCCACCAGTGCCCGCCGCTCGTCGGGACGAAGCTCAAGAGCCTTCGTGTAGTAGCTGCGCGCTAGGGGACGATCGCCAAGGCGACTTCTGGCGAAGTCCGCAATGGTCAGTGTCACGTCGAGCTGCACCTGCTCGTCGAGAATGTCGAGCACCACCTCACGAAGAATTTCAACGAGCTCGAGCCAGTTACCGATAGTCGCCGCGAGTCGCTCGGCGCGTTCGAGCCACGTGGGAAGCACCGGTTCGGCCGCCGCTTCACGTAGACCTCGCGCCACGTAGGCAAAGGCTCTGGAGGGGCTGTTCAAAGCCCCTTCGGCCACCGACGCTGCCTGGGAGAACAGTGCAAGTTTGCCTTCCGTCGTCGCGTACTCGGCCTCGATGTCGAGGACCCTGAGCAGCTTGTCGTCTTCGCCATCCGCCTCGTAAAGCGGCCGCAAAATGTTGGCGGAATCCCGTCGCGCGGCTTCGTCATCAAGAAGCCCCTCGAGGGCTGCACGGCTTTCGACATGGCTTTGATCGAGGATCAGCGCCTGCCGGTAGGCCTCGATAGCCCCCGGCACATCGCCGATCTTGCCCCGGCGAACTACGCCTAGACGTGTGAGGAGTTCGAGCCGATCGGAGGGCGCTTCGGCAAGAGAGAGGTCCGCTTCGAGGGTATCGGCGAGGTCCTGCCAACGGTCGGCTACCTCGTAGAGCGCTGCAAGAGGAGCAAACGCCTCTCGCTCAGCGCCGAAGTCGTCGACAATGGTGCGGTACCCAAGGATCGCTTCGTCGACATCGGACAGCTTCTCCGAAAGGGTGAGCGCAACCCGCGTGAGAAGTGCCTTGCGAGCCCCGCGGTCCGAAGTGATGCGCTCACGCGCACGCAGAACGTCCACCAACGAGCGCCATTGAGCCGTGCGGTCGTAGAGGCGGTCGAGAGCAAGGAGCGCCTGCTCATCGGCCGGGTCCTCGTCAAGACGCGCGCGCCAGGCAGCGATGGCTCCGGGTGCGTCGTTGAGCACCGTTTCACAGAGGTCGCCCACGCGTCCATGGATCTCGCGGCGCGTGCTCACGTCGTCCTCGAGCTTCACCTGGACCCGCAGAATGTCACAAAGCTCGGGGCTCTTGCCGAGCGACGCGTAGATGCGGGCAAGAGCGCGGGCCGCAGGAAGTGCGATGATCGCGTCGGTCGGTGCGAGCGCGAGAACCTGCTTGAAGATGATCTCGGCGCGCGCCAGATCGTGCAGCACGTCCTCGAAGGTCTCGGCAACCTCCATGAGAATATCCGCACGCGGAGTAGGAGTCGTAGCCGCTTCGGCCGCCCGAAGCATCACATCGGCCGCGCGCTCGTTGGTCCCGATGCGACGTGCGATTTCACGCATGCGTCCGCGGGCCTTGGAGTCGTCGGGGTCGGACGGCACCAACTCGGAGAACGCATCGAATGCCCCCGGGTCGTCATGGAGACGCTCGTCGCGAAGCTCCGCTACCCGTCGAAGAAGCTCCCGTCGTGTCGCCGGGTCGCTTGCGAATTCGAGACGAACCCCAAGAATTCGTACAAGCTCGGGAATCTCGTCGCGCTCGACATACACCGCTTCGAGCACCCGTGCTGCGCGCGATCGAAGGCTCGCGACATCAAGGACCGTTTCGACCAGCTTGCGCGCGTCGTAGTTGGACGGCCTGTCGCGAAGCACCACCTCGAGATAATCGAGCGCCGTCGACGGGGCCTCGAGACGGGTCAGGTGGAGTGTGCCTAGACGAAGCCGAAGTGCGAGCGCCGCCTCGTCCGATACCGATTCGAGGCGACGTTCGAGGAGCTTGGCGAGCCTGGCCCAGTGGGCTTCGGACGCATACAGCGACTCGAGGGCACTCGTTGCCTGCTCGTGCCTCGGCTGCACCGCCAGGATCCGCTCGTTGTACTCGATGGCCTTTTCTTTCTCGTTCGTAATCTCCTCGGCCACGAGGGCTACTTCGCCAAGAAGCTCCACCTGCCGATCCGGATCGGCAACCGCAATGACACGCTCATAAAGCGCTTCGAGCTCGCGCCACTGCTCACCGTTCGTGAGGATCTGCTTGAGACGCCCAAACGCGCGGTCGTTGTCTGGACGGCGCGCCAGGATCCGTTCGAGATAGGGACGGGCCCGGTCGAGATCTCCAAGACGCTCGTCGAAAAGAGCCGCAGCCCGTTCCGCGAGCTCCAACTCCACAGCCTCGGGAAGCCCACAGTCGCCTTGAGGAGGTACCGCTCTTGCGATGACATCCACAAAGGCTTGGGCGTGTCCCGTGCGAGTCGCGAACGCCGCAAGGCGATCCCAAAGCACTAGCTCCGTCGGGAACTCGTCGGCAGCGCGCGCAAGGACACCGAACGCCCCGGCGGGGTCGTTGAGCTTTTCATCCCGGACATCCGCAAGCCTTCCATAGAGCGCCATGCGATCGCTCGGTGAGCTCGCCGTGACAATCAGAACCTCGAGTACGTCGGCCTGTTTTTCCGCTG
>CAITRH010000069.1 GCA_903894755.1 uncultured delta proteobacterium
AGCGGAAACCTGCGGTTTTCAAGATGGGTTTGGTTTACCCATCGCCAACTCGATTTCCTAGGGAGTACCCAAGATACGAGAAGACGGCTGGTTTAACCTGGGAACGCCAAGCACGTCACCTCGGTCCGTCGATTCCATACTCGCGCATTTTTCGATACAGCGTCACGCGGTCCATCCCCAGTGCGTCGGCGCTGCGCTGCCGGTGAAACCCATGGGCATCGAGAACCTTGCGGATCCGCGCCGCCTCGGTCCCGTCGGTCCCGTCGGTCCTGCGGTCCGTCGAGGCGTAGCGCCCTCTGGGGGCAGGACGCTGCCGGGGAGTTGTTTGTGTTCCTACATCGACGGGAAGCTCCTCTTCGGTAACTTCGTCTCCCTTTGCCAGCGCAATGACATAGTCGATCACATTGACCAGCTCGCGCACATTGCCTGGCCATGGATGCTCCTCCAGCAGTCGCAGCGCCCCGGTTCCAAAGTGCAGAGCAGGACGGCCCGCATCGGCCGAACGCCTCGCCAAGAGCATCGTTGCAAGCTGGACGATGTCCTCTGGCCGCTCCCGCAGAGGCGGAAGATGCAGCGGAATCACCCGCAGCCTGTAAAGAAGGTCCTGGCGAAATCGCCCTTCGGCCACCGCCCGCGTCAGGTCTACATGGGTTGCCGAGACAACGCGGATGTTCGCCTGTCGGAGCTGTGAGTCCCCCACGCGCTGAAAGGTCTTCTCTTGCAAAAGACGCAGCAGCTTGGACTGCAGTGCCATCGGCATGTCGCCGATTTCGTCGAGGAAAAAAGTCCCCCCGTCCGCCTGTTCGACTGCACCGAGACGGTCTCGAATGGCCCCCGTGAAGGCGCCTCGAACATGCCCAAAGACCTCGCTCTCCACCAGCTCCGCAGGGAGCGCTGCGCAGTTGAGAGGCACAAAAGGTCCCTTGCTTCGCCGACTTGCCGCATGTACCGCCCGTGCCACCAGCTCTTTTCCTGTTCCACTCTCCCCGGTCACCAACACTGCGGCTTCGCTGGGGCCAAGCCGACGTACCGTGTCCACAATCGCCCGAATGGCTGGCGAGCGGCCAAGGATAGCTCCCATCGCAGCACTGCTAAGCGACACCGGGGCGTCGGCCAACGCCTCGAAGACCGCCATATGCCCAAGGGGACTTCCGCTTGCATCGCCAAGAGGGAGCGTCGTGCGGCAAAACCGAGCGAGCGTCTCCAAGGGTTTCCCCAGGACGTCAGCTTCCGCAAAACCCGTGCAGCGTTCGGCAGCTCGGTTGAAAAACACGACCTGCGCATCTGGCTCCACCAAGGCGATGGGATAGGGGACCAAACGCAACGCTGCCTCGAGTATCCGTGGGTCCGCGAGCATGAAGGGTCACCTAGGTTGCGCGGCTTTTGCGGCCTTCAGCTTGGCCCGAAGCTTGGCTGCGTAGCCCTCCTTGTTCTCCTGCCGGACTCGAGACAACGCCAAAGCGTCTTTGGGAACATCCCGGGTCACCGTGGTTCCAGTCCCCACGTAGGCCCCTTCCCCAACGGTCACGGGGGCCACTAGCTGCGAGTCACTTCCAATGAAGGCCCCCTTTTCAATCACCGTGGTGTGTTTGAGGAAGCCGTCGTAGTTGCAGAAGATGGTCCCTGCGCCGATGTTGGCCCCCTCCCCGATGATACCGTCGCCCAAGTACGCGAGGTGATTGGCCTTGGCCCCTTTGGCCATGGTGGTTTTCTTGAGCTCGACAAAGTTGCCGACATGGGAGTCCTCGGCAATGTGGCTATCGGGACGAAGATGGGAGAAGGGCCCCACCTGGGCTCGTGCGCCCACGGTGGCGTCGGTCAGCACGGAATAGGGCTTGAGGACCGCCCCGTCGTCGACCACGACGTTGGTGAGCACGCAGCCGACATCGATGATGGCGCCCGGACCGACGCGGGTTTTGCCTCGGAGCACGACGCCCGTTTCGATGACGGCATCGGGGGCCAACTCGACGCCGTCGTCGATGCGAGCGCCGGCGCGAACGGTGACGCCAGCGAGTCTCCATCGGTCAGCAATGCGTCCAAGCAGCGTGGTTTCGGCTTCGATGAGTTGTCGTCGGTCGTTGACCCCGGCGAGGACATCGGCGCGTGAAGGGACCGCGGCAACTCGAAGTCCGAGGCCCGCGGCGTAGGCGACGATATCGGTGAGATAGAGTTCTCCTTGAGCGTTGTTGGGTTTGAGACAGGCGAGTGCGTCGCGCAGGAACGAGAGGCTCGAGGCGTAGATACCGGGGTTGATCTCGGTGCATGCGCGCTCGTCGTCGGAGGCGAGATCTTTTTGCTCGCGGATGGCGACGACGTATCCGGAGGCGTTGCGCAGGACCCGTCCATAGCCAAAGGGCTCGGCGAGCGAGCACGTGGCGAGGGCCAGTGTAGCGTCGGGCTCCGTGTCGAGTTTGTGGGCGACGGAAGCGAGGTCGTCGGCGGTCAGGAGAGGGACGTCGCCGTAGAACACGAGGACCCGCTGTGCGTCAGGGCGAATGGCGACGAGAGCAGCGCGTGCGGCGTCGCCGGTGCCTCGTTGTTCGGCCTGGATGGCGGTCTTGACACGGTCGCCGAAGGTCGCGCGGAGGTAGGCCTCGACGTCGCCTCGTCCATGGCCGACGACGACGATGACGTCGCTGCAGCCGGCGTCGAGGGCAGCGCGGACGGGGAAGAAGACGAGGGGACGTCCCGCGATGCTGTGAAGGACTTTAGGGAGGGCACTTTTCATGCGGGTGCCCTGGCCGGCGGCGAGGATGACGGCGACGGTATTGGCGAGGGAGGCTCGGTCAGTCATGAGGCTGACGGTAGTCGATCTAGGGGGTGGACGGCGGGGTCAGGAGACGGTGATTTCGACGCGCACGAGCTTTTTCCCGATGAACAGGTAGTCGCCGTGGACCAGTGGTTTTTCCGCTTTGATGCGGACATAGGTACCGTTGTGGCTGTCGAGATCGGTGAGGGTGAATTTGCCTGGCGAGGGCTCTTCGAGTTTGCAGTGAGCGGAGCTCATGTAGGGGTCGGAAGGGAAGTTGAGGTCGCCCCCCTCGCGGCCGATCTGCATGCCGTTTGTACGGGCGCAATACATCATGGCGTGGGCGCCTCCCTGGAGAAGCTGGGTGACGCGGAAGGCGGTTTGTTGTTTGGGCGACGAGTAGAAGAAGGTGCCATCGGGGCCTGGAGCATCGGAGGCTTTGGGGGTGGGGTCGACGCGAAAGAGCTGTTCACCGGCGAGGAAGTGGTCACCGGGGCCTAGCTCGATGGAGCCGTGGACGCGCCAGAAGACGCCATTGAGCGATTGCTCGTCGCGGACCACGAGCTTTCCGTTGCTGTAAAAGAAGTTGGCATGTTTGGGCGATACGAACGGGTCCTCGGGAAACGCGAGTTGTCCGTTGCGTCCGACCATGTGCTGTTCGGCGTTGAGGTGGTAGCTCAGACCTTCGACGCCCTCGCCGCGAATGAGAATGAGCTTGGCTTTGCCGGGGACCTGCAGCTGGCCAAAAAACTGGGTCTTTGCGCCGAGCACGTCGGCCGGGATGGACTCCCCGCAGCGTCCGCAGAACTTGTGTCCGACCGGCACGGGGGTTGAGCACGACTTGCACACGTAGTTTTTCGGCTGTTCCATGAACTCCTCCGAGAGCGCGGTCTGGCTCCTGCGCTCGCTGGATGACGATACCGCTGACAGGTCGTCTTGCCCACGAATTGGGCGACTTAGCGGGCTGTTGTTTCAAAATGGGTTTGGTCTAGAGAAACTTCCGCAACGCCAATGCGGCCCATTCGGCCGCGCGACGCATGGGGGAGCGCTGACGCCACACGCTTAGTTCTACTGGCACCGCGCGGGCCAAGTCCGACTCGAAGGAGCTTCGGACATGGCGCGCGAACGCTCGATTTTCGACCGCCAAGTTGACCTCCAGGTTTTTGACCCAAGACCGATGATCGAGATTGAAGCTCCCGATGGTCGTGAAGCTGTCGTCGATGACGGCGGTCTTGGCGTGAAGCATCCCGCCGACGAGCGCATAGATCCTGACGCCGTGCGAAAGCAGCGTGTCGTACAGAGCCTCGCTCGCAAACTGCACCAGCGGGACATCACTCACGCTAGGCACCAGCACGCGTACCTCGACGCCGCGCGAACAAGCCCAGAAGAGCGCCTTGCGTACTGCACGCCCCGGGATGAAGTAGGAATTGGCAATGTCGATGCGTGATTCCGCTCGTTTGATGCGCCGCACGTACTCGTGATGGATGCTCCGGAACCGAGTCCATTGGCTGGCCAACACCCACACTGGACTCCGGTGACGTCGCGCCAGCGGAGCAACATCGGACGGGATCGGACTGCGCCAAAGCTTGTGCCAATGTTTGTAAAACAGCGTCCGTAGCTCCCCCACGATGGCCCCTTCCACTTCCACCATGTGGTCCTGCCATCCCTTGCCCCCCTGGTCGACGGGAAGCCATACAACCGCGAGGTTGATGCCTCCAGTAAACCCAGTGAACCCATCGACCACCAATATCTTGCGGTGGTCACGTCGCTCGACGCGCTCCATGCGAAACCCGACGGTGAAGGGGGAAAGTGCGCGAAACTCGTGGATCTGTCCTCCTACATCGCGCAGCGGACTCCACCAGTCAGGGGTCAAGTCGAGACTTCCCACCGAGTCATAGATCACGCGCACTTCGACCCCGTCCCGGGCCCTCGCAACCAGCGCGTCGCGAAACCGCTCGCCCACAAGGTCGCTACCAATCCAGTACATCTCGAGAAGGATCTCGCGACGTGCGCGTTGGATGGCCTCCAACATGGCGGGGAACGCCTCGACGCCATCACGGAGCAGCCGTACGCGATCGGTGCCCACGGAAAACCACGGGTTCACCTGGCTAAACCAAACCCAATTCTGAAAATTTCCGCAGCCACCGATAACCCTGACTGTTGTCTTCGACCACGCCGCCCGCACTGTCAACGCGGATTCAAGCGCCGCGAAAGCGTGTCGGGGACACGGCGCGGTCTGGGGGGGGAGGGCGCGCAGTCATCCAGACGAACCGGGCCTTGCGGGGCGCGCGACAGTTGACTAGCTTCACCCCTTCCCGGAGAACACCGATGCCCGACACGAAATTCTCGCAGTTTCTAACCTCTCAAAAGATCCACGTGCGCCGTATCCTCGCCGCCTCGTACGCGCTCGAGAGCCTCACCGCGGAAGACCGGCAAATCCGGCTCAACAAGCGCCGCGCAAAGAAGGCCGAGGGCGAAAACGTGATCAAAGAAACACGTAAGCCGCGCTCGGGACGACCCGTGACGGAGCGAACCATGGATGCCGCTCTGTCCGGCGGGCCCCTGAGCGGTCCGGTCAAGACGCGCATTCTCAAGGCCATCAACCATCTGCTCGAGCAGAAGAAGCTCGAAAAGATCGACCTGCGCGCTCTCTTTTAGTCCTCACGCCCGACACAATGCACTCGCCGGGTCCACCGGCCGACAGTGGCCGTCAAGCCCATGGAGGCGCGCGTTGTTCAAAAAAGTCTGTCTCTTCGCCGGAAACGCCAACCCCGCCCTTGCCACCGACATCGCGGCGTTCCTCGAAACTCCCCTCGGAAAGTGCCGCGTGACTCGGTTCTCCGACGGGGAGTCCTTCGTCGAAGTCAATGAAAATGTCCGCGGTGTCGACACCTTTGTCATTCAACCGACCGGGAGCCCAGTCAACGACAACGTCATGGAGCTCCTGATCATGTGCGACGCGCTAAGGCGCGCGTCCGCTGGCTCCATCACCGCAGTCATCCCCTATTACGGCTACGCGCGACAGGACCGCAAAGTCGCCCCGCGAACTCCCATCACGTCAAAGCTCGTCGCCGATCTGATTCAGGCCGCTGGAGTCGACCGCGTGGTCTCTGTCGACTTGCACGCAGGACAAATCCAGGGCTTCTTCAACATCCCCTTCGACCACCTCTATGCGCTTCCCGTCTTTCTCGAAGACTACTTGAAGCAGCATTTCGATGAGTCGGCCGTGTTCGTCTCTCCCGACTCGGGGGGGGTCGAGCGCACCCGCGCCTATTCAAAGCGCCTCAACGCCAGCCTTGCCATCATCGACAAACGACGCGAACGGGCCAACGTGAGCGAGGTGATGCACCTCATTGGCGATGTTCGCGACCGCGATTGCATCATCATCGACGACATGATCGACACGGCAGGCACGCTCGCCGGTGCAGCTCGTGCCCTTCAAGCAAACGGCGCGCGACGTATCGTGGCGTGCGCCAGCCACGGAGTGTTTTCTGGGCCCGCCGTCGCGCGCATCGAGGAGTCGCCTCTTGCTGAGGTCGTGGTGAGCGATTCTATTCCGCTGCCCGCAGCGGCTCGGGGAACCACGAAGATCCGACGGCTTTCCCTCGCCAGACTTCTTGGTGAGGCCATCAAACGCATTCACTGCTCCGACTCGGTAAGCTCGCTGTTTGCCTGAGCCACACCCGCTTTTCGCTCCAGCCGAGACGTTGGTACTGCACCATGCGCGTCGAGCCATTCGAGGAGATCGAACTGGAGAGCATTTTCGCGTTCCTGTCGCGCTATGCCCTGAGCGCGTCGGTTGCACTCTTCAAGGCGGCTGGACCACGAGAATGCGCCTCCTTTCGAGTCGGCGACGTAGGCGCGACCTTTGTCGTCTAAACCAACCCCATCTTGAAAACCGCAGGTTCGAACCGAAGACCTCACCCCTCGCTATTTCGCCCTTTCACAGCGCCCCCTCCCCATCGATGGGGAGGGGGACCTTGTGAACGCGCCGGATCGTGCGGGGGTGAGGTCCTCGGGATCGCC
>CAITRH010000070.1 GCA_903894755.1 uncultured delta proteobacterium
AGCGGAAACCTGCGGTTTTCAAGATGGGTTTGGTTTACCAGGGAAATAGCGTCTCAAGTCCGCAGCGCGTCGAGTAGCAGCTGGATAAACCGCTCCACCGTGGGCGCGTCTGCGAGTGACGGAGGACCGAGTCCCACATGGGCGAGCAACTGGTCCAACTCACGACTACGCCCTTGGAGCTTGCCCGAGGCGTGCAGCGCCTGGCGCACCTGCGAGCCCGCCCCGGACACGCTGATGGGCATCAGGGACTCGGCAGCCTCCAGCAGGTCGCGCACCTCCTTCATCACGGCGCTGTCGTGCTGGATGAGCACCTCACGCTGGTTGATGGAGTGCAAGGACTCGAGGTACTTATCCAGTCCTTCGCAGGTTTGGCTGACCTCGTTGAGGTTTTTGCTTGCCAGGGCGCGCTGGAAATTGACAATTTCCCAGCGGTCCGAGGGGCGCATGACGTGGAACGCTGGGCTTTTCGTGAAGCTGTCGAGGGTATGCACGAGGCGCAGCAAGGCGGCTTCTGCCCAGGCGCGCGGAGTGTCCCGGCGTTGAAGCATCGTGTTGTGACGGGCCACTTCACGGGCCAGCTGGGACAGACTCCAGCGCAACTGAAGTGCCTCCTGCAACTGCGAGTGATACTCGGGCAGCAGAGTGCCGGCGTTCACGTTGGGCAAGAACGTCTGGCACACTGCGGCCACCAGAGCAAAGATGCCATCGCTTGCGGCATTGCGAGCTTCGTCGAGCTCGCCCATCAGCTCGTTGTGAAGTGCCCCTCTGCCCAGAGCGTCATCCAACACCGCCTGCGCCGCGGAACCAGTCCGTTTGAGCCCGTAGTCAATGGACCCCACGTGGGTACGCAGCTGGTCAAACAGATCGAACTCGTTGATTGGGGAGACGGGACTAATGGCGTCCACCAGGCCTTCGATGTCCACGTCATTGAGCGCCAGGAGCACGTTCACCTGCGGCGCGACCAGACCGCCCAGGTTCTCTTCCATGGGGAAATCGAAGTCCAGGTCTTCCTCGGGGACGGGCGCTGCGCTCGCGCCCAGGAGCCAGAACTGCTGCAGATGGGACAGCAGCTTCTGCATGCCAGCAAAGGTGGAGGCAAACAGCAGAGGGAATAGCGAGGCCGGATCCTGCTTGTGCAGCTGAACACCACTGTCCAGCAGGCGGTTGAAAATGGCATCGTCGAGAGATGCGAGGTCCCGCAAAGCCACCGATGCGGCGTCCAGCAAGGTGCCCAGCATGGCGCGGATAGCAGGATCTCGAACGTTGGTGTCGAGTAGGATGGCAAACCGAGAATGTATGGGTGCGTTCGGCGGTGGTCGCGCACTGGGAAACCGAAATCCCCTTGCACGAGCCCCTCGAGCAGGCGGCACATCCGGGGTGAACTCAATCTTGGGCCACAGCGATTTGCTCTGGAGGGGCACATCCGAAGCTGGTTCCTGACATGCGCTCGGACTTTGAACGTTGCAGTCGCCGTCATCTACGCCGTCATCTACGCAGTTATCTACGCCGTCATCTACGCCGTCATCTACCCTGGTGTTTATGGCCGGTGGGGCAATGCTCAAGATTCCAGAGAGTCGCCGGAGCGCAAGCTGCACTGGCTTTGACGCAACCTCGTTGGGGTTCGTCGCAACGACTTCCTCAGCTCGGTCCGATGTCTGATCTGCAGGTTGCTGAGGGGGAGGCGCGGGAGGCGCGGGCGCGGGAGGCGCGGGAGCCACGGAGCTTCGACCAAGCCGAAAGCTCAAAAGGAGCGCTTGCGTGCGGACCCTAAGGTCACTAGCAAAGACACGTCGCGCTTGCCGGTTCTCCTCCTCACCTTGGGCGCGCCTTCGCCCTACGTCGTGAAGGACCTCGGCGACTTGCTGCCTTAGGTGCCAAATAGACGAGTGCTTTTCTTGCCTACTTCGCACCAAACTCTCACCCAGCTGCTCCATGGCTTGGGGAGTAAATTCAACAAAGCGCAGGCCCATCGCTTCTCCTCGTCCGAACCCATGGACTCAATCCGTATACATAGCTGTCATTCTGTGGTCCTAATTTCTCGGGCCTTTTTCACCGCACCTTGGGGACGCCTATCTGGGCCCTGCGCTCCTCGTTCGAGCACGTCTTTCAAGTACCTTCCGGTGTGGGAACTCTCGCATAAGACCACCTGCTCGGGGGTGCCCGCCACCACAATCTCGCCGCCTCGTTCCCCCCCCTCAGGGCCAAGATCGATGACCCAGTCGGCACACGCCACCACGTCCAGATTGTGCTCGATGACCAAGACCGTGTTCCCCTGATCGCGAAGCTCGAGGAGCGCCGTCAGCAAGACCTCGATGTCCGCGAAGTGAAGCCCCGTCGTCGGCTCGTCAAGCACATACAGCGTTCGCCCCGTCGCCTTTCGCGCTAGCTCACGGGCCAGCTTCACCCGCTGCGCCTCGCCCCCGGAAAGCGTCGTCGCTGGCTGGCCAAGCGTCACGTAACCCAGACCCACTCTGCGCAGCGCTTCGACACGATCCTTGACCCGCGGGATCGTGTCGAAGAGCTCGCTCGCCTGCTCCACGGTGATGTCGAGCGCGTCGGCGATGCTGTAGCCGCGATACTTCACCTCCAGAGTCTCGCGGTTGTAACGTCGTCCCGCACACACGTCGCAAGTCACGAAAACATCGGGGAGAAAATGCATCTCGACCCGCAAGACGCCATCGCCCTGGCACGCCTCGCAGCGACCTCCCTTCACGTTGAACGAGAAGCGTCCAGCCTTGTAGCCGCGTGCCCGTGCGTCTGGCAGCCCCGCGTAAAGCTCGCGAAGAAGCGCGAAGATTCCCGTGTAGGTCGCAGCATTGGAACGTGGAGTCCGTCCGATGGGCGCCTGATCGATCGAGACGACTTTGTCGATGTACGCAAGCCCCTCGACCGCGTCGCATGGTCCGATGGGCGCTGCCGAGGAGTACAGCTTGGAACGGGCAGCAGGAAGCAACGTGTCGATGATGAGACTCGACTTGCCGCTTCCGCTCACCCCCGTGACGCACGTAAAAAGCCCGATGGGGACCTCGACGGAAACATTGTGGAGGTTGTGCGCCCGAGCCCCGATCACGTCGACCGACATCTTGCCGCGAGCACGGCGCTTCGAGGGGACCGGAAGACGACGCTTTCCCGTGAGCCATGGCCCCGTCACGGAAGCGTCGTTGGCCATCAGCTCCTCGGGAGTCCCCTGGGCGACCACCATGCCGCCATGGACTCCTGCGCCTGGCCCCATGTCGACCACATGGTCTGCAGCAAGGATCGACTCGCGGTCGTGCTCCACGACAAACACCGTGTTGCCAAGGTCGCGCAGTCGGATCTGGGCTTCGATGAGGCGGGCATTGTCGCGGGCATGAAGTCCCACGGAGGGCTCGTCGAGCACGTACAGCACCCCCACCAAGGCGGCGCCAATCTGGGTCGCGAGACGAATGCGCTGGCCCTCACCGCTCGAGAGCGTCTGGGCGCTTCGATCGAGCGTGAGGTAGTCGAGACCCACGTCGATGAGAAACCCAAGACGTGCAGCGATGGCCCTAAGGAGCGGCTCGGCAATGGCGCGGTCGCGGGCTGAAAAGAGTTTTTGAGGGTCGTCGGTGAGGGTCTCCACAAAGGTGCGGACATGCCTCAAGTGCATGCTACCGAGCTCGGCGATGTCCTTGTCTCGGAGACGTACCGCAAGGCTCTCGGGCCTGAGACGGCGTCCTTTGCACGCGTCGCAGGTGCGGGTGGAGAGAAAGCGTCCAAGCTCGTCGTCCGCAATGCCGCCTTCTTCGACCTCCGGGTCGTCTTCGTCGAGACGCTCGTTCGAGTCGCCGCCGGTCCGACTTTCGAGCCTGGAGACAATGCCTTCGTAGCCCTTTGCCTTGGTCCGCCCCTTGGCCTTCGAGGGACCACCGTAAAGAAGAGCGTGGCGGTGCTCTTCGGGGAGCGCCTCCCAAGGCGTGTCGGGACTCACCGCGAGGGCGTCGACGGCGCGAGCCACTTCGGTGGCAAGGGCGACCGACCCGCGACGTCCCCAAGCCAAGATGACCCCTTCGCGGAGGCCCAGACGTGGGTCGCCCAAGATGCGGTCCGGGTCGACCACATCGCGCGAACCGAGGCCGTCACATGCCGGACAGGCACCGTGCGGCCCGTTGAACGAAAACATGCGGGGCTCGATGGGAGGGAGCGAGATGCCGCAATCGACGCAGGCGAAACGCTCGCTTAGCCAGAAGGGCTCTTCTCCTTCGACGGCGATGAGCAGGCTCCCTTCGCCCACTTTGAGGGCGAGCTCGACGCTGTCGGTGAGACGGCTTTTGAGCCCGTCTTTGAGGATAATGCGGTCGACGATCACATCGAGGTCGTGGGGATGGACCCGATCGAGCTCGATGTCGTCACCGAGGTCGACGACGGAGCCATCGATGCGGACTCGTACGAAGCCTTCGCGTCGCAGCTTTTCCAATTCGAGCTTCAGCTCCCCACGTCGAGCCCGGCAGACCGGGGCGAGGACTGAAAGTCGCGTGCCTCCGGGGAGCGCGAGGACACGGTCGACAATCTGCTGGACGGTCTGAGCTTCGATGTGTTTGCCGCACTTGGGGCAGTGGGGAAGGCCGACGCGGGCGTAGAGGAGACGGAGGTAATCGGCGATTTCCGTCACGGTCCCGACGGTGGACCGCGGAGACTTGGAGAGGGGACGTTGCTCGATGGCGATGGCGGGCGAGAGGCCTTCGATGCGGTCGACATCGGGTTTGGCGAGCTGTTCGAGAAACTGGCGGGCGTAGGCGCTGAGGGATTCGACGTAGCGACGCTGCCCTTCGGCGTAGATGGTGTCGAAGGCAAGGGAGGACTTGCCCGAACCGCTGGGACCCGTGAAGACAACCAGTCGTCCCCGGGGCAGCGAGATCGAGACGTTCTTGAGGTTATGCTGGCGAGCGCCGGTGACGACAAGACGGTCCATGCTAGCGGAATCGTTAGCACGGGTTTTGGGGAGGCGGTTTGGGGGAAACCGGAAAGGCTAAGTAGAGGCTCTTACCGACCACATCTCGAGAACCGCAGGTTTGAACCGCGACACCCGCGCCCCAATTTCGCGCAGACCTCACCCCCAACCCCCTCTCCCTCGACATTCTCCTTGCCCATTCGGGCAAGGAGGATCGTCTTCGAGAG
>CAITRH010000071.1 GCA_903894755.1 uncultured delta proteobacterium
CCCCTCTGCCTTCCAGATTTCTACGTATGTCACGAACACCTCCTCGGCCTTCGGCCCCAACTCCTTGAGAAGCTTGTTTCTGATCGTCTCAGGCGCCGGAGCAGCAGCCACGTAAGAACAGTAGCGCAAAAGAATCTCTAACGCCTTCAGTCCCGTCGGATGCGCCAACAGCTCGTTCAATACCGATACCCAAGCCTGCCAGTGATCCAGTAGCGTCCCCTCGCGCGCATCGCGAAGAAACCATAGCGCCAAACGCGCAAATGGCGTCATGGCCCGCCCCAGAAGCTCGTCGTCGCTCTTGAACGCCAGGTCGTCCAGCACGAAGCCAAAATCTGGCAAATACGGCACGACCACGCTCCGCAGCGGCTCCTCGATGTCAAAGAGGTCGAGCAAACGCTTCGACGCCGTCCAGCCGTCCTTGCCGTGATGCAGCACCACCGGCACGATGATGGGTAGATGCTTCGCGTCCGGATTGTTCTTTAGGAAATATTCCCAGATGCGCACGTCGTAGCGGAGCAAGCGAAAGGGCATCCAGTGGTCTGGAGCCGACTGGTGCTCGAAGAGCAGATAGAGGAACGCGAACTTCGTCGGGTCGTCCCGGAAACGCACGGAATAGAGGATGTCCGAATGGCGCTCCTTGAGAACCTCGTCGACAAAGCTTCCCGGTTCCACACGAAGGGTGGTCCAGTCGAGCCGCTTCACAAGGGTCGGGGGAAGCATCGTCTGAAGCTCGCCTCGGGCGTTTTCCACGTCGGTGAAAACGGTTTTGATCAGCCCGTCGTGGGGCGTTGTGGTCATGCCAGCGTGCTAGACGGGGTCGGCGTTGCAGGCAAATCGATTCTGCTGAAGTGCAGCGGAAACCTCCGGCGCCGCGCTCATCCCGGCGGTTTGGGCCACACAACGAAGGTCACGGGAGACTATTCCCACCGCGGAATGCGCAAGGCGCCCACGACCTAAGGTTTCCGCGTGGAAGAATTCCTGTTTGCACCGCCACCGCCACTCACCGACGCGAAGTGGGTTGCCGATAGGACGTGCCACCGGGTCGCTACCGTCACGATATTTCTAGCGACCATGAGGCAGGTCCCAGATCGAGACCCGTCATTTCTGCCAGACGAGGCTTTGGCCGAGGAGCCCGCGCAGCGTACTCAAAGTACGTGAGCAGGCACCGCACGCCAAAACGGAGTATGGCGGGAACGGCGGGTTTCGAGATGGGCGTGGTTTAGCTGAGAGGGGCTTGCGACGGGTGTAAAGTTGATGAAATGAGAAAAAGCAGTCCTTTGTGCGCGCCGGTTACCCGAACCTTGTTTCCCAGCTAGGGAGCGACCCTGATGCCTCGATACGAAGTGAATCCCCAGTCGGTCGGCTCGATGCTTGTGAAGCCAGCATTTCGAAACCACGAAAACACCTCGTAGCTTTCGTGGGCCGACTGGAACGAAGGGGTCACGCTGTCGAAGGTATCGAGTAGTGACCAATCGATATCCGCAAGCTTGACAAAAGGAAAGAGGACCCGAACGGCTCTACCTAATGTCGCGTTCCGCAGCGCCAGGGGCCGAAGACCATAGACGGTGAGGTTGGTGTAAAGAAGCGGAGGATAGTGGCCGAGCGCTGGCCAAAGCGCTTTGAACAGTTTCCTCCACATGTGCACGGTCGGAAAGTCGTAGAATCCCCCCTTCCCGTAGACCGAAACGGCAAACCAGCCATTGTCCCGCAGGGCAAGCCAGGCTTGCTTGACCCCTTTTTCCGGATTAGGGGTGTGATGCAGGACGCCGATGCTGAATACCCCGTCGACACTGGCGGACCTGAGTGGCAGTTTGAGCGCGTCCGCCTGGCAGACGCACACATCCGGGTCGCTACGAAAATTGTCATGGGCAACGTCGACCGCGGCGCTGTAATCGATCCCAATCACGCGGGCGCCCTTGGAGCGGGCGACATCGATAAACCGCCCGGGCCCACAACCCATGTCGACGAGCGTTTGCCCCCGTACGCTACTTCCGGCGGCTTGCCCGGTGATCCTTTCCCACATGCGCAGCGTGTGTCCCGCCATGGGCTTTCCTACGTTTGCCGACTCGAACTGCACGCGTGGCCACTTGTGCCACTGATATCCGAAGCTCTCCGCGTAATTGTTGTCCTCGACGAAGCGTGGGACTCCGCTCTTGATCGGATAGGACCGCGCCCCCGCCCGGAGGACTCCACTCTCGATAAGATCGCCCTTGGCCGCCGTAACTTCCAGTGTTAGAGGTCCGCCCGTCTCGGGGTCGGCGAGCTGCTCCATAAATGAAATATGCATTTGTACAATCTCCCAATAGTTTGCCTGAATGTCGTCTTCTCGTCTCGTGAACGTAGCGGTAGGTATTTTTCTTATATCGAAAACTCCTAAGACCCCACACGACCACCTTCCCAAACCGACGCAGAGAAGCGCACGCCTGGTCCCGGGTCATGATCCCCTCAAAATTCGAATTTCAGGCAGCGGAAAGATCATCCCGGTACCGCTTTCCATAAGAGCACGCTCCCGCGCGATAAACTCGTCGGCAAAGTGCCAAGGGAGCACCAAATAATAATCTGGATGGAGAGCCCTGGATTCTTCTTCGCTAACAATAGGAATATCCGTCCCCAATGTTCGCGCACCAAACTTGTCCGGGTTGCGGTCGCTGGCGCAATCGACAAGACGGCCGTCAATGCCGCACCACTGAAGGATTGTGTTCCCTTTGGTGGAGGCACCGTAAATGTGGATCCGCTTTCCTTGTGCCTTGAGCTTCTTCAGAAGCTCCAGCAACTTGTCCCGATGAACGTTGATCCGATCCTGAAAGCTGCGGTACGGCTTGTCCGTGTCTAGCTCTAGGTCGAATTCGGCCTGGCGCATCGATCCAAGAGCGCGAGTCCAGCGATCGTTCCGGTAGCGTAAACCCGGTGCGTGGGTCGCATAGCACCGAATGCTCCCCCCGTTGATCGTGTTCAGCTCGGCTCGGACCACACGAAGCCCCGCTGCACCGAGTGGGCCATTTGCAGCAGACCGCAAGCCCGTTCGTCTCGCGTCGGATCGCAGCGAACGAGAGAGCACTCGATGCGGCGAAGCGGGGGCAGTTCGTGCGATGGCTTGACGAAGGACCCCTGAAGATGCTGGGGACCGAGCGAAATAACGGGCGTTAGGGCCGAACTCCCGCATACGCGACACGTCTTTCGGTGAATGAGGTGCATGGCATTTCCTGGGGAAAAGTTGCGCGCGCCGCGCGAAGTTCCGGGAGCCTGCCGCATCCATCGACCCCCTGTCAAGCGCTGAACGAGCGCTTCGAGCAAGTGGACATGACGAGAGACATGGCCCGCATACTTTCAGTAAACCAAGTCGGCCAGGGTTCGGGTATCCTCGGAGGAGCCATGGTAGGCCGCAA
>CAITRH010000072.1 GCA_903894755.1 uncultured delta proteobacterium
AATTCCCCCTCCCCATCGATGGGGAGGGGGACGATGTGAACGCTCCGAATCGTGTGGGGGTGAGGTCCGCGGGAGGAGAGCGTGGGAGTGCCTAACCAAGCGCCGCAAACAGGCTCTCCAACGCCTCGTCCAGTCTCTCCACTTGCGTCCCTCCCGCCTGCGCTAAATCCGCTCGTCCCCCCCCCGAGCCGCCTACCTTGCTCGCTACCCCCTTGATCAGCTCGTTCGCGCTGTAACGCGACGTCACCCCCTTGGACACCGCTAACACCAGCGACGCCTTGCTCCCCACCACCGCGCCGACCAACACCACCGAGTCCCCAAGCTTGTCCCGAAGCTTCTCCGCTGTCTCGCGAAGCACCGCCCCATCGGCCCCGTCGATCCGCACCGCTAACGCCTTTCCCCACTCATAATCCCGCGCCCCTCGCACAAGCTCGTCAAGGCCCCCCCCGCCTCCCGTCGCAACCTTGCGTCGAAGATCGGCTACCTCCTTTTCAAGCTGACGGGTCCGATCCACCAGCTTGTCGAGCTTCTCAGGAAGCTCCGTCACGCTCCCCTTCACGACACGCGCCGCCGCCCGCATCACTCCCTCGAGATCGCGCACATAGGTCAACGCGTTGTGCCCCGTCACCGCCTCGATACGTCGCACCCCCGCCGCCAATGACCCCTCGCTCACAATCTTGAACAGCCCGATCTCGCCAAGCGCTCTCGCATGCGTCCCCCCGCACAACTCCACCGAGTCCGACGTCATCGTGAGCACCCTCACCACATCGCCGTATTTCTCTTCGAAGATCGCCATCGCCCCCGTCTTCCGTGCCTCCGCAATCGCCAGCACCTCCGTGAGCACCGGCGCATTGGTCAGGACCTTCGCGTTGACCCGATCCTCGAGGCTCGCAAGCTCCTCGGTCGACAGCCCGCGTCCATGCGCAAAGTCGAACCGCAAACGATCGGGCCCCACCAGCGACCCCTTCTGCGTCGCTTGCTGCCCCAACACCGTTCGAAGCGCCCAGTGAAGAAGGTGCGTCGCCGTGTGGTTTCGCCTGGTCGCATTCCGCTTCTCCGTGTCCACGGCAAGCGTGACTGCATCCCCGACCGACACCGCCCCCGAGCTCACTTTTCCCACGTGCGTGACCAGCCCCGTCAGCGGCTTCTGCGTGTCGCTCACCTCGAAAACACATGGTCCACGTAGAGTCCCGCGGTCTCCCATCTGTCCCCCGGCCTCGCCGTAGAACGGCGTCACGTCGGTCACGACCGCAACCTCGTCCCCCTCGATCGCGTGCGCCACAAGCTCGCCCTTCTTCACCAGCGCCACCACCCGCGCCTCGCACGTCTCGCGCTCGTACCCCACGAAACGCACCCCCTGCGGCGCGCTCTTCTGAACCTCGGTGAGCGCCGCTCGCCACACCTCCTCGACCGCCGCTTCCCCCACGTCCGAGTCCTCGCTCCGCTTTCGCTGCGCTTGAAGGGCTCGCTCATAACCCTCGAAGTCCACTTCGAGACCGCGCTCCGATGCCATCACCTGCGTCAGATCGAGTGGAAACCCGTAGGTGTCGTAAGCTTGAACGCCGCCTCTCCCTCGATGATCCCCGTGGGCTTCGCCAGAACCATCGCCTCGTCGAGCATCTTCAAGCCTCGATCGAGGGTCTCTCGAAAGCGCACCTCCTCTTGTTCGGCCACCGTCGCGATCAGCTCCTTGCGCTGCACCAACTCGGGATACTCGTCCCCCATGAGAGCCACGACCTGGAGGGTCAGCTCGTGCAAGAAAGGCTTCTTGATGCCGAGCCGATGGCCGTGCCGAATGGCCCGTCGCATGACCCGTCGAA
This sequence comes from uncultured delta proteobacterium, assembly GCA_903894755.1. GTDB lineage: Bacteria > Myxococcota_A > Polyangia > Polyangiales > Polyangiaceae > CAITRH01. The sequence goes on from CAITRH010000072.1 coordinate 1,821, forward strand.
GCACGTACTCGCGTGCCGACTTCTCGGGAAACACCCCCTCGGCGATCAAGAACGCCGTGGTCCGAGCGTGGTCCGCGAGCACTCGCATCGAGACGTCGTCATCGGCCTGCGACGCCGTGTAGGGCTTGCCTGAAAGACGCGAGGCTAGGTCGACCAGGGCGCGCAAAAGGTCCGTCTCGTAGTTGCTCGTCTTGCCCTGCAGCACACTCGAGACGCGCTCGAGTCCCGCCCCGGTGTCGACACAGGGCTTAGGAAGGGGTTCGAGCTTGTAGGCTCCATCCGCGCCCTGGGAGCGCTCGAACTGCATGAAGACGAGGTTCCAGAGCTCCGTCCATCCAAGCCCGTCGGAGGTCGGCTCGTCGTGGAACTTGCTCACGTCGACGTCGCCGCCGTTGAAGAAATGGATCTCGGTGCAGGGACCACACGGGCCCGTGTCGCCCATCTGCCAGAAGTTGTCCTTCATGCCCATGTCGATGATGCGTTCGTCGGGAAACTGCGTGACCCGTTTCCAGAGAGCGCGCGCTTCCATGTCGGGCGCGAGCCCTTGGGAGTTGTCTCCGCCGAACACCGTGACGACCAGGCGGTCTTCGGGAAGGCCGTAGACCTTGGTGAGGAGCTCCCAGGCGCTGACGATGGCCTCTTCCTTAAAGTAGTCGCCAAAGCTGAAGTTTCCGAGCATCTCGAAGAAGGTGTGGTGACGGGCTGTGACTCCGACGTTCTCGAGGTCGTTGTGCTTGCCGGAGATGCGGATGCACTTTTGACTCGATGTGGCGCGACGGTAGGGGCGGTGTTCCTTGCCGGTGAACAGGTCCTTGAACTGCACCATGCCGGCGTTGGTGAACATCAGGGTCGGGTCGTTGGGCGGGACGAGCGGAGCGCTCGCGATCACCTCGTGCCCCCTGGACCTGAAGAACTCGAGGAACGTGCGACGGACTTGGGAGGACGACTGGGTCATAGCAGGGGGTTCCTAAACCAAAGCCCACTTGGGAGGAGCGGCTTTGTACAGTTTGAAGGTCTTGTCCCCGCAG
>CAITRH010000073.1 GCA_903894755.1 uncultured delta proteobacterium
CCGCTGGAAAGGACCACGAGCGTTGATTGGCAGCCCCGAAGGGGCGAGTCAGAACAGCCCAGGGTGGGCAACCCTGGGTAGCAGGTCGTGAGTGTCCAAGGACTTACGCCGCAGGCTACTAGGTGACGCTGGATGCCCGCGCCAACCGCGAGAAATTTCGTTGCGGAAAATTCGAGAGGGCGGAATTCCATCAACGAGGTCTTCGCCGCGGACCTCTCCTGACGGCTCTCCGCAATGCCCGTTCTGCGCAACAATGTACCCGTAGCGGCCGACCGCATTGCTTCCTTGCGCTCGATCGGGAGGGAAAAAAAGAACTCAGTCCCCTGTCCCGGTTCCGATATGAGCCATATTCTCCCCTCGTGCGCTTCCACTATTTTCTTGACAATGAGCAGACCCAGCCCAGTACTGCGTTCTCCCCGCGAGACAGGCTTTACCGAGGTTTTCCCGAAGGCCTTGAAAAGTTTGTCCTGTTCCTTTAGAGGGATGCCGGGGCCATGATCGGCAACCGAGATGATGACTTCGTTGTTCTCGTGATGCAGGCGCACGGCAATATCGGTTCCCGGTTTAGAATACTTCATCGCATTGGTAAGGAGATTGTTGATCACCTGCTCGATTCTGTTGTCGTCGGCGAAAACCTGAGGCAAATGCTCCGGACACGATAGGGTGATAGGCATATTTTTTTTGGATGCGAGCAACCTGTTCATTGCAACGCTTCTTGTGATCGGAACGGTGATATCGATCGGTTGCCTCTCGAGACTCAGATGTCCGGACTCGATCGCAGAGACATCGAGCAAGTCATTAACCAGTCCGAGCATAAATTCACTTGCACTGGTGATAGCATTAAAAAATGTTTTTTGTTCCTCGGTCAGAATGGGCAAGAGTTCGTCCATCAGAATTCCGCTGACTCCCATAATCCCGCCCATCGGATTACGAAGATCATGGGCCGCCATTCCGAGAAACTGGTCTTTCATATCGTTCAGGTCTTTGAGTTCGCGTTGCTGCCTGCGCAGGCGCAGATGGGTCTCCACGCGGGCGTGCACCTCCTCGCATTGGAACGGTTTGGTGATATAATCCACGCCGCCCGCGGAAAAGCCCTTGACCTTGTCCGTAGTTTCGGTCGTGGCGCTGATGAAGATCACCGGGATCTCCTTGAGTGCTGCGTCGGCCTTTAGGTGTTCGCACACCTCGAAACCGTTCATCTCCGGCATGTTGATGTCCAGCAGGATCAGATCGGGCGGGTTCTTGGCGGCTGCATGCAATGCCATGGCTCCACGCGGAAATGACAACACAAGGTACCCTTTGGCTTGCAGCATCTCTGTCAAGAGCTTCAAATTGGCCGGTGCGTCATCCACCACCATGATCGTTTCTTGTCTATCACTCGTACTCATGATCCGTCGCTCCTTTCTTCCAGCCATCGGGTAAGTCCTTCATAGTCGTACTGATCGGCCAGTACTTGCAGTCCCTGGGCCGTCACGCTGTCCACCTTTTCTACATTGGAGATGAGCTCCATCAGGTGGGTCATGTTGCCTTGTTCCACGGCCTGTCGCATGGCCTCGACCATGTCCTTTGGCAACGCCGCCAGCGATTCCACAGTTAGAGGTGTGGCATTCAAGTGGCCAGACGCCGTGGTTGCCTCATCGGCAAAGACATAGTGCAGGTCTAAGGATTTCCCCAGTACCTCGAATAGAACTTCCGGTCGTATGGGCTTGCGAAGATGGTCATACATGCCGGCGGCCATCACCAGTTCATGATCCTCTTCAAAGGCGCTGGCGGTTATGGCGATCACGGGCGTGGCTCCGCCTGCTGCCGTGGCCTTGATCCGACGGGTCGCCTCGTAGCCGTCCATGACCGGCATGCGCAGATCCATGAGCACAGCATGGGGCGACCAGCGCTCAAAGGCCGCCAACGCTTCCACTCCATTGACCGCCTCTGTCACCTCAAAGCCTACAGATAGCAGCAGCTCGAACAGCAAGGTGCGGTTGTCCACACTATCGTCCACCACCAGGATTCGATACGGCCCAGTCCCCGGTTCGAGACCGATGACGCGTCGCGCAGCCGGTTTCTCCACTTCGGCAATTTCCTCGGCTGGCGCCAGCAGCACTTCGAGCTGGAAACGACTCCCCTCCCCCACCTGACTCGTCACTGTCAGCTTGCCCCCCATCATCTCCACGAACCTGCTGCTGATGGCAAGTCCCAATCCGGTTCCGCCAGCCTTCACCCCCGTCGCCGCCTGCTGAAAGGGATCGAAGATCCGACCTATGTCCTCAGTAGGGATTCCCGGCCCGCTGTCTTCCACTTCGGCCACCAGGCGCACGGCGCTCTTGTCTGCCAAGGTGGTTCCTACAACGGCTTCGGCGCGTGCCCGCACCGCAACCCCGCCCGTTTCGGTAAACTTGATAGCGTTCCCGATCAGGTTGACCAATATCTGGCGCAGCTTCCCCTCGTCGGCGGTGACATAGCGCGGGACACTTTTGTCCCGCTCCACAAGGAACTGCAATCCCTTGGTGTCGGCATGGGAACGGAACATCAGCGCCAGGTCGTCCAGAAGGTCGTGGAGGCAAAAAACGGCGGCGTTGAGGACAGTCCGCCCTGCCTCGATCTTCGACATGTGAAGGATGTCGTCGATGAGCTTGAGCAGGTGCACACCGCTGCGGATGATAATGCCTACGTGATCGGCCTGGCGGGCAGTGAGCGAGTGGTCGCGAGCCATGACCTGGGCGAACCCCAGAATGGCATTCATGGGGGTGCGGATTTCGTGGCTCATGTTGGATACAAAGACGCTTTTAGCCTGACTGGCCAGCGAGGCTCTTGCCGCCATCTCGTTCGCTCGGGCCGTGGTCGCTTCGAGCTGGCGGTTGGTCTCCTGCAGCGCCGCCTCGGCCTGCTTCTGCGCGGTGATATCCCAATTCGTGCCGATCATGTGCAATGGATGGCCTGCAGCGTCACGCTGCACGAGTGCTAGGGCGCGGATGTTATGGATACTTCCGCTCGGCCAAACCACACGGAACTCCGTATCGAAATCCTTGTCGCCTCGCAACGCAAGCTGGATTTCTTCGTCGTTTCGCTGCTGGTCATCCAGATGCAGCCCCGCCCGCCTTGCAGCGTCAACGCTGCCGAACTGATCCGGCGTGAGTCCGTAGAGGTGAAACATCTGGTCGTCCCAGACCAGCCTGTTTTTGACAACATCGTAATCCCAGATGCCCACACCGCCTGCCCGCGCTGCCAGCGTAAAGCGGGCGGTTGCCTGTCGTAACGACTCCTCCATCTGTTTGCGCTCGGTGATGTCTTCGAGGGCCAGGAGGATGATCTGCTCTTTTCCCAACGCTCTTTGAATTTGCCGGGCGTTCAAGAGCATGATGCGCTTGCCAATGGTCGTAAAGTCGTGTTCGACCTCATAGTTGTCAAAGGTTGTCCTTTGGGGAAGGATCGTCTCCAGCAGTTCCCTCAGTTTGGGGATATCCCACTGTTTGTTACCCAGATCAAAAATGAGCTGTCCCACGGTCTCTTCAGGGTTTACCTTGAAGACGTCATAGAAGGAACGACTGACATTGACTATCCTTAGATTTTGATCTAGAACGATCAAGGGCTCACGCACGGTATTGATGATGCTCTCTGCGTATTCTCGGGCGGCATCATCCGATATCTTGGTTGCTTCCAGCTCTTTGCGGGTCTTTTCAAGCCCATCTTCTGTATCCCTGCGCACGGTGATATCGTTGATCACCAGGTGGCAGGTGGCCGTGCCATTGGCATTCTTCGCAGCGATGGCCTCCAACTTCGCCCAGAAGGTCGTTCCATCCCGTTTCCGCATTCGCATTTCCCAGCTTAGCGGCTGTTCAAAAAGCTGTTTGCAATACAGGTTGAAGATATCCTGGTCCTCCTCGGCGACGTACTGGCTAAAACGCTGCCCTACCAGATCGACTTTCGCCGTATCCAGCAAGGTTGCAGTGGTGAGGTTGGCCTCTAGGATCAGCCCCTCTTCGTTGAAGGTGCAATATCCCACCGGCGCCAGATCGTAGAAGTCGAAATAGCGTGACCGTTCGGCGTCAAGCATCAAGTGCGTCCGCCGCAGTTCCTCGTTCTGCATCGTAAGCTCCATATGGTGCACCTGCAGTTCGTGCAGTAACTCCTCGTTTTTTTGGGGGGGTAACGTCACCTCTGGGTTTGCCGGCGAACGCGTCTCGTAGGGATGTTTAGGTGCCATGGACTCCTCGTTCTTAGCACCGATGTCATTTTGCGAAAGCTAAACCAAACCTACTTTGAGAACCGCAGGTCCGTCCGAAGACCTCACCCCCAATCGATTCGGCACGTTCACCATGTCCCCCTCCCCATCGATGGGGGGGAAGTTGTAGGCACGCCAAATCGCAGGGGGGTGAGGTCCCCGCGCTTATCCGTTATATGCGCCGGCATGGGTCCAGAGCTCCCCGCGCTTATAGGTTTTATGCCCAGGCAAGGGTCCAGAGCTCCCCGCGCTTATAGGTTTTATGCCCAGGCAAGGGTCCAGAGCTCCCGCACCTATTGCTCTCACTTGGTGAGCGTTCGCGGAGTTTCCGTGCGTGTCCAAAACCGTACGCACAGATCGTCGGTCGGCCGCCGGATCGCTAGCGACGTGTTCAGTGGCGCTCGCCCATCGGACGCTCGCTCCCAGCCTTTCCCAACCACCGCCACCGAGAGAGGCCACGAATCCGCGTCAGGCCCGCATAAAGACCCCGTCGCCCTCCCGACCGTCACCTGCGCTTCGAGCGGCGCGACCTCGATGCGACGTAACGTCAGCGGCTCCTGCCCCATCCCGAGACGCACCACAACCTCCCGCCCACCGTCCGCTTCCTCCGCCGGCAACCCATGCAACGACCGCAGCCGAAGAAGCACCGCTCCTGACCGCGCTGACGCAACCCGAAACAACCCCTCGGGAATCCGCACCACCGCCCCCGCCATCTGAGGCCGCCCTAGAAGAAGCTGAGAGGTCGCTGGACGATGCGGTTCGTGTTCGACCGTCAGCGGCTCCCCGGTCCCCACAGGTACGTGCCCTTCATCCAGCGAAACTAACCGCGCGTCGAATGCTCGCGGCGCACCAGGCGCTCCAAAGGCAACGTACAACGCCAAGTTCCCCGCCGGAGAATCCCCCTTCAGGATCGTGATCTCGTGGGTCACCACCAGCTCCTTGTGACCCACCGCCACCCGGACCTTGGCAATGTGAGGCAACGACGGGATCGGAATCGATGGACGCTCCGGACGAACAGGACGCCCAGGACGACCATGAGGCGTGTGGCGCCGTGGCGGAGGACGAGGCGGCAACGGACGACGCGGTTTGGCCTCCGCTACGTTCCCCCAAACCAGCACCGCAAGGACCACCAACAAGAACCACTTCACGCAAACGCCTGTTCGAACCGTCGGGTCCATGCGGTCACGAGCGGCTCCTGCTCCTCAGGCAACGTTTCCGGGTCGTCATGCACCGCCCCGGATCCTAGCGACCTCAAAAACAGCCATCCGCGCGGATTGCAAAACCAGTCTGTATCGAAGCGCTCCACAAGCTCGCTCTCCAACCGGCACGAGGTGGCCATCCCCACGAACCGCTCGGTCTCGTCGTCACGTGCCGCGGGCCAAGCTCCCGCCAACCGCTTGTCGAGGGGAATCCCAAAAAGAAGCTGCGAGAGCTCCTCGAAACGCTCGGGAGCCTCCATCAAGAGGAGACGCACCGACGACAGCCGCAGCTCGAAAAGAGCGCTCCTAGCTACCGCGCGGGCCTGGCTCGAAGCGGTGCTTTTCCCCACCCGCAGCGCACGACGGTGAAACTCGTCGGACATCGCCAGCGACGCAAAGAGGGTCCCCCAACGATGCGCCTCCACGAACCCTGGGCTGCGGGTCAGAGCAAACGGAAGCGACGGGGCGCCGGTGACCGTGCGCAGGGCAAACCCGAAGGCGCCGAGGGCACGCGCGAAACTCGCCGCACCGCTGGTGGAACTGGGACGGCGAAACGTGGCGAACGGGTCAGAAAGCGGAACCCTCAGCCCCTCGAGCCCCGCTTCGAACAGCTCCAGTGGCCAACGTGCCGTCAGCCTTGCGGGCCATCCATCGGGAGCGTCTCGCGCGGCCGCTTGAAGCAACACAGGTCCACGCAGCACCTCACGGGCGACGTCACCGGTGCGCTCGAGAAACTGCTCCGCCAGGCGCTCGGTGCTCTCGCGCGTAAACACCGGTTCGAGCCCGAGACGACGTGCCACTTCGCGACGTAGCAGCGATCGCTCGCGAAGGATGGACGCGATGATGGTCCCTCGTGGGAGCGCGTGTTCGATGTGCTCGCGCACTTCGGCGGCACTCGATGCGTGCGCAACCCCTCGCCAGGAGTCGAGCCAACTTGGCCACGGCGCCTCGGTACCGTCGGGATCGGACTGGTCGCGAGTGGCCTTTGCCAGATCGAGGTCGAGACCTGACACGATGCGAGCCTGGGTGAGGGAGCCAACCCATTGTCGAAGCGCGTCGATGTGGGGGAGCTCGGCGAGGGAAAACGGACCGGCGCGAAGGGCGTCGTAGGTGGTCTGTCCGGCGACATAGCGGAGCGACACAAACGGGTCGTCGCGCGTCTCCGGGTCTTCGATCCAGCGAGTCCATGCCTGGAAAACGCGTTTCACGTCGCGGTCGATGGCGAGCTTTTCGGGCAACTTCATTTGATCACGGGTCGGATGATGGTCTTGCCGTCCTTGGTGACCACCTCGAAATCGATCCCCTTGCCATGTTTTTCGCGGAGCTTGGTGCTCGACTCACGGAGGCTCTTGGCGAGACCGTCGAAGGTGATCGCTGCGGTCGACTCGTTTTGCTTTCGCTTGGTGTCGACGTACTGGCTGTAGAGCTGACGCACCCGATCGTCGGAGAGACCACTTGGGTGCGGAGCTTTTGAAACCAAAGGCGGCGCCGACATCGAGAAACGCGGCGGGGCGATGGACGGGGCTCCGGGTTGAGGACGCGCCACGGAAATGGGCGGACGAGGAAGGGAGCCGGGCGCGGACGGCACTGCGGGGCGAGAACCCGAAGACGAAGGCGGCGGAGGTTCCAGCGAGGGCCAGCGGAGCGACGGCGAGGCTATCTGCGTGCGCACCTCGGCGGCACGAGACGTCGGTGGCGGTGGCGGGATTACGAATTCGCGACTGTAGCTCGTGGGATCAGGTTCGAAGCGTTGGGCGATTTCCATGCGGCGTTCCGTGGGCGCGTCGATGGTCGGATCGGGTCGGCCCGGCGGCAGCGTGATGGCGGGAAGGGGGGGGGCTGCGGGAAGGTCGAACACCCCCTGAAACATGTCGTCGGCGTCGACGTCCACGTCGAACTCCCAATCGGGGGCGGGGCGTTCGCTGTCAGGGCCGAAATCCGGCTCGATGACTCCAAAGTTATCGAGTTGCGGCTTTGCAGAGGGAGGCTGGAGAGGCTTGATGGTACCAAAGCGCTCTTTGGCCCGGAGCATATGGCGCTTGTAGGTCCCCTCCTCGATCTGACGGCAGATGCGTCCCCAGTACGTCTGGAACGTGTTGTACCGCTGCGAGATCATGTTGAAGCGAAACCGGACCCCAGTGTTGCGGATCTGTTCTCTTCGAACCGCGTAGAGACGTCGGTCGATCTCTTTGCGCAGCACCATCGGCTCGATCTTTTGGAGCCCCATGAAGTACTGATCGTAGAGGGCACGGAGTCGATCGAGGTCCGTGTCGAGGTCGTCAACGATGCGCTCGATCTCCGCCTGCTCCACGATGGATTCCTTTCGTCAGAGCGGAGTCACGCGGACGTTGTCGAAGCACACTTTGACCTCCCAGTTGTTGAAACCGAAGTGGTCGTGGCCCATGCCGGCGAGCGGTGAGGCGTCGACGAACGACAACATTTCGACGCCATCCACGGACCACCGGACCGTCTTTGCGTCGGTGCGCTCGATCTTGAACCGATAGACCTGTCCTCGGACCACGGCGCGCTGCCTGGGATCGTCGGAGGTGGGATCGACGGCTACTTCTTTGCGGTCCTTGCCGTGTTCGTTGATGCGGGCGAGCACATGGAACTTGTTTTTCCATCCACCTAGGATCGCGAGGTACGACGTTGCGTTGGTGTAGGAGACCGAGGTAGCCGAGGAACGTCCATCGCCCCAGAGCTCGGCTTTCAGGTCGCCATCGGGGGAGTCGCCGATCGCGTCGAACTCGATGCGGGCGTTGACGGGGAGCGTGCGATTGAGCCAGACGCCATGGTTTCGGGCTCCTTGGCCGCACAATCTTCCATTTTCGATGCGCCAGGCGGTGGTGCCGGTAGCTGTCCAATCGGGTCCGAGCTCGTCGCCACCGCTGTCGCCATTGCTGTTACCGGCGCGCGGTTTACGGTCGAAGGAGTCTTCGAACAGCGTGGTCATGGGGCTGACCGACGGGCGAAATGCGGGCGTGGTGGGGACAGAAGCGCCCGCATCGGACGGGGGCGCGCTTCCCGAGGGGACACACGCGGCGAGGAGCACTGCGAAAAGGAGCTGCGGTCGTGAACGCACATCGACGGTTTGTACCATCCTCACGCTTGTGTAAAGGAAGCGACCTACATGCATCCCATTCTCTTTCGAATTCCTCTTCCTCAGATGCCGTTGAAGCTCTGGTGGGCGCTCCTAGCGGCGAGCGTGATTGCGCTCGGATACGCGGCGATGGGCGCGCGCCAGAAGGACCGTCAAGCGGTTCTAGGAAGCCTTGTGATGGCGGGACTGGCGGCCGGAGCGGGGTTTTATTGGAGGTCGGTGACGTACCAAGCCACGCATCTTCCCATCTATTCGTACGGGGTGATGCTGGGGCTGTCGCTGGTGATCGGATGGTATCTGACGCTGACCTTAGCGGACCGAGATGGGCTTCCCCGAGAGACCATGGCGAACTGCTACGTGATCACGGCGTTTGCGGCGATCGTCGGGGCGAGGGTGCTCTACATCGTCACGAACCTACCGGAGTTCGAGGATGACAAGCATCAGCAGCTCGAGTTCGCGAAGATGCTGTCGTTTCGGAGCGGGGGGCTGGTGGCGTACGGCGGCTTCCTGGGCGGATACCTAGGGAGTTGGGCGTATTTGGCGTCGCATCGCATCCGGCTGATGGCGTGGGCGGACACGGTGGTGCCGAGTCTGGCGTCGGGGCTGCTGGTGACGCGGATCGGGTGTTATCTCTTTGGGTGCGACTTTGGAAAGCGGCTCGCGGACGGAGCACCTGGGTGGCTTCGCAAGCTAGGGACCTTTCCGCATTGGGCGCAGGGGACGCTGGAGCACGGGGATGGGTCACCGGCGTACATTCGGCATTTAGAGATGTTTCGCGGGTCGGCTTTGGAGACGCAGCTGGTGTCGTCGAACGCGTCGTTTCCGGTGCATCCGACGCAGCTTTACGAGTCTTTGGTGGGGCTTGGACTTCTTGGGCTACTGCTTTGGCAGCGCAAGACGACGAGGTTTCGGGGGCAGGTATTTTTTCTGTTCGCGTTTGCCTACGGGTTCCTGAGGTTTCTTCTCGAGACCCTTCGTGACGATGCGGAGCGGGGGGAATACGGCCCGTCGTTGGCAGAGCACGTGATGGTGCCTGGGTGTCTGTTGCTGATGTCGATAGGGTTCGTGTTTGGGATTTCGCTGGGGATCCCGAACCTTCAGGCGCGGCTGGTGGCGCGTGTGATGGCGTTCATCCCGCCCGTGGTGGCGTACGTGATGCTCAAGCCCCCGTCGTTTGGTCAGAGCTTCAACGTGCAGCTTTCGACGAGCCAGGGGATCGGGGTGGTGTCGGCGCTGCTGGTGTCCTTCTTTTACGCGAAGATGTGGGAAGAGGGACGCAGACATCCTGCGTTGGCCATGGCGCTTGGCGACGGGGTAGAGGCGAGCTCGGACAAGGAGGTCGAGTCCACCGAAGAAGGGGGGCAGGCCGAAGAGGCGGATGACAAGGACGAAGACGAAGCGGTTGTCGTCGAGGGGAGCGGCAAGAAGAAGGGGTTGAAGAAGCGGGAGGCGAAGGCGGACGGGACGGAGAACCCGTAGTGCGAGCGCTCTAATGCGAGCTGCACACGACGGTTGCGGGTGTTTTCCGACGGGGCGTTATTACCCTGGGATCGCGCATCTTCTGTCGCGAGGGGTCACCGCGAAGGGGCTGGCCGAGGAGTTCGCTCCTGACCTGCCGTGGCAGGAGCTCGCCATCGCCATGATCGACACCGAGACCACGGGACGGGACTCGTCGACCGACCGGGTCATTGAGCTTGGGGTGGTGGTCGGACAGGCCGGAGAGATCCGGTCGCGTCGGTCGTGGCTGATCGATCCTGGATGTGCGATTCCTGCGGATGCGACGGCGGTGCATGGCATTCGAGATGAGGACGTGCGGGGGGCACCACGTTTCGAGGGGGTGGCGACGGAGGTCATCGAAGCGCTGCGAGGGGTGGTGCCTGCGGCGTACCACGCGGCGTTTGACCGGGCGTTTTTGCTGTCGGAGTTTGGCCGAGCGGGCAAAGGGGCGGAGCCATTGCCTCCGTTTTTACGGCGCGAGGTCGACTGGGTGGATCCACTGGTGTGGGCGCGCGAGCTTCACCGCGGCGAGGAGCAGAAGTTTTCCCTAGGGGAGGTTTCGACGCGTCTTGGGGTGGCGCTCGACAGGGCGCATCGAGCGACCGATGACGCGGAGGCGGCGCTTCGAGTGCTTTACGCGCTTGGTCGCGACACGCGGATGCCGAAGACTTATGCGAAGCTCATGGAGGATCAACGTCGGTTTGGGTTACTGCAGGCGGCCGATCGACGTCGGTGGACGCGAAGCTGAAGATGCCATGGTAGCGTCCTAAAAAACGTGCGTCCCGGTACCCTTTTGGCTTCGCGGTACGAGCTGCGTCGTCGGCATGGCGCTGGGCCGAACGGTGTGGTGTGGGTGGCGTTCGACCGGACCACGGACCGCGAGGTAGCGCTCAAGTTGATCCCGAGGCGTCGGACGGCAGGACGCGACGGGCGCGCGTCGATGTTGCGGGACGTACGGGCGTCGGGTCGAGTGCTTCATCCGAATGTTGCGGAGGTCTACGACGCGGGGGAGACGGACGAAGGGAACGTCTACGTGGTCACGCAGCTCCTGGAGGGGGAGACGCTAGCGACGTTGTTGGCGAGGGAGCGCGGGCTTTCACCTCCTCGGGCGGCGCGCATTGCGCTTGAAGCGGCCAAGGGGCTTGCGGCGATGCACGCGGTGGGGCTGGTGCACAAGAACCTGAAACCCTCGAACGTGCTTTTGCATCGTGAGCGGGCATCGGGCGAGATCACGGTGAAGATTGGCGACCTTGGCTTGTGTTTGCGCGGGCAAGAAGTCCTAGACGACGATGAAGAGCCTCGGGCCGAGACGGAAGACGGTGTGGGGTATTTGAGTCCCGAGCAGGTGCGTGGCGAGGAGATGCTGGACGCTCGTTCGGACTTCTGGTCGCTTGGGGTGATCTTGCTGGAGATGCTGACGGGACGGGCGCCGTTTTCAGCCGAGTCGCGTCAAGCGATCCTAGAGGATGTACTTCGGGGGTCCATCGCGGGGCTTGGGTCACTCGACGAGCAGGTCGACAGGCGTCTGGTGGGGCTCGTGACGAGCTGTTTGCAGCGCGACCCGTTGCGACGTCCCATTGCGGCGCGAGAGGTTGTCGGCGAGCTAGAACGAGTGCTCGGGATACGCGGGGCGGGGGAACTGTCCTTGCCGAGGGTCAGCGTGCCCGACGACACGACGAAAGAGGCACCGCAGCGCTTGAAGGCTCCTCTACGTTGGAGGCGGCAGATGTTGATTGGGATGGTGGCGCTGGTGGCGCTCTGCGTGGCGGCGGCAGGATTGTGGTTTGCGACGAGATCGACGTCGTCGACGTTGCCGAGTGCGGGGAGCGGGAGACATTCTGTCGGCGTCGATGGGGGACGAGGGCCACTCTGACAACGTGGCTTGGGTCTAGCTGGCCGCTTCGTTGACGGCCCGGGGCTAAGAACGTAGGGTCAGCCCCCTGATGACGCACGCAAACAGACCCTGTGGCATGGGGTCTGCAGAGTGGGCGTTGCGCAACGCGCCAGCTGCATATGATCCACCGACGCCAACTTTTCCTGTTCGTCCTCCTGTTTGGCCTCGTCGCCTGCACGAAGACGTTCATTCCCAACACGGATGTCGAGGACACGAGTGAGAACCGCCGGGTCATCGCCTTTTGCGAGTCGTACCGGCACGCGGTGGAAGAGCGGGACATCGCAACGCTCTTGAAGCTCGTGAGCCCGGGATACTTTGATAACGCTGGCAACACGAATTCCAAAGACGACTACGACTACAACGGCCTGCGGGACTTTCTGACCAAGACCTTCGTGAAGACCACTGCGGTACGGTACGAAATCCGCTATCGACGGCTCACGTTGACGGAGTCGGCGCACATCTGGGTCGACTACACGTATGCGGCGTCGTTTCGGATCCCCGGGGTAAAGGCTGAGGAGTGGCAGCACAAGGTCTCGGACAATCGGCTCGATCTGGTACGCGACGGAGACAGTTTCAAGATTGTCTCGGGGATGTAGGGCGAGGGCCAATAAGTCCGTCGCGACGGGAAGTGAGCAACGGCCCGCCAGGCGACGGGGCTTCCTCAAACTCCGCCTGATATTGTTCTGGACGTAGCGCGGAGGCTTTGTCCCCGCCGAGTGGACGTGCGGCCTGTCCAGAACAGGGCATTCTGTGTCCCGGACAGTCTTGCTGTGGAAAAAACCTAATGTTTTTGAGGGGGAGGGGATGGCACTCGCTGTGCTCTTGGTTTGCCTGATTCGCGCGGTCTCTCCTGCTAGCGGTTTGATTTCGCGATGTTGTGTCTCGGGCTGCCCATCGGGATAGGACGGGTGAGGGCAGGCCCGTCGGATCGGGTTTTTGACGG
>CAITRH010000074.1 GCA_903894755.1 uncultured delta proteobacterium
CGAGCGAGGGGGGAGGAGAGCCTCGTGCACCACTGTTCCGAGCCCCCTCTCTCGAAGACGATCTTCCTTGCCCGCATGGGCAAGGAGGATGTCGAGGGAGAGGGGGTTGGGGGTGAGGTCTACGCGATATTGGGGCGCGGAAGCGTAGATCGGACCTGCGGTTTTCAAGATGGGTTTGGTTTAGGTGAGGAAAGTGGGCGCCATGGATCGATGCGTGGAATGCGGTGCGGGTGGACTTCGGGACGTGGCGGAGTCCGTCGAGGTGACGATCGGGCCTCGCACGTTCACGGGCGCGGTTGCGGCCCTGACATGCCCGAAGTGCGCCGAGACGTTCACCGATGGGCCCGGCTTGGTCGCCCTCGAACACGAGGCGGCCCGGTGGCTCGCGGCCAACGGCTTCACGACCGGCGACGAGATCCGGCGTGACCCCCGACACCGTCTCGCATTGGGAGACCGAGAAGCACGCACCGGACTGGAGCACGCTGGCGACGCTGGCCGCGCTGGTTGTCGACGCGCTCGACGGGTCGACAGCAACCCGTGACCGGCTCCGCGCGCTCCGGAACCGTCCCCAGGTAGCGAAAGTGCGCCTGGACACAGAAAAGGCCATCGCAACCGGCTGAACGGTCGCGGACTTCCACGAGGACTTCGCCGGTCTCAATGCCCACATCAGTCAAGCATCGCTTAGTGGACCTCGAAGAGGTCAGTCGCAGAGCTTCTGGCAGAAATGCTCGGCCGCGGTCCGGTCGGTCAGCAACGCGCGATACCTGCCGTGGACACCTTGCGCCACGACGACTCCCGTTTTGCCCATCTGGTCGGCCCCCACCTTCACCAAGACCTCGGTGAAGACGCCATGCAGGTCGGTGAGATCCAGCAACACCAGCCCATCCAGCTGCTGGACGCCGTCTAGCCAGGTTCTGGTCTTGGGGAGCAGCCTCATCATGTGGACATGCATCTGGTTTTGTGAGCGGGCCTGCGGGGGATTGATCGCCAAGCAGATCTCCTGGGGGTTGGCGATCTTGGTGGCTGCGGTTTGCCACGCGAAGGGCCAAATGGCGTTGGGACGGTTCAAGTCTTCGATGCCGGTGACCTTGACGCGCGGCAGGGCGAGGCCGTGGACGAACTCGGAAGGGCACGCACACTGTTTGACGTCGCGAAGGGCAACAAAGTCCGGAGTCGTGGCCCAGACCGCGTCGGCATAGGAAGACGCGGGACCCGCGCAGCAAGAGCCAAGGAGCGAGGGACATGCGCACGTTTGGTTGCCGGACGCGTTGATGCATTGGGAGAGGAGACCCCAGAGGGCGTTGGCCGCAGGCCCCTCGGGCCCGCTGTTCTTGTTCAACCTGGAGGAAGACTGGCCCCCCGTGCACGCGAGGAGCGTCAGCGGGATAAAAAGAAGTGCCATTGCTCCGAGACGTCGCCATTCCTTCATGTGGGGATCCATACACCGTCCGTTGCGGCGGGAGGGGGAGACTCCTGCTATGAGCACCGCAATGTCATCTTCACGTGTCGGGATCGTCGGAGCGTCCGGCTACAGCGGTGCGATAGCTGCGCGCATCCTCGCCTCCCACCCATCGTTGACCCTCGCGTTTTGCACCTCCGACAAGTGGGCTGGCGCCTCGGTGGCGCGTCATCTCGCAGTCGCCCTTCGCGAGCCGCATTCTACAATGGCGTTCGAGCCAAATGGACGCGCCGCCGACCTTTCCGATCGCTGCGACGCGGTCTTCTTGGCCACCTCGGCGGAGGTCTCCTCCAAGCTCGCTCCGCTCTTTCTAGCGGCGAACAAAGACGTGATCGACCTGTCCGGTGCGTTCCGCCTCGAGGCTTCGGCCTATCCAACTTGGTACGGCTTCGAGCACCCGTCGCCCGAGCACCTGGTTCGAGCCCACTATGGACTTCCTGAGCTCTTCGGCCCGCCTCGTCGCACCGGCACCGACGCGGTGCTCGTAGCGAACCCAGGGTGTTATCCAACCGCCAGCTTGCTTCCTCTTGCTCCACTTCTTCGAGCCGGGCTGATCGAGGCCGACGGGATCATCATCGACGCCAAAAGCGGAGTCACCGGTGCGGGACGGCAGGCGAGCGAGGCGTACTCGTTCGCAGAGGTTGACGGGGATTTCCGAGCTTACAAGGTCCTCAAACATCAGCACACGCCCGAGATCGCAAGGGCGCTAGGCGTGACATCCCTGACGTTTACGGCGCACTTGCTCCCGGTCAGGCGCGGGCTTCTGTCGACCGCGTATGCCCGTCCGCGACCGGGGACCACCGCCAAGCAGGTCGCCGAGTGCCTCGCCGAGACCTACGCCAAGGCGGCGTTTGTGCGAGCGGTTCCCCCCGAACAGGCGACGTTGAATGCCGTGGTGGGGACCAATCTGGCGTTCGTAGGAGCCACGGCAAACGCTGATGTGGTGGTGACGGTGGGGGTGCTTGACAACCTGGTGAAGGGGGCTGCAGGGCAGGCGGTGCAGAACTTGAACCTCTTGTGGGGCCTCGACGAGACCGCGGGGTTGGCATCGCTGCAGCGGTTTGCGCCATGACGCTAGAAGACGGCGCGCTTTGCGTTCCACATGTGCCAACCAAGGAGAGTCCATTTCATGCGCTGGTACGCACGGCTAGGAGCCGCACTGCTGGTCTGCTCGCTCGCAGGTTCCGCCCCCGCCGGCTGCGCCTCGGAACGCGACCTCATCAACCGAGTCCAGCCCAACGCCCTCCGCAAATCCGACCTCGTCGGACTGGGCTCGAGCGACGCTCCCGAATGGTACCTGCGAAACCTTGTCCTCCAGGTTCAGCGCACCAACCCCTTCATGAGCGACGGGCTCCAGGACCTCACACGACGGGTCCGCTTCGAGATCCAAGAACAGTACCTCATTGCCCGGGAAGCCTACGAGTACATTGTCTCGTCTGATGGAAAAGGGGGCCCGCGCGGCAAGACCAACGACGGCGCTCTGGTCGCCATGTGGAAGATAGAGTCCCACTTCGACATCCGACGCGGCTACAACCCCACCACCGGCGAAGAAACCAACGTGATCGAGGAGAACAGCACCGATCGACGTTGGTTCGAGCGTGCGTTCTTTCGTGTCGACTGGTCCCAGAACCTCCTCCAAGACCCCAACACCCTGTGGTTCGAGACCGTCTACGGTGGGAACATGGTGATCCAGCCGGTCCCCTTCTTCGAAAGCGACCCGTCCCGCCCATTGGCGTCTCACTTCGACGAGCTCCCCAATGGCTACATGGACATCACCTCGCGTTGGCTCGTCAAAACCAAGACACAAGACACGTCAGGAACCGCGCTCCCTGTCTGTCTCCTTGCCAACATGGGCATGGCTCCCGCCGTGGTCACGCAGGGGACCTTCGAATGCAACGACCAAGAGATTGTCTTGCGTAGCT
The DNA here is from genome assembly GCA_903894755.1 of uncultured delta proteobacterium. Lineage (GTDB taxonomy): Bacteria > Myxococcota_A > Polyangia > Polyangiales > Polyangiaceae > CAITRH01. Next base: position 3,382 of record CAITRH010000074.1, read on the forward strand.
CCTTCTGGAAAGTCCAAGGCACCGACTACGAGGTACAAGAGACCAACGGTCAACTGCAGGACATCGCCGGCACTTTCTGGGTAGACCGGCAAGGCTACGACCGCTTGTACGGCATCGTCGACGCGACCTGGCACCAGTACGCGGTCCGCTACAACTTGTGGGAAAAGAGCCATGTCGATGTCCCTTGCGACACCCATGCGACTTGCGAAAGCTGGAACTACAACTCCACGTGCGATCTCCAAGCCAAGCGCTGCGCCATTCCTCTCATGGACCGAAAGCTTCGACCTGTCCCTTGGTACGCCGATGACCAGCTCCCAGAGCGTTATGTCCCTGTTGCTGCCCGCGCCGTTGCTCAATGGAACTCGGCTCTGGTGCGCGCCATTGCCTACGCTCGCGAAGCCGAATGCCGACGTGGCAACCTTGGAAACCGAAACGACTGCCATGCGCTCTTCTTCGACGGGGCCATCGATGTCGCCCGCGAAGACTCCCCGAAGAGCGACCAAGGGAGCGCCTTCGTGTTCTGCCACAACCCGGTACGACAGGGAGACCCGTCCTACTGTGGTACTGAAGGGACCCGCGTTCGCAAGGGAGACCTGCGTCATCACATGATCGCCTGGTGGCCCAATCCGTCCGTGGAACGTCCATTGGGAGTAGTGGTGTTAGGCGGCGACCCGACTACGGGAGAACAGGTTGGCACCATGGTGAATGTGTTTGGAGCCAGTGTCGAGAGCTACACGGCACGAGCGCGCGATCAGCTGCAACTGCTCACCGGGGACTTCACACCAGAGGAATTCGTCTCGGGGCTTGCATCCCAAGTCTACGGGACTGCAATATCCGACCGAGCGCTTGGTTCGCTAGCTACCCGGCTGACGTCGGTTCCAAGCCAAGCGTTGCAAAGCACGGAGGTGCGTTCCCGCATAAGCGCGCTGAACGTGCGAGCCATGGCAGGGAGGTTTTCCATTCCGACCCTCGAGCTCAGTCCTGCCGCGCAGCTGGTCACCTTCGGACACTTTGCAGCGCAACAACAAGCGCTCGGCGTTCCTGGCTTCGGGGGAGTTTCCGAGTACAGTGCAAAGCTAGACCCAGCTCGGTCGAGTCTGGCTCGCGCTGGACTCGAGGCTTCCATGGTCAACGACCTGTGGCGAACCAGTCTAGGCATTCCTACAGGTGCGACATCCGACTCAGTCCTAGAAACCTTTTCGCCCCTGCGAGGGTTGGCACCCGATGCACTGGCATCGGTCCGGGACGCGCGCCAAGAGCGCCTTGCGTCCAAAGGCATTTGCGTGCTCGATGTTCCAGAGGCGCTTCCCATGACCTGGATGGCAGGGACCGCAGCGAAGCTCAAGGCCCGCTATCCTGACGGTGCGGTGGCCCAGGGGGACCTGGCGCAGCGTGCTGGGGTGGCAGGACAAACCATCGATCGCTTGGTGCGAGGGAAGCTGATTTACCAAGAGCTTCTCGAGCCTCTCTACGAGTTCACGGTCTTGCACGAGCTGGGGCACTTGGTGGGGCTGGCGCATGACTTCTCGGGCTCCTGGGACTCGCCAAACTTCGATCCCAACTACTGGCTGCTGCGCTCCGGTGGAGTGACGTCCAACATGAAGCCGTGCCCCACCGAGGGGCGCAAGGCTGGAGACCCAGACACGTGTGTAGGTCCTCGTTGGCGCGACCCAGTGACCCGTGACGAGCTTGGGACCGTAGCAGGACGGGAACACGACTCCATCGAAGCCTACGCGGTCTCCACTGTGATGGACTACAAGTTCGACTCGGTGTTCACGGCACGTCTTGGCGCCTTCGACCAGATGGCCGCGAAGGTCCTTTACGGCGGCATTGTGGAGATCATGGATGACGATGCGTACAGTTTGATCCCGAGCTCGCGGGCGATGGGACTGTCGTACCAGTGGTCGCTAGGGCTGATGAACGCCGACATTTGGCTGCGCGACGGCGACCTTGCCCATTACACGCAGATGGCGCGCGATCTCGACCTGTTCGACCCGCGGCGTTGCAGGGACGCGTCTTCAGAGGAGCTGGCGCTTGGTCGTGGCCAACTCGGCAAGGTCTGTGCACTTCCTCACAAAGACCACGCGTTGCTTCGGGACATGGAGCCGTTCAGTCCGATCTCCGACCTGCTGTTTGGGTATGCCCATGAGAAGCGCGGTGTGGGAGATCTGAAAGGACGGGCCCGGTGGCCGTACAAGGTTGGCGACGGGCGCACCAGTTATGCGCACCAGGCGATGTACGACACGGGAGCGGACTTTTACGAGATCACGGGGGACGCACTCGAGCGCTACGATCTACAGTATTTCCAGACCTTTTTCCGAGCAGGACGGCGCGAGTGGCTTCCCAGCACGGCGGGACGGGCTCTTGCCAGCGGGTTCTTCGACCGCATCCAGCAGCTCCAATGGAACGCAACTGCCAGCGTGATCCGGCGAACCCTTGGGGGACGCATCGACCCCGCAACGTTCACCAACGACGACGACCTTGGCAAGTTGTTGTCGCTGACGCTACTCTTTGACGCTATGCAGGCGTCCCTGCTTCGCCCCCAGCCAGGTCCCTACAAGCGCACCACTGTGGCGGGCATGCGTAACGACCTATTTGTCACGGCGGATCCAAAGGACCCAGTAGGACTAGGCACGGGACCTGGTGCCTTCTTCTTGGGTTTGGGAGCCGCGCGCTACATCGACAATGACTACGACTTCAGCAAACAGTTCGACTACCAGGCTTATGCAACCCGAGCTGGAAGTTTCCTAGAGAAACCTTACGCAGCGATCGCCCTTACGGACAGCCGTCCCAAGCTGATGACCGTCGCACGAGAGAGCTACCTCGATGGACGCAACGTGATGTTCAGCTTTCGCGCTGTGCTCCCCCTGGCCTTCGATCGTCTCGTAGCTGGGGTATTTGCCGACGACTGGGATACGGTGGCCCCCTACGTAGTGGATGGAGAGCCAACGGACAGTGCGGGGGGAGCGTCGCTGCATGCAGTTCGGTTGTGGGAAGACACCGTGGGATCTCGTCCAGCGGGCTCGCACCTGGTGGATCCCATGTTAGGATACCGCATCAAGCTTCCAGCGATGCTGCTGATGCTGCTGTATCAGCCCATCGACTCGAACATGGAGCTGGTCAACAAGACTCGAATCTGGATCGAAGGGGGTCCCGAGGCGATCGACGTACCGCAACAGGAGAAGGTTCTGTTCTTCGACCCGTACGAAGGGGTTGCATGGACCGCGAGAACCTTTGGGCATGAGACCCTTGCTGGCAAACGAGTGGACACGGGCATCGGAGCGCGCCTGTTGGAACATGCCAACGAGCTTCTAGGAGCTGCCTACGATGTCGAGCTCGAAGACTATCCTGAGGCGCCGTTGGGCCAGAGGAGAGTCTTGTATGGGACCGACGGAAGGCCAAAGCCCACGGGCGGATCCTATGCGGTCAAAGACTCGGCTGCACTTGCACGCCTACGGCTGTACGTGGGCTTTCTGCACACGACACGACAAGCCCTGTTTGCCTTGGGCTACGGACCGTGTGGTCGCGGAGAGGGGTGCTGACCATGCGCCGTTCTCTTGGGGCTTTGCTCGCACTCGTTGCGGCCGTTGCGCTTGCCTCTGGATGCGCAGACGAGCCTTCCCCTATCGACCGAACCCAGGCAAACCTTCTGAAGAAGAGCGACCTGGTGGGGCTGGACGCGAGCAATCCGTTCGAATGGTTCATGCGCACCACCATTGTGGATGTCCGCCGCACCAACCACTTCGCTTTCCCGGGATTGCAGGACGACCTGCACAGAGTCCGCTGGGATATCCAAGAGAAGTACCTTGTGGCACGACGTTCTTACGAGCTCGTTTCCGGGTCGGACGGGCACGGGGCCAGTCCATCGGCCAACGATGGAAGCATCGTTGCGCTTTACCCTGTGCTGTCCCACTTCGACATTCGGCGCGACTACAACCCTTCCACCGGCGAGGAATACAACGTCATCACGGAGAACCGCGACCGTCCTTGGTACGAGCGGCAGTACGTTCGCGTCGACTGGTCCAAGAACCTAGTGAGCCAGCCCGATTTTCAGAGTCTATGGGTCCAAGAGCTCTTCGGACAGATCCGCTGGTCACATGTGGCCTCCTTCGACACGAGTCCTACTGGTCCCGATGCCATGGTAGCAGACTGGGTTCAGGGCTACTTTGATGTGACGTCCAAGTGGATTGCCGAGACGGGCGAGTTCATGAACTGGGGCATTCCGTCGTGTCGGCTTGTGAGCGCGATGAGTGGAAGCGAGGTGGACGACTGCACGCCCCAGGATGTCACGGTCAGGACTGCATTTAGGCGCGTTGGAGAGCGAGACTACGAAGTGTCCGAGGTAGGAAGCGAGGAGCAGGCACTCTTTGGCGTGTTTACCCGCGACCGCTACGGATACGACCCGCAGTACGGGATCACGGACAAGACTTGGCACCGCTTGGCAACGCGTCACGACCTTTGGCAAAAGAGCCACGATGAGCGAAGCTGCACGGACTCTACCACCTGTGGAGTGACTGCAGGCTCTGTTTGCGATGCGTTCGTGCAGCGCTGCACGGTCCCGTACCGCGGTCGTCAGGTGCGCACTGGCACCTATTATGTGTCGGCGCAGCTGCCTGAGGAGCTCTGGGATGCTGCCGTCGTGTCGCTTGCCGGCTGGAACGACGCAGCGCTCGAGGCCATTGGGGCCGCTCGGGAGGTCGAATGCCGTCATGCTGGCGAGGACAGCTGCAGAGAGCGTTACTTCGACAATGCAAAGGCCACGGGCGAGCAGGCGTTCGTGTTGTGCCACAATCCGGTCCGTGTGGGGGACAGGGCCGAGTGCGGAGCTGCGGGGCTTGCTGTCCGCCCTGGGGACCTTCGCTACCATATGCTGGGATGGGTCGACATGCCGCTGGAGGGGGCGCCCCTCGGGTATGGTCCCAACGGGGCGGACCCGTTGAGTGGCGAGGTGGTGCAGTCGACTGCCTGGGTCTATGGGGCAACGCTGGACATGTACGCGGCGTTGGCTCGGGATCTGGTCTCGATGATCAATGGGGATCTGGATCCCGCGGCCTTCTCACAGGGGCAACACGTAGGGGGATCCTCGGTGGCGAGTCCGCTGGACACCCAGGTATTTCGCTCGTATGCAATGTCGCTTCGGGGGGCCAACGCAAGGACATGGACAGACACGGAATTGCGGTCGCGTCTTGCGGGGCTGGAGTCTGGCGGCTTGCTTGGTCCTGCGGGGTTGCAGCAGGGGACCGCTGCGCAGCGTCTGGCAGCTGTCGACGCCTTCGTTGCAGGACGAGGCGTGGCGGGAGATCCAGGATTCGGGGGGTCCGCGGAGGCCGATGCGCGCTTTGCCTCGATGGCGGCACGTCTTCGTGGAGGCAAGACCGAAGCTGCGCTGCTTGACGATGGGTTTGTGCTGGCAAGCGCTCCTGGGCCCGTGGACGAGACCGCGGCGGGGATTGGAAACATGCGTTCTCTTGTGACCCCCTTTGGAGGACTGGGTCCATTTCAGGCGGCGTCGCTAGCGTCCAGAGTGCGCAAGCTACTGGAGTTGCGCGGCGCCTGTCTGTTCGGAGCAACGGAGTTTGACGCGCCCCATCTGGAGGGCATTGCACGGCGGTTTGCGACCAAGTACCGGGACGTCTCCCCAGAAGAACGATCTGACCGTGTGTTTCACGAGCTTCGCATTGCCATGTTCAAGGCAGTGGCGGAGCACGAGCTAGGACACACCATGGGACTTCGACACAATTTCCAGGCCTCATGGGACTCGCTGAACTACCACCCAAACTACTGGCGGCTGCGTACGGCAAACAACACGGCTCTTGGTCCCTGCACCGCAGCAAGGACCGACGCGAGCGCACCGGATCTTTGTATGGGACCGCGGTACTTGGATCCGGTGACTCCAGAAGAACAAGGGACACGCGGAGCGCCTCACGCAAGCATCGAGGCGTTTGCAAGCTCGTCGATCATGGACTACGGGTACGACTTCGACAGCGACCTGACAGGACTGGGGGCTTACGACCGGGCGGCGATGAAGTTTGTTTACGCCAAGGTCGCAGAGGTAGTTGCGGGCGACGACCTGGCACAAGCACTGGCACCGGTGCATTCCTCCCCACTGGAAGACCGCTGGATGGTACGTCGGGTTGACGACGCGATCCCAGGAGGTCTGCAAGTGCAGCCTACCCATTACACGACACTTGGGAGGCTCTTGCAGTCGCGCAATGTCCTTTTTGACCCGTCGCGCAGCCGTGCTCCGGGGTCCTTGGAGGAGGGGGCCACGGTAGATGGTGTGGTGTACAGTCCAGCGAGACGCGAGCATGTGTCGGTGGGGGAGCTTGTTTCCGGGCCACTTGTCGGAATTGACGCCGGTCGCTCGGCACCGCTATGGAAGACGGTGGATGGGCGGATTCGGTGGCCCTATCGATTTGGTGCAGACGAGTATGGGGATTACCCTCATATCCAGCGTTTCGACAATGGGGCGGATCTGTTCGAGGTGTCGGAGAACCTGGCGCACTATTACGAGTCGAGGTATGTGCTCGACTATTTTCGGAGGGGACGGCGTGGTTGGATGCCATACCTGATGGTGGGACGGCTCTGGGACCGTTACTTTTCTCGAATGCAGGCGCTTGGCTGGAGGGCGTCTACGAGAACAGCGCTGTACGGGGCGCTATTTCCCGCGGACAACCCAGCACTTCGTTCCGACGACTGGGGACGGGGCGATGGCATCGCGCTGACCTCGCTTTTCGAGACATTGCAACGAAGCTTGCTTCGTCCGCAGCCCGGGGGTTACAGCGCTCCCGATGCGACGGCGACCCCACCTGTGCCAGGACAACGGCTTGCGGTGTTCCAGGTGCCGGAGTTTGCGGGGGGTGACGGTGTGTTCCAGATTGGCGTGCTCGAAGGACGGTACATTGATGACGACCTGGACATGGTACGGGGAGGGTCCTTTCACTACCAGGCGTATTTGGAGCGGTTTGGGGTCCATGTGGAGAAGCCCTTGGCGGCGGCCGCGCTGTTTGTGTTGAGGCCCCCGGTGAACGATGCAACGCGCCAGACCTTTGTGGACGGGCGGAACGTATTGGCCAGTTTCCACACGGCGCTCCCCAAGGTGGTGGAGCGCCTTTTGGCAGGAGTGCTTGGGGCGGACACGGACGCAGTGGCACCGTGGGTTGAAGCACGCGGTGGTTTGCAGTCGGTGCGGTATCCGAGGCCATGGGAGGATGGCTGGCAGCGCACGGGGACGTTACCCACGCTGGTGGATCCGCTGGTAGGGTTCCGTCAGGAGGTTCCCGCGATTGTGTATGCGCTGGTGTTTGGGAGCGAGGACTCCAGCATGGACTTTGCCAACAAGCTGCGCATTTGGGTGGATGGTGGGATCGAGGGGCTAGGGCTATTGGAGTCTGAGAAGGTGTTTTTCTTTGAGCCTGGAAGCGGTCTGACATGGGTTGCAAGGCGTTATGGACGCGAGGTGATTGCGTCGGGGGCTGAGCGCGAGGTCGGGGTTGGGGCTCGAATGTTGGAGCAGGCCAATGCGCTTCTTGGCGGGGCCTATCGGGTGGTGGTGGATGGGACCACTGGACAGCCGCAGTACGATGCAGCCACGCGTCGTCCGATCTGGGAGGCAGGGGCGCGGGTGGGCGAGACACGAGCCGAGGGGGCCGTGGAGAAGCAGGCGGCGCTCATGGCGCTGCAGCGTTTCGAGCGGTACGTGGGGCTTATCAATGTGGTGCGGCAGGCTATGGTCGAAATGGGGATTGGACCACTTCAGCAGACGCGTCCCTAGTAGCTCGCGACGTAATTGATTAGCGTCCAGTCCGAAGTGTTGTCGACCTGGGCGGAGGGACACGCAGAAAAGAAGATGACTGAAGCGTGCCCCCTTTTTTCGACCTGTGCGGTAGGTCGCCTAAGGGATGAGGCGAACGACACGCCACGGAACGTGGAGTGCTCCTCGGGGCAGGGATGTCCCGTAACGCAGTGCTCCGCTTGGATCCA
>CAITRH010000075.1 GCA_903894755.1 uncultured delta proteobacterium
AGAGTTTTCGGTCACCACGATCCATCGATGGGGAGGGGACCTTGTGAACGCGCCGGATCGTGCGGGTGAGGTCCTCGGGATCGCTGGCGACGAAGTTGCGGTTTTCAAGATGGGTTTGGTTTAGACTCAGCAAATGCTGACCGTGAAGGCTGGTGTTCGTAACGGCCGTCTCATCGTTGATGCGCCCACCAGCCTCCCGGACGGGTCGGAACTCGATCTTGTCGCCGTCGGTGAGGACGATCTAGATGACGTCGGGCGCACCGCGCTTCATGCTGCGCTTGTCGAAGCTGAAGGCGAAATCGACGCGGGCCACACGATGGCTGCGGCCGACGCGCTCGCACACCTTCGTGCTCGTCGTTCCGCGTGAGTGCCGTCCGACTCGGTCGCCAGGCACTCCGCGACCTCGAACGTATCGATGACTGGTGGCGTGCAAATCGTCCGGCTGCGCCAGGGCTCTTCTCGAACGAACTCGACAGCGCGTTGGCGCTGCTCGCTACGGTACCGGGCATCGGAACTCCATACCCTGCGTCGTCTCGATCCTGCGGCTCTGGGGCGCACGACGGGGTCGAGGCCCCGCGCTTCATTGATTGTGTCACGGGTGGAAGCCGGTTCGACAAATCAACGCACTTATCAAGAACGAGTGCATTCGACGGTGCAGCTTACTCCTAAAGCAAACAAGGATTTCCGAAGCCGCATGACGGGCGGTCGGTCATTTGCCGACAAGGCCGTGCCGCCGCTCGAGAAACGTCTTCACCCGGAGCTCGGCAGCATGAAGCGACACCAAATAGGTGCGAGCAACAGTAACCGAATCGAGCCGCCCTTCCATTTCAAGCTGGACCAGCCCACGAGCGGGCATAAGCATCGCTGCAGCGAATCCGTTCGCCTGCCATTCGGTGTCCATGAATGCCGGGTGCGTCCTTGGGCTACCGCGGTGCAGGGCTCGCGATTCAAAAGCGGCCAGGCGTCGATCCACGAGCTCCGCGGAATGGAGAACCGCGTGTCCAAGCTCGTGACCTACCGTGAAAAGCGCACGAGTCGTTCCCGCGTGCAGGCGTTCGTACGTGGTCTCGCTGAGCGCAACCACGACGGCTTCCTCGTCCACCGAATAGTACGCTTGGGCCTCGATTCCCGATACCAGGCTCTCAACAGCGTACTGGAGCCGAATCTTCGATTCTTCCACCGGCACGCAGTAATCGTCCAGACGTTCGAAAAGCACAAGCCCGGGAACTGGGTCGAGATCGGACCATCCCGGAAGGATGTTAGCCCTGACGTCAGCAGCGACGCGCTCAAGCGATGCGTAGCTCTGGGCCCGATACGCCCGAATTCCCTTCATTTGGCCTGCCTCTGTTTCTCCGCCAACTGTGTAACCGTTTCCCAGAACTCATCGGGGTACTGATCACCGCGGGCGAGCCCCGCCATGAACTCATGAGCACGCTCCGGGATGCGGTCGGTCCGGAGCTCGAACGCCCCCCGCCCCTCGGCGGCGAGTTTATGGAGCTCCGTACCATCGATTCCGAGAGATGCCGCAATCTTCTCGATAAGCTCCGCGCGGAACGGTGGCCGGTTCCCTCGCTCGACATCGGATACGTAGACGATCGATACGCCGAGGATCGCAGCGAGCTCGCCAAGGGTTTTGTTGGCCGTCTTTCGGAGCTCCCGTAGGCGCTCCCCGAACGCGTGTCTGGGGTCGTACGTCATGGGCAACCACGATAGTTGGCGCCCGATCCAAAGGCAAGCAAAAATGCCCTTGCGCCCTTTAGCAACCGCGCTAATTAGGACCCTCGGTTCGGAGTTCCACGATGTCTCAAGGTGCATCTACGAAAGACCCGGTTGGACTCCGGCACCCAATAGGTTCGCAGCATTTTACTGAACCACGGTGATCATCACCGGGGTTCGCTTCGCACTTCAAAGGCATCCATGACTGAATTGGCTACTCAGGCAACCGCCCCCCATTTCCGGACCCTCTCCTGGACCCGCGGATTTCTGGAATCCGCCACCTTCCGGTTCTCGCCGCACCTCAACGTGATCATCGGCGAACGCGGCGTCGGGAAAAGCACGACCCTCGAGTCGATCCGGTACCTCTCGGGAGCTCCCGTGAGCCAACCCAAGCGGGCCGCGGCGCTCGAACAGCTCATGAAGCAGAACCTCGGGGCGGGGACCATCTGCTTGGACTTCCTGACCGCTCACGGAGCTCGCTACCGCGCCGAACGAGCCTACGGCGAACGGACGCGTATCCTCAACGACAGCGGCAAGGCCGTTTCGACGCCTTTGAATGCGATGATTCGATTCGATTTCTACGGACAGAACGAGCTGGACGATATCGCGAGTGACCCTTCCGCCCAGCTTGCGCTTCTCGATCGTTTCGTCGAGGACGACATTCGAGAGCACCACACGAAGAGCCGCCGTGTTGAGCGGGAGCTCCAGGCGAACGCTGCGGAGCTCACCCGCCTGTCGCGGGAGGTTGAAGACCTGACTGAGCAGACCGCGGCGGTCGCTTCCGTGGAAGAAGCCCTTCGGACACTGCAACAGTCCACACCAGGCGCCGATGCGCGCACAACGCAGCTGGCACACGCCCACAAGGTACTACGGGAGCGAGAGCGGGAGGCCCTGCGCGCAGCGGAGACCGAGCTTACGCGGCTGCAGGCGGTTGCAATTCGGTTCCACACGGACACAAAGCAGCGGCTGTCGTCGGCCGTTGATGCGGAGCTGGAACGTGGTCCCAACAGTGGCGTCATCGGAACGGTGGTCGAGGAGCTCGCACGCGTGGCGGGAATCGTCGAGACAGCTTTCGCTCGCGTGGCCGACGAGGTCAAGAACACGGAAGCGCGACTCGAAACGGCTCGCACGGCGCTGTCCGAACGGCATGCCGTGCAGGAGGCCAGCTACCGCACCTTGCTCGAACAGACGAATGAGGCGGCAGGTCGCGCCGCCGAGCGCACCAAGGTCCAGGAGCGTTACGCAGCGCTGGTGACAGCCAAGAAGAACCTCGAGGCACGACAGGCCGAGAGGCAGACCGTTCACGAAGAGCGGAAGAAGCTGTTGGCGCAACTGGTCAAGCTTCGAACCTCTGTCTTCGACCTGCGCAAATGCACTGCAGAGCGCTTGACCAAGGAGCTCGCCCCCGACATCAACGTCACCGTGAGCCAGGCAGGCAACCGTGACGCGTACGAAGCACTGCTCATTGCGATTTTCAAGGCTCGACGCGAGGACAGTCCGTGCCTCCGCCCCAGCAATGCCCTGAAGCTGATCGCCAACAGCATCAGCCCAGACGACCTGTGTGCACTTGTCGTGGCGGGAGATCTTGCACGGCTCGTCGAGAAAATCGGTCTGACGACCCTGATGGCCAACCGTGTCATCGACACAGTCCGAGCCAGCGGACGCCTCTACGACCTCGAGACCGTAGCATTGGAAGACGAGCCTACCATCACCCTGCGTCATGGCCAGGTTAGCAAGCCCCTCGACAAGCTCTCTCCGGGGCAACGGTGCACGGCGCTGCTGCCGATCCTACTTCTGGAAAGCGATCGACCGCTCGTTATCGATCAGCCTGAGGACAACGCGGGAGGGCGCTTCACCTCGCAGATTGTGGTCAACACTGTAGCCCGCGTCAAATACCGCCGACAGCTCATCTTTGTCACACACAACGCCAACATTCCGGTGCTGGGAGACGCCGAGCGGGTCTTCGTCATTGGGTCCGATGGTGAGCACGGCTATTTTGAGAAGGAGGGGACAGTGGACGATACCAAAGTGGAAATTCTCGAATACCTCGATGGTGGTCTTCACGCCTTTCTGACGCGCAAGGAGCGCTACGGGTACTGACATGGACGCAACAGTGTTGGGAGCCCTTCGCTCCGACGACGATGACCAGATTCGCGAGGGCATTCGGAAATGCCTCGAACCGCTTCGAGCCATGGAAATCCACGAGCCGGAGCTCAGTACGCTGAGCGAGCAGTTGGTGGCACTGGCAGCCCATGGCAATTGGAAGGTCCGACAACTGGTAGCAGAGTCCGCGCAGCATTTGCCAGAGACTTGGGCGGAGCGTATGCTGGCTCCTCTGCTCAAGGACAGCAGCCACTACGTCCGCGACGAGGCGAACCGCACGCTCGGTTGTCGAAGTGCTCGACGTCGTGCGAATGCGATGCAGAACGCTCGCGATGAACAACTTCACGCGTTGTTCAGTCAACTCGACAGGGCGTATGGCTCCGGAGCCCGTCGCCTAGCCGAACGCATCGCGGCAGTCTCAAGAGAAGCGTTCGTCGGTTCCCTTTACCACGAGGTGGTCAAGGTGCTTACATCTTTGGAATTGTCCGTCAACCGTTTGCATGCCGAGGTGCACCAGCCCGCCATCGATGTCGCCGCGCTCACCAAGTATGCGGGTATTGCCCAGGAGCGACTGGAAGTGTTCACGGCGCTCTTTATGTCGGCTCGTGCGTTCACCATGTCCGTCGTGCCGGTGTTCCGAATAGAGAACATCCTTGAGCTCGTCGAGGCCCAGTGCGCGAAGCTCGTGGAACGTTTGGAACCAACGACGGCGGCAAAGGTCAAAGTGACGAAAGATATCTCCGCTGAGCTGACCGCAGAGGTCGATCGGGGCCGCCTGGAGCAGGCACTGCAAAACGTTCTGCAAAACGCTGTCGAGGCGTACCTGGCTAATTGTGACGCGTTTCCGGTCCACGTCACCGCAGGGACTGTGCGCGGGGGAACGCAGGTCGCCATTTCGATCCGCGATCAAGGGACCGGAATGACCGAGGAGGTCTGTCAACAGGCGCTCGTGCCGTTTGGAAGCACGAAGAACCGCGGTTCCGGCTTCGGGCTCCCCATTGCGCAAAAGATGGTCGAGGTGGTGCACGGAGGGAGCCTAGTCGTGACCAGTAAACGAGGGCGCGGCACAACGGTCACGCTCACTTTCCCCCTGCGACAGTCGAAGGGAGGCAGGTCGTGAGCAGTCGCCACGTTGCATTGGTCGTCGAGGACGACCTGCCCGTCGCGGAGGCACTTGGTGAGGTCGCTCGCTCGCTGGGACACGAGGCCATCCTGGTGGCAACGCTGTCCGAGGCCTGCACAGAGCTGGAACGAGGCGGTTTCTGCTATGTGTTGCTCGACATGCAGATCCCGCCAGAGCTTGGCACTAAGCCATTCGTGGGCTGTGGCAAGACCTTCCTTGGGCTCATGAAGAAGCGCAATGCGGAGAGACACCGGATCCCCGTACTCATCGTCACGAGCTATTCGACGGAACCGGATTTCGTTTGGGAAATGCGCGGCCTGGACGCTGACGAGTTCATCGCCAAGCCATTCGGGCACAAGATCGAGGCGGTGTACGAGAAGATCCGCAAGTGTCTTTGCAACATGGGACGGGAGGAGCACGACGCCTGCCAGCGGTTCGCGGCGGAAACACCAACTTTGCAACGTGAGGTACGGAGCCTACAGTCAGCCCCCTCGAAACCAGTGGGAGTGTTGCATGCCCACGACCGCAAAGGCGTGTCCGTCGACGTGCGGGAGCTTGAGGAGCTGATGGGGGAGCGCCAGGAGTACGACCTTTTCCTGAACTTCGTCGCACCGGGCCCGAAGGGGTACGTGGCCGGAAGACGTGACTGGCAGAAGGTGTACGAGGACATCACGCTGAGTGCAGCAATGGCAGCGATCGTTGCGGAGCTCGTGACGGAGGGGAAAGCGGTGCACGCGAAGGCCATGAAGGCGGTCCGTCAGTGCGGGATCACCAGTCCCGTGCGGGTCATCGAGCGGGCGCGTTCCATGCTGGATGTCACGACTGTGAACAATGGGAAGAAGAGCCGAAGGCAGTGGCGGGCGTTTCGAACGATCAACACCGTGGGGGGCAATGACAACACGAAACAGTTTGCCTTCAATCCGCCACCGGACTATCTCTTTGCGGTGATCGTGCCGGTGCGGTGAGCCGAACTGAGCGGTGGGCCCTCACCGTCGTCTATGAATACAGTAGTGCAGTTGCCTAGCTCGAACGCAGTTAGCTACTTCGCGAAATTTCGTTCGAGGCCATGCGTCATGACTTTCGCTTATCTGTTCGTACTTAGTGTCGCTAAAGGACAAACAGATAAGGACTGCCAGACGCATGACGCGTCGCGTCTGGGACCGAAAAGCTAATTAAGATATTCTTAAAGTAGACTTTTGGTCCCATAGCTCATCCGGTACGCGTCACACGGCCCATCCGTCATGACGTTCGCTTATCTGTTCGCACTTAGTGTCGCTAAAGGACAAACAGATAAGGACTGCCAGACGCATAATTCGTGACGCATGACGCGTCGCGTCTGGGACCGAAAAGCTAATTAAGATATTCTTAAAGTAGACTTTTGGTCCCATAGCTCATCCAATACGCGTCACGCGGCTGCATGGTCGTCGACAGTGAGTGCACGAAGTTTCGACGATACCGCCTGTGGCACGGAGCGATCACCGTCGAGATAACGCGTCATCGTACGTCGGGAACACCCGATCAACTGCGCGGTCACGCCAACTCCGCCCACTTTAGTAACGATCACCAGCACTTCTTCCGCACGCATCGTCGCCGTATTTTTAGGTCGCCCGCGCCCGTTGCCCCGGAGCTCTACGCCTCCTCCCTTCCAGCCACTTCCGCTGGGAAGAACCCTTCCCACGTGCAGGGCCCGCCCGGGCCGCGTGCGATGCACCGTACGAAGCCGTCCGTGGGCCTGTTCGAGCTCGGCGCGGCACATCGCTTCAACACGCGCTTCCCACGCTTCCGTAACGCCGAGAAAGGCGATATCGTGCTTCACCTCGCCAAGGTTCGGCCACGGGTCGCCTAGCGTGGCGAGTGCATCGAGGTCTTTCATGTGGTCGAGCCCTCGAAGGCCGCCGTAGTGGCCGACGACAATGCGCCCGGTCCAACCCGCGAGAACCGGCCCCAGCACCTCACGCGCCCGTGGGAGGTCCTCAGGGCGTTGCTCGGCGTCCTTCCACGCCTGCTCGAAAGACGCGTTTCCCGGCTCCAGGGTGGCCCGTAAAGCGATTGCAAGGGGCAGGAAGGTGACCAAGGCCAGGTCCCGCGTGCGGGGGTCTTCCGCGGCCCACGCAAGCACCGTGGACAGGGCTTTCGCGATGCCTGAATCCACCGCGAGCTTTCCCCCGGGAAGCCACTTTTTCCGCGTCGCCGACCAAGAGTGGAACAATGTACGCAAAATCGGCGCCCCGTCCGGGGCCGAGAACGTGTGCATCCGCGGATCGTAGCCGACCACCTTCGCGAGAAGCGGCGCGTGCAGCTCGACGTTCGCGTCGGCAACCACCACGGCCCCCTGGCGTCGCACGGCACGGACCAGGTCCTCGCGCATTTTAGTGATCGCCAAGTACCGAGACCCCTCCCGCGCTTCCACTCGCAGGGCGACGGGCTCTTCCGAGAGCACGACATCGTAGACCATTCGCAACACCCGTGACGCCGCGCCGAGCTCCTTGGCGAGGTCGAGGACCCGCCTCGCCGCAAAGACGTTGACCCGCTCGATCGTAGGCGCACTGCCGCGATAGTCTTTTGGCAGGGCGCCTCGAACGCATTCGACGATGGTTTCCGCCCCCTCCAGCCCTTCGACATTGGCTGCATTGCACGCAATGCGGAGCTCCGCTGGACCGACGTGCTCCACGGTCGCTCGCAGGGCAACCAGCGGCCCCGTCACCTCGCCCACTGGCGCCACGCTCTCGGTCCACGCCCGCAGGGCGCGCAGCGAAGGACGCATCGCATGGCCGTACCGCAGATCGAACCTGTCCAAGGAACGAAGTGCCGCATCGAAGTCTGCGACTGCCAGCTCCGACGACTCCAGCAGCGTTGGAGGCTCGTCAATCACCAAAAGTCCCGTGATCCCTGCTTCCCCATTGAGGGCAGCAAGCAGCGCGTGCGGCCCCACCAGGATGCGCGCCTTCTCCGGTCCCTCCTCGCCGTCCCGAGCCAGGCATGTTTCGTAATGCTCGCACTTCTCCTTGCCCCTTCCTTGACAGAATTCCCGTTGAATGGACTGCCCTCCCTGCACGAGCGGCAGCGCGTTGTCGTACAGGCGGCACTCGGGCGTCCCATCGTCCCGGAGCACCGACAGCGGTCCGAAGAGTCTTCGCACGGATGCTCCGATTGCGCGAAGGTCCTCGGTGACCTGGATGGCCAGCGCGTTTTTGTCGACGGAGATGGACGTCTTCGACTGGTTCGGCACGCGCTTTCCAGTCGCTTTTGGGCTGACGTACGGCTTGTCCGCCCGTTCCTTGGCAATGCGACGGATGGCAGCCGTCTTACCGAGCCCACATTCCGCCTTGATGAGCGTAAGCCCCTCGGGCGCCCGGCGAATGGCATCTTCGAGGGCTGCCGAAATCTCCTCGAGGGAGCAAGTCGGAAGGTCTGCTTCTTCTTCAATTTGCGCGCGAATGCGGGCCTGCATCCCTGTCGCGAGGGCCACGTCGACCGCAGCCGCGACGGTGGGCCAGCGCCGCCGAAGGGTCGAGTATCCTGTAACGGCCTGGCCCGCCAGGTGGCGCTGCACCGTCGTGCGGGCTGCTTGCTCGCGGTCGTCCACGCGGGTGTCGGCGCCGGTCGCGACAGAGATCGCCCTCGCCAAAGCAGGCACGTGTTCTGGTGGTGCCCCGCGCGCGATCAAGGCACCGGCCAGCGCGAGGAACAGCTCGTGCCAGTTGCCGTCCGTATCACGCACCGCTGCTGCAATGCGCTCCACGCGAGGGTGCCAGAGCTCAGGCGCCTCGGCGGTCCAGGCAATCGCCGGCACGGCGGGTGGAAGCGGGCTCTCCAAACGAGCGAGTACGGCAGGATCCGCCTTTGGTGCCGCAATGGGGTTCAGCGCGATTGGAGTCATACGCTCAAGCGAAACGAAGGGCGACCTGTAGTCGTGTCCCGCCCGGCGCA
>CAITRH010000076.1 GCA_903894755.1 uncultured delta proteobacterium
GGAGGCATTTCTCCTGCAAGGCGACAGGGAAGGGGCACTGTCAGTGCTTTCCGAGGTTCCGCTGGGGACTACATTGGACCCGAAGGAACAGGCCGTTGCCAAGTGGGCGTTCGAGCATGGACGGCTTGCGGGAGCAGGCACCGACACGCTCCCAGGCTCGCTTGCCTTGTGTTTGCCGCTGCAGGTCCGGGAAGCCTCCATTGGCGTATTGGTGCTCAGGTCAAGAGCACAGACTGCGTTTGGAGTCGAGCAGCGGGCACTTCTCGAGGCATTCGGACGTCAGGCGGCGTTTGCTTTTGACCGCGCGCGATTGGCCGAAGAGGCACGGGCAGCGGCGCTGCGTGCCAAGACAGAAGAGATGCGAAGCTCGCTGCTGTCAGCCGTCTCCCATGACCTCCGAACCCCCCTTGCCGCGATCACGGGAGCAGCCAGCTGCCTGCGTGACGAACCGAGCTTTGCCTCAGGGACAAGAATGGAGCTTCTCGAGACCATCTGCGATGAAGCCGAGCGGTTGGAGCGCCTGGTGACCAACCTGCTCGACATGACGCGACTCGAATCCGGGGCTGTGGTGTTGAAAAAGGAGTGGGTTCCACTGGAGGAAATGATCGGCTCGGCACTGACTCGCCTCGAAGAGAAGCTGGAACAGCGAGCTGTTCGCCTGGACTTGCCTGGATCGCTTCCTCTGCTTTGTGTCGACGCGGTCTTGTTCGAACAGGTGTTCATCAACCTCATTGAAAATGCGATCAAGTACACTCCTACTGGGTCGCCCATGGAGGTGGCTGCGCGAGTGGAGCAGCAGAAGGTGGTGGTGGAGGTGCGCGATCGTGGCCCTGGTCTTTGCCCTGGCAGTGAGGTGAGGATTTTTGACAAGTTTTACCGCGGCCCGCATGTAGGCATAGGCGGCGTTGGCTTGGGACTTTCCATCTGCAAAGGGGTGGTCGAGGCGCATGACGGGACTATAGAAGCGGAGACGAGAGAAGGAGGCGGCGCAGTGTTTCGGGTGACCCTTCCGGTGCTCCCCTCTCCGACTTCCGTTGCTGCGGAGGCTGCGTTGTGATGGAGGCGGGCCCTCAGGTGCTAGTGGTTGAGGACGAGCCGCCGATGCGGCGCTTTCTGCGCGCCTCCCTCACCGTGCGAGGCTACCGTCTGCTCGAGACCGGGACTGTCGCCGAAGCCCTGTTGCTAGCCAGCAGCCACAATCCGGACTTGGTACTGCTCGATTTGGGGCTGCCCGACGGCGATGGGATTGACCTCACAAGGAAGATCCGCGAGTGGAGCAAGACGCCCATCATCGTCATTTCGGCGCGGGGGCGCGAGGACGACAAGGTGGCAGCGCTCGACGCAGGGGCGGACGACTACCTAACGAAGCCGTTTGGCGTCAACGAGCTGTTGGCACGTATGCGGGTGGCGCTCCGTCACGCAGAGGGGACTCCCACGGTGGAACGAGTCTTTGAATTTGGCTCGCTTCGCATCGATCTGGTGCGACGGGAGGTGAGTCGGGACAGCGAGCAGGTCCACCTGACGCCTATTGAATACAAGCTGCTCGTATTGCTCGCACAGAACGCGGGCAAAGTGCTCACACATCGTCAAATGTTGCACCAGGTGTGGGGACCCGCGTATGCGAACCAGACCCATTATGTGCGGGTTCACATGGCAGAACTACGAAAGAAGATCGAGCCGGAGCCCGCCCGTCCCAGGCTGCTGGTGACGGAACCGGGGGTTGGATACCGACTTCGACCCTCTGGGGAATA
>CAITRH010000077.1 GCA_903894755.1 uncultured delta proteobacterium
AGTTTGCCCGCCGCCACCTATCGGAGCGATGCTCGGTCACCATGGCAGACGCGAAGCCGATCACGGAAGTCGAAAAGGACCTTCGAGCGCTAGTAGAACGCTTCGGTCCGGGTCTCGCGTCCGACCTCGCTCGATGCCGAGCCATACTCAAAGATACCCTTCCAGCAAACAAACGAGAGCTCCGCGCCCTCTTGGCCGCCGCGGAAGAAGGGATTCCCGAACGCCTGCTGCGCTCGGCCCCGGGCCACGCACTCGAAGCCGCCGTAGCGTCGTGCGCGAAAGGCCAGGCGGACGGGGGCCTCGAAGCGGCTTTGGCGCGGTGGTCCGTGGAAGCGTGGGCCGTGGCCCTCGGACTCACCGTGACGCGGCAAAGCGCAACGGCCGTCCAACCGCCACCTCCGCCTCCCCCACCGCCACCGCCTCCCCCACCGCTACCCCCACCGCCCGTTCCGCCCCCCATTCCCGTGGCTCCCTACGTCGAGCCCCATGTCTCTCCCGCGAGCAACAACAAAATGCTTGCCTTGGTCGCGGGTGGGCTCGTGCTGTTCTTGGTCGTCGTCGCACTTGCGGTGGGTGGGAAGAAGCCCGAAGCCACTCCCACCCCACCTCCTATGGCAGCCACGGCCAATTGCCCCTCCGGGATGAAACGGATCCCCTCCGGGACCTTCAAATACGGCGACGACAAACGCGATAAGACCCTCCCCTCCTTCTGCATGGACACCACGGAAGTCACCGTCGACGCCTACAAAGCATGTCCCTCTTGCAGCGCGCCGGATTCGACCGGTAGCATGTGCAATTGGGGGAAAAGCGACCGCGGCAATCATCCCATCAACTGCGTCGATTGGAACCAAGCGACAGCTTACTGCGCGTCCGTGACAAAGCGCTTGCCTACAGAGGAAGAATGGGAATACGCCGCTCGAGGGGCCGATGGACGGAAGTATCCATGGGGAGATACGGAACCAAGCAATCAGCTCTGTTGGGACGGCGAAGGAAATGACCTCGGCAAAGGAAAGAGAATGTCCACCTGTCCCGTAAGCTCCTATGCTGCCGGACGAAGCCCTTTTGGTCTCGACGACATGTCCGGGAACGTCTGGGAATGGACCTCCACCCTGTATGATGCAAACAAAACAGACCGCGTCCTTCGAGGCGGCAGCTGGATCTATGTCTACCCCGCGTGGGTCCGGGCGTCGTACCGCTACATCAACGCCCCCACGCTCCGCATCAGCTTCGTCGGGTTCCGTTGTCTGCGAGCTGATTAACCTCTGTTTTCTTTTTATTATCCCTTTACTTCATGCCAACAGTGTAGGCGATAAGGCTTGGGAAAGCAAGACAAAAGAGCATGCGAAGCATGCTTTAAAAAAATTTTGGTTGCACGCTACTCCTCGTCCTCATCGGGTTTGCTCGGGTCGTACAGGAGCTCCATCTTGGTCAGCAGTTGGGTCCGGAGTCGGTAGCTGTCCGCATGTTCCCAGTGAGCCAGGGTGGCTCGTAGGGACCGAAGCAGCGCCTCGGTCTGCTCGGGGCTCCCTCGGTGGACCGTGGACAGCGCGGTGAGACGGCGCAGGGCCCGCACGACCGTCGTGCGTCGCACCCGGATCTCCTCGGGAAGGATGCGAAAGCCCACGAAGTTCACCCCCTCGCGGGTCCGCCGCACCCGCCAGGGGTGCAACCGCATGCGCTGCCGATCGAAGGCGTCTTGGAGGGCCAGGGTGTGGTCCTCCACTTCGGCTTGGCTCGTGCCGAACAAGACGACATCGTCCATGTAGCGCAAATAGGCGTGGATCTTCCTGCGGTCGGTGGCGCGGTGGTCGATGGGGGAGAGAAACCGATTGGCAAAGTGCTGGCTGGTGAGGTTGCCGATGGGCAGTCCGACGCTCCGCGAAAGCGGCGTGAAGAGGTCGTCGCCGGGGAAGTGAAAGCGCACCGGAACGATGGACCGGGAGCCGTGCACGACGATGAGGCGGCAGATTTCCAGCGTGGCCGGGCAGGGGATGTCGCGGGCCAGCTGGGCGAGCAGGAGGGCGTGATCGATGGTGGGGAAGAACTTGACCACGTCCAGGTGCGCAAACCAGGGATAGGTGCGGGCCCAGGCGGTGGCGGTGCGAAGGGCAGCGTGGGTGCCGAGACCGACACGGCAGGCGTAGGTGTGGTGGATCAGGCCGCGGTCGAGGAGCGGACCGATGGCGGAACAGAGGGCCTGGTGCACGATGCGGTCGACGAAGGGGGCGACGGTGATGGTGCGGGTTTTGCCGTCGTGGATCACGTGGTTCGTGCTGGCACCGGGGGTCCAGGTCCCGGCGCGGAGGCGTCGCTGGAGCTCGAGGACCGTGGGCTCGAGGTAGAAGAGCGTCCGCGCGACGCTTGCGCGACGGCGTTTTCCGCGGGCGGCGCGTCGGGTGGCGGCGTAGAGCTCGCGAAAGGAGGTCCAGGTGTCGATCATGGGGTCGATGGCGAGGACTACCGATCGAGGCGGGGACGCGCGTTGATGGGCAGCCCCGAAGGGGCGTGATCGCGGAGTTTCAAGGGCGGTCGCGGTCGCGTGGGCATGAGAGGCCCCGGGACTTAGCGGGCCTTTGAAAAAGTAGGGTGCTCTTGTCTCCGATCCGCCCTGTGACGCCGAAAAGTAGGGTGCTCCGTCTCCGTCACCTCATCGACCACCGCGATGAAGCAATCGTATACCGCCCCGATGATCTGTCGATAACCCCCGCCAAGATCGACCAGTGTCCAGTTCATGGCCTGGATCTCCTTCGTCAACGTCGGCGTAACACTCGCCACAATCAGAAGCAGCGGGAGATCCGACGCCGTGGGCACCTCGTCGCCATGGAAAGAAGGGCGTGCCTACCGATCGAGGGCACCCAGGATGTCGTCGGGCCAAGCAGCGTCGGTCTTGACGTCGGGCAAGGAGCACGTAGGCTTCGGCCAACAGGAACACGTGCATGAACGCCAAACTCACCCTCACCGTCGATCCTCACGTGATCGCTGCCGCGAAGCGGTACGCCGCCGAGGCAGGCACTTCGGTGTCGCAGATCGTACAGGACTATCTGATCGCCATCGTGGCAGCCCCGCTGCGCGCGACAGAGCCCCCGGTACTGGCACGGTTGCGCGGCTCGATGCGCGGTGTCGATCTTGAGGACCATCGCCGCCATCTCGTCGAGAAATACTCCTCGATGCGCCGGGTTCTGATCGACCTCAACGTGGTCATCGATGTCCTGTTGGACCGCGCGCCCCACGCGGAGGCCTCGGCTGCGCTCTGGGCAGCCATCGAGACCGGCGAGGCCGAGGGACTCCTTGCTGCGCACTGCGTCACCACGTTGCACTACCTTGCTTCCCGAGCGGGCGGGAGCTCGGAGATCAATGCGTCACGGACGTGCTCTCCGTGTTCTCCGTCGCGCCACTCGATTCGGACATCCTCGAAGCCGCCCTGGCGTTGAGGTGGCCCGATTTCGAGGACGCAGTGTGCGCGGCTGCGGCGGTGGCGTCGGGCTGCCAAATCATCGCGACCCGCGACCCCATGGGCTTCAAGCGGTCGTCCTGCCCAGCGCTGGCTCCGAGGGAGGCGCTCGCGGCGATTCGGAGTCCGACCCCCGCGGGCTAACCGGCATCCATCAACGGGAAGGGGGACTGGGATCACGGAGCCTCTTTGCGCTGGTTTTCAGCGCGCAGCCATCCGCCGATTTGCCGTCCCCACGAGTCGATCAACCGGCTGGCGTGTTCGTGCTGGTCGACGGAGATGTGACGGCGCTC
>CAITRH010000078.1 GCA_903894755.1 uncultured delta proteobacterium
CCGCAATCTCGGCGGCCGGCCCGTGCTTCCAGATCCTCCCTTCGGACAACACATACGCGTCATCGCTCGCAGCAAGGGCGAGATGCACGTTCTGTTCGACCAGCAGCATCGTCTGCCCCGCAGCCTTGAGAGTCCGCAGCGTCTCGAACAGGCTCCGCGTCAGGGTCGGCGAAAGGCCAAGAGACAGCTCATCGAACATCAACACCGCAGGACTCGCCATCAGCCCTCGCGCCACGGCCACCATCTGCTGTTCCCCTCCGCTCAACGTGCCCGCACGCTGCTGCTCCCGCTCCCGAAGCCGCGGAAACAGCTCGAACGCTCGTGCAAGGTTGTGCGCTATCTCGGCAGGCTTGCCTCGAAGAGGTGTGGCGCCAAGTTCCAGATTCTCGCGCACCGTCATCGAGGCAAACAGCTGCCGCCCCTCCGGTACAAGGGCGATACCTTTCCTTGCCCGCACGTGCCCTGGCTCCCGTGTGACGTCTTCGCCCCGAAAGAAAACGCGCCCCTCGGCAGGTATCACCAGTCCCGCCGCTGTCCGCAGGAGCGTCGTCTTGCCAGCTCCGTTCGCCCCGACCAGCGACGTCAGCCGCCCCTTTGCAACCGTCAGGCTGACGTCATGCAGCACGGTCACTTCTCCGTACCCCGCAGTCACGCCTCGGAGCTCCAGCTCGCCGCTCATGGATCCGCCTTGCCAAGGTAGGCATCGATCACACGGGGGTCCTTTGCAACCTCGGCGGGACTCCCCTCCGCAAGCAAAGCCCCCGCGTCGAGCACCAGCACGTGGTCCGACACCCCCATGATGGCCCGCATCACATGTTCGATCATCAGGATCGCTACCCCGTCATCGCGGATCCCCCGAAGCGTATCCAGCATGCGCGTCACCTCGGTCGGATTGAGCCCCGCAAGCACCTCGTCGAGAAGCAGCAGGTGGGGATCGGCCGCAAGCGCTCGACCAAGCTCCAGGCGCTTCTTCTGCGCGAGGTTCAGTGTGACCGCCGTCTGCTCCAACCGATCGCCAAGACCAACCCGATGTAGCGTCTCGGCAGCGCGCGCTTTGGCCTTCGCCCCGGCAAGCTGGTGGCGTCCGAAACAGGCGCCCACCATGGCGTTCTCCAGCACAGTCAGCTCTCCCAGCGGACGGACAATCTGGTAGGTGCGGGCCAGCCCCAGGCGCGCAATGCGATACGGCGGGAGGCCGGTGATGTCTTCGCCGAGGAAACTCACGCGCCCCGCATCCGGCGGAATCACACCACCAAGCACATTGAACAGGGTTGTCTTCCCCGCGCCGTTCGGCCCGATCACCCCGTGGATCGCCGCGCGCGGAAGCGCAAAGGTGACGTCGCGCAGTGCAGCGAGCCCTCCGAAGGAAACCCCTACCCCTCGCACCTCCAGGACCGCTGTCACGGCAGCACCTTTGCGAGCGCAGGCAGTCGCCTCCGCAGGGCGCCAATGGCCCCCGCTGGAAGGAACAGCACGATGAGCAATAGGAGGAGCCGCTTCCAGGGGTTCATGGTTTGCTCACCGCCAAGAGGCCATTGGGCCGAACCAGGAGCACGAGAACGAACAGGACATGTCACAGGCCAAGAATATGCGCTACGAAGCCAGTCCTGGCGTAGAACGCACGACTGGTGCTTCCGTGCCCAGCCCCTTTGGTCCGGGGCTGAACGAGCTGCCCCATCGCCCCGGTCAACGCATCAAACCCATCGTTTCGGATCGTCTTGCGAACGAGATCGTAGTCCGCCTTGACCCGCGCGAGGATCGCCGGGTCGTCGAGGTCAAAGGTACAGACACTCACCAGCAGACTCGTGTCATCCGCCTGAGACTCGAACATCCGAGCACAGACGACCGCCTTCTGCAGCTTGCTGAGCAAGTGGCTCTGCTCAAATG
This sequence comes from uncultured delta proteobacterium, assembly GCA_903894755.1. Lineage (GTDB taxonomy): Bacteria > Myxococcota_A > Polyangia > Polyangiales > Polyangiaceae > CAITRH01. The sequence goes on from CAITRH010000078.1 coordinate 1,888, forward strand.
GCGTCTCAGCTACGTTGTACGGATCAATCATAGTGATCGCCATCGTCTCCTTCACCTGGAGGTTACCCGCGTGATTGCGCTTCAATGGAACAAGCTTCAATTCCCAGGAGCCGAAGTTAGGCGATTGAGCCGAATTGATTGGCAGTCCGAGGTAGCGTTCGAGGACCTGTCCCGCCCAGCCCTTGTTCTTCTTGCCGTCTTTCCAGACGGTTACTTGATAAGTGTCTGAGAGGGGGCGCAGATCCCTCCCTCGTAGCATCATGAGTCTGGCGACCGCGTTTGTACGTTCCATAAAGAAGTCAGAGAACTGCGCCGTCCGGTCGTACGGGGGTAGTGAACAGATTCCCGGTGTCTCGTCCGGCGGCGCCGACTCTAGCGATGGACAAGTTGAGGTGCGCCTCATCAGCCTCGATGCCGACGCATCGCCTCGCGAGTCGAACGGCAGCTACTGCCGTTGTGCCGCCTCCGAGGAACGGATCGAGAATCAAGTCGCCTTCATTTGAAGAGGCAAGCAAGCAACGCTCAATTAGGGCCACGGGCTTCTGGGTCGGATGCTTGCCGTGCTCTTTCTCGCCGCTGCTTGGCGCGGTCATGGTCCACACTGTCTTCATCTGCTTGCCGCCGTTGCTCTGTCGCATCAGGTCGTAGTTGAAAC
>CAITRH010000079.1 GCA_903894755.1 uncultured delta proteobacterium
ACGCTCGGCGATCAGCTCGTCGACCCCCTCGGCGTGCAGGTCGAGAGGGACCTCGTAGATGCACGCGACATCCATGGCGGAGATCACGGCCTCGACGGGGACATTGGAAAAGAGTGCGATCTTGTCTTTGACCGCACGAGAGAGAGGCATCTGTGTGCGGCAAAGCAGGATGTCGGGCTGGATGCCAATCTCGCGCATCTCCTTGACCGCATGCTGCGTCGGCTTGGTCTTCAGCTCTCCAGCGGCTGCAATGTAGGGGACCAACGTGACATGGATGCTCAAGGCGTTCTGGGGTCCAGCCTCGAGTTTGAGCTGACGTACGGCTTCGAGGAAGGGGAGCGACTCGATATCGCCGGCGGTCCCTCCGACCTCGATGATGGCAACGTCGACCTCTTCGGTGGCGTCGCGCACGCGATGCTTGATCTCGTCGGTAATGTGGGGGATCACCTGCACCGTGGCACCGAGGTACTCGCCGCGTCGCTCTTTGGAGATGACCGCCTCGTAGATTCGGCCGGTTGTAAAGTTGTTCTGACGGGTGGTGCGCACGGTGGTGAAGCGCTCGTAGTGGCCAAGATCGAGGTCGGTCTCGGCGCCGTCGTCGGTCACGAAGACCTCGCCATGTTGGTAAGGGCTCATGGTGCCGGGGTCGACGTTGATATAGGGGTCGAGTTTGACGTTGGTGACCCGCAGCCCTCGGGCCTCGAGCAGTGCGCCAATGGAGGCGCTGGCGAGTCCCTTGCCGATGGAGGACACCACCCCGCCGGTGACGAAGACGTATTTGTGCGGTTTTCGGCTCATGTAGGCTCCTGCTGGGGCGGGGTTAGCACGAGCCTCGCCGTAAAGCTGCTGCGCGACGCAAATCGTCGGTAGCACACAGCAGGGTGGTTGGGGGGGACGGTCAGGCTTTGCCGGAGACGGCAGCCGAAGCGGAGACGGAGAAGTCCACCTTGAGTTTCACGTCGGCCTGAACCCCGAGGATCGTCTCGAGGGCGCACTTAATTTCGGGAACGGCCTTGAGGTCCGAACCTGCTGCAGACAGTGCCGCCTCGCCCTTCGCCTTGAGCTCGGGAACTTTGGCGATCCAGGCGATGTAGGCCTTGGCGAGCGTAAAGAGCTTGGGGAAGTGGGCGCGAACGGCGGTCACGGCGGCGTCGAGCTCGGGTTTCGAGATGGCCCCTTCGGCCTTGCACGTCGGTTCGACGGTGACTTTCACCGACACGTTGGCGCTTCCGCTACCAGACGCGCTTCCTCCTGTGCCGGCTTTGCCCGACGCGGCGGCGGTGAAGCTCGCCTGAAGATCGACATCAGCGGTCACCGCAATGTCGCACTGCCCTTTGGCGCGGAAGCCGTCGAAGGTCGCCTTGAGCTTGGCCGCTACGTCTTTCGGCTCGACCTTCAGCTCCGTTGCCAATGCGGCGAGCTCCGTCTCCCAGTCCAGCTGAATCTTCCTAACCTCGGCGGCGGCCTCGACGAAAGCCTTCGCATCCGCGCTCAGGTCGGCCGCCACTTCGCCTTTGGCAAATTTGCATTGACCCACGCCCCCAAGCATGCCGCAGCCCGAAATGGCTGATGCGGCACCAATAACCAGCGCGGCAAGAAATACCTTTTTCATCTGTTGCTCTCCTCCTCATTCCGACTCGATCTCGACATCTCGACATCTCGACAGACAAGCGCACCGTATTCGCGGCAAAGGCCGACAGTCAATGGCCCTCTGGCACCTTCTGCTTCATCTTCCAAACCTACTTCGAGAACCGCAGGTTTGAACCGCGCCACGCGCGACCCCTTCGGGGCTGCCAACCAATCAACGCGTGGGGTCCGTCCCATTGAAGGAAAGAACTGGGGGTTCCCTCGCTGCAACGGCTTAAACCAAAACCATCTTGAAAACCGCAGGTCCGATCTACCGCTTCCGCGCCCCAATGTCGCGTAGACCTCACCCCCAACCCCCTCTCCCTCGACATCCTCCTTGCCCATGCGGGCAAGTAAAATCGTCTTCGAGAGAGGGGGCTCGGAACA
>CAITRH010000080.1 GCA_903894755.1 uncultured delta proteobacterium
ACCTGCGGTTCTCAAGATGGGTTTGGTTTAGATATCCAAAACCTCACGGCACTTGCCAAGCCAAACCCATGATACCAGTCCGCCCCGTAGACATGTCCCCGGAAGCCATCGCATTGCGTCTCGAACATCTCGCTCAACTCTACGAAATGTGGCAATCGCTGCGGCACGCCAAAATCATCGGCCCCGTCACTCCGCCAGAAGGCCCCGAGCCTTCGCCGGACTCCAGTAAGCCCATCGCATAAGCCTGCCTGCCTTCAAGCCCTCCGCCGTGCCCTCACCGCGCTGTCGGGATCCCCACCGATCCCCGCGTGCCCCCTGGGTCGCGGGTTGCGCGGTTCAAACCTGCGGTACGCGCCTAGCTGAGGTGGTCACGTAGTCATCAGAGGCCCCAGGAACTTCTTCCCGCGCCTGCGAACCATCGCCCCCACCACCGAAAGTAACGATACCGCTATCCACGGAGCGTCCCCCAGCACTTCGTAGACCGTCGTGCCTCGAAGCCAACGGATAGGCACGCGAAGGGTCCCCTCGCGCGACGTCGCCGTCTTCGCCACAACCCGTCCCACCGGATCGATCACCGCACTCACCCCGCTGTTGGTCGCTCGTACGAGAAAACGACGGTGCTCGATGGCGCGAAACTTGGCGAGGGCAAGATGCTGCCATGGCTCGATCGTGTCGCCAAACCACGCGTCGTTGGTCATGTTCACGAGAAGCTCCGGGGACCCGTGATGGACCAGCGTGTTGGTGAAGCTGGGAAGGATATCCTCGTAGCAAACAAGAGTCGAAACCGGATGTTTCACACCGCCTAGGTCGATCACCAGCGGCTCAAGGCTCTTGCCCGGGGAAAACCTCCCGCTCTGCGGCGACCACCCGTAAAGCGAGGGAAACCACTCGCCAAAGGGCAAGTACTCGCCAAACATGAGCAGGTGCGCTTTGTCGAAACGGCCGTTCACCCGCCCTTGGACATCCGTCGAGAGCGCCGTGTTGAACATCGCAACGTCGCGCGGCGGAGGCTCGAACCGATACAACACCGCCCCAAAAATCGCGGGCACGCCAATGTCTTGCCCTACTCCGCGTTCGATCACCTCGAGGGAACTCTCCTCGATAGGCTGCATCACCGAAGTCTCGCTCCAGACCACGAAGTCGATATCGGACAGCCCGCGCGTAAGGGTCAGGTGACGTCGAAGCCCCTCGTAGCTGTCGTTGCGCTTCTCGAGCAGCCCCATGTTTGCCTGCACCACCCCCACCGTTGCCAATGGCGCAGAAGCAACCCTTCGATCCACACCGACCACGCGCCAGAACCCAAAAACAAGCGAAAGCGCCGTCACCACCAGCGAAACCAACAGCACCCGCCGATCGGCCTTGCGACGTTGTATCCGCGCCGACACGAGCTCCGCCAACGCTACGTTGGCAATCACCAGAAGAACCCCCACCAGGATAGGGCCCCCAAGTTCGGCCGCCTGCGCCAGGACCGGCACCGAGTGCACCGTGGCCGCGAAGTAAAATGGAAAAAGAAGCGGATACAGGAGCTCCGCGGTCGCAAACCCCAAGACCACCGCTACGGAAAACGGCCAGCCGCGTGCCTCGGCCCGCGATACCAGCCACATGTGCACCCCGCCCCATCCCCCTTGGTAGGTGCACAACGCAAGGACAAAGATCGCGCACACCGGCGCAGGAAACCCGCTGAACGTCTGGAGCATCCCCAGAAGCCAGTAAAACCCCGCCACGCTCGCCGTGGTCCCCGTCAGTAGCCCAAGGGCAAACGCTCGACGGGGACTCTGTCCACGCACCGCCACAAGGAGCGGTACGAACGCGACGAACGCCAGTGGCCAAACATCCATGCCGGCGAAGGCCAGGAAGTACAACAGCCCGGAAACAACCGCGGCAAGGACCGCAGTCCTCAAACCCATGGGGTTCTATTCGATACGCTGAATGACATGGAATCCAAACGGGCTCTCGACCACGCTCGACAAGGCCCCGGGCGCAAGCGCAAACGCCGCCTCCTCGAACTGACGATCCATCTGGCCCTTTCCAAATCGCCCTAGCGACCCTCCACGACGTCCTGCGTTCGGCTCGTCGGAAAACTCCACGGCAAGACGCGCGAAGTTTTCCCCAGCTCGCGCCCGCTTCAGGACGTCGCTCGCCACGACCTCGGCTTGCTCACGGGTCCGTACCACCGACGACGGCGCGTTCCGACATCCCATCCACTGGATCAACACATGCCTCGCCGTGATCTGCGTCGGAGGAGACACCGGTCGGCTCGTGGACTCCCTCGAAGGAGACTCGGACGGCGCTGCCGCCTCCTTCGTAACCGGCGCTTCGCTGTCGCCCTCGGTGCCGGAACGAACTCCCCGCATCCCTCCGCCGCAGCCGCTGACAAGTGCCACTAGAAAGATGACGCGTCTCATTTTGCCTCGATGCCAACAAGCTCGACGTCGAATACCAGCGTCGCGTTCGGAGGGATCCCGGGACGTCCCCGATCCCCGTAGGCAAGCCCCGGTGGAATGGTGAGCTTGCGACGTTGCCCCACGCGCATCCCTGTAATACCGAGGTCCCAGCCTCGAATGACCTGGCCCGAACCGAGCGCAAACGTGATCGGGTCCCCTCGCTTTCTCGAGCTGTCGAACTCGGTGCCGTCCACCAAGGTCCCCGTGTAATGCACGCGTACGCGGTCGCCGCTCTTGGCCGTAGCCGTTCCCGTTCCAGGGGTGATCTCCTGGATTTGAAGACCTGCCGCTCCAACCGATGGCGCCACGGGTCGGGGGGCGGAAGCAGCACCGGCGTCGACGAGGTCCGCGGGAGGCTGGGTAAGCTGCGTGCAGGCTGCGAGGACAAAGAACGGCAACCCGCAAAGGAGCCGCGTACCATGGACTCGAAACAGAGAAACGGAACGGTTGGTTGGGACGGTTTGGTCGCTTTGGTCGCTCATGGGGCGGGCGGACCGTAGCCGGGCCGCCACGATTGTAAAGGGAAGCGCATGGCGCGGGTGCTCCACATCGAGGACGATCCTCGCAACCGGTTACTTGTCCGTGAGCTCCTCGTCGCCGATGGACACGAGGTCATCGACGCGCCCGATGGCATCGAGGGGGTTCGCGCCGCCCTCGCCCACAAACCCGACATCGTCCTGGTCGACCTGAACATCCCAGGGCTCGACGGCTACGAGGTCACCCTTCGCCTCCGAAGCGAAGCGAGCCTCACCGATGTCCCCATCGTCGCCATCGCCGACGAGGGGGACCGCGACACCAGTTTTGCCGTTGGTTGCGACGGGTTCCTGCGCAAGCCCATCGACGCCCGCCAGTTCGCGTCCACCGTCCGTCGCTACCTCGAAGGACACCGCGAACAAGGCGCCGCAAGCCCCCAAGCCACCAGCGAGCACCTACGTCTGCAGAGCCACCGCATCGTGGGCCACCTCGACGCAAAGCTCGCCGAGCTCTCCGAGGCCAACGAGCGACTGCGCGAAATGGAACGACTTCGTCGCGAGTTTTATCGCAACATTTCCCACGAGCTCGCCACCCCCATGACCCCGCTGGTCGGGTACGTCCGGATGCTTCTCGACGAGGAGCTCGGTCCCGTCAGCAAAGCCCAGGGCAAGGCGCTCCGGGCCATGGATGATTGCATCCGTCGCCTCCGTATCACCCTCGACAACCTTATCGACGTCACCGGCCTCGAGACAGGCAAGATGGCGTTTTTCCATCGCCCCTACGACTTCGTCGATCTCGTACGTCGCACGCTGAGGCAAGCCGCTAGGTCCCTCGCCGAGCGGCACCTCGAGCTCCTCGAAGAGTTGCCTGTCCATCCGATCGCCTGCGAGGGGGACCCCGAACGTGTGGCAAAAGCCGTCGCGCAGCTCGTCGACAACGCCGTCAAGTTCACTCCAGAAAGCGGCTGCGTCGGAGTGCGCGTGCGAGCCGTCGAGGGGCGCTGCGAGCTGGTGGTTGCCGACTCGGGCCGCGGGATCCCTTCGGAGCTCGCCGAGCGGGTGTTCGAGCCGTTCTACCAGATCGACGGTTCCCCGACGCGGGCGCATGGCGGTGTTGGCGTGGGGCTCGCGCTGGCTCGAAAGGTCGCTCGAGGCCATGGCGGCGATCTCACGGTCAGCTCCGGAGTCACGTTAGTCACGTTGCGCGGCCGATCGCTCCAAGGCGCCGCGTTCGTGCTCACCGTGGCCAAAAGCACCCCATCGCCCTAGAGTGCGCCGGTCAACCGGCCGGTGGTCCCGCGCCAAGGAGGCTTTTTCATGTCTCGCGCTCTCAACTTCAATCCAGGTCCCGCGACTCTCCCCCTTGCTGCCCTCGAACGCGCTCAAAAGGAGCTCCTCGACTTCGCCGGCAGCGGCATGTCCGTCATCGAGCACAGTCACCGCGGCAAAGACTACGAGGCGGTCCACAACGAGGCCATCTCGCTTCTGCGCGAGCTTCTCGAGGTCCCTGCGGGCTACGAGGTTCTTTTCCTTCAAGGAGGCGCCTCGACGCAGTTTGCGACGATCCCCATGAATTTCCTCACCGCAGGCACCCACGGCGCCTACGTGCTCACCGGAGCGTGGGGCGAAAAAGCCTTCTCCGAGGGGAAAACCGTCGCCGCCCTCTACGGTCTTTCCGCCAAAGTCGTCGCCACCAGCGGCACCGGCGACGGGAAAGACAAGTCCTATGTTCGCGTGGTCGACTCCATCGCCACCGAGCCGGGCGCAGCCTACGTCCACCTCACCAGCAACGAGACCATCCATGGAGTCCAGTTTGCCGTCGCCCCTGGAGCCGAGTTCCCCACCGCGAACGCTCCTCTGATCGCCGACATGTCGAGCGATTTCCTATGGAAAAAACTCGACGTCTCCAAGTTCTCTCTGATCTACGCAGGGGCGCAGAAAAACATCGGCCCTAGCGGCGTCACGATCGTGGTCGCCAAGCGCGAGTTTCTCGACAAGGGACGAAAAGATATCCCCAAGATCTTCCAGTACCGCACCCACGTCGAAAACAACTCGCTGTACAACACGCCCCCCACGTTCGGGATCTACCTGGTTCGCAACGTGCTCGCCTGGGCCAAGGAGTCCGGCGGTCTGGCGAAGCTCGAAGCCGACAATCGCGAGAAGGGACGGCTTCTTTACGGCACCATCGACGGGCACGCGGGCTTTTACAAATGCCCTGTCGACGTGGCCAGCCGCTCTCTTATGAACGTCGTGTTCCGGCTCCCCTCCGAGGCTCTCGAAGAGAAGTTCGTTTCCGAGGCCAAGAAACAGCGCATGGTCGGACTCAAAGGACACCGCAGCGTCGGAGGCATCCGAGTTTCTACCTACAACGCGGTCTCGGTCGCTTGGATCGAACAGCTCACCGAGTTCATGAAAGCGTTCGCCAAAGCCAACGGCTAGATCCCGCCAACGTGCTGACCTTCTACGACGCATTCGATCAAGCCGAGCGCATCGAAGGGCTCGCGGCCGACCTCTATGGCGTGCTTCGAAAGCGCTTTGAAAAAGAGCACCATCTTCACGAGCTGTTTGTGCGTTTGGAACAAGAAGAGCGTCAACACGCCCTTCGAATTCGCCTGCTTTCAAGCCAGGTTCGAAGCGCACCGCTGCTGGCACCGCTTCACCTCGACCCGAGCGCGCTGCACGCGGCCCTCGGCGCGGTAGAGCACGCACTGATCGAGGTTCGTGCCAGCCGCCGCGGGCTAACTTACGAAGACGCGGCGAACTTGCTCGTCGACCTCGAACAAAGTCTCGAGGCGGCCCATGCTCAATGGATGGCCCAGGACGCGCCGGCGACGGTCCGTCGGCTGTTCGAGGCTCTTGCCAAGCAGGACCGAGCCCACCAGCAACTCCTCGAACAGTTCCGAGCACCCTAAAACTTACAACGGCCCGCGGACCTCACCCCCCCAACCCCCCTCTCCCTCGACATTCCGCTTGCCCATTCGGGCAAGCAGGAT
>CAITRH010000081.1 GCA_903894755.1 uncultured delta proteobacterium
CGTACGGGGACGTGCTGGAAAAGGACCACGAGCGTTGATTGGCAGCCCCGAAGGGGCGAGTTAAATCAGCCCAGGGTGGGTAACCCTGGGTCGCGGGTGTCGCGGTGCCGTGTCCACGAGAGAAATTTGCGCTTCTCAAGTTAGGTTTGGTTTAGGAGTAGAAAGCGATGGGCAACAAAGTGAAAAATCCGTTCGAGCAGACCACCGTGATGGCCGGTGCAAGGAAACCCCTAGAGACCACGACTCCACTGGCAGCAGGGACCCCCGTTCCTGCGCCGCTCACCCTTAACGCGTCCCCGCCCGACCTTTGGGGATCCGCTCCGGCACCCCAGGAGCCTCCTCAGGAGCCGGTACCGCTGCAGCCGCTGCAAACCTCCGATGTTCCCTTGGAGGGCGAGGCAAAAGCAAAACCGGCGGCCGACGACCTGCCGACGGACCGTGCGGCGTTGCTCGTCGAGGCTCAGAAGCAGCTCGACAAAATGCGTTTGATCCTCGCCAAGCTGCGCGAAACTCCAAAGTAGCTCGCCTCTCGGCCGGCTTCTGGTAGGCTCGCAAACGCTTGTTCCCGCCCCTCCTCAACCTATCCTAGCCCGGGGCCCGTGATGCAGAGTGAACCGAAAACCCCGCTGATTCTCTGGATCTGCGCCGCGGTTTGTGCCCACCACCTGCTCGCTCAAGGCGGCGGCGTCGTCGCGAAGGTCCACGACGACCAACTGGCCATCTCGCACCTCCTCGCAAAAGCCCGCGGCCTCGTGCGCGACGAAGAGCGTGTCCTCGAGCTCTCTGTCGAGGTCCCTCCCGACACGGTCCCCGAGGTCGAACCCGACGCCTCCAAACCGAAGCCCGACGCCCCCAAACCGAAGCCCGACCCCGCAAGGCCCGACCAGAAACCCGACGAGAAAAAGCCCGCTGCGGTCCCACCCAATCCCGAGCCCCCCAAAAAGGACCCGCCCGCAACCGTTGTGATCCGTCCCGAGCCGCCAAAAGCTCCCACGCCTCCGTTGCCCCAAAAAGACCAGCGCATCGCGGTACGTCAGCACGCCAAGGCGAACCAGGCCGACAATCCCAACGCGCAGTTCATCGCCGATGAGGCCAACAAGGTCGACAAAGAAGAGGTCGCTCGGCAAACGACCCACGACCGCAACGACGAGCATCCGAGCCCAGGGACAAGCCACGCTGGGCCCGACCCCAATCCTGGAAACAGCGACCAGAGCCGCGTCGCCGAAAGCGAAAACCGTAAAGGAGAGGCGAACCGCGCTCCGGGCGAAAAGGGGACAGACCCCGAAGTCCAGAAGACGCCCGCGCCGCTTCCTACTGCAGCTGCGGTCCAGGGACCTCCCAAGACAGGACAGCCTACACCCAACGCACCGCCCGCTCCTGCGCTAGCTCCCCAGCCAGCAGGTCCTGCACCTGCGCCTGCGCCTGCCGGCCCGAACGTGCCGCCTGCAGCGGGGACTCCGCCGAAGCCCCAAGGGGAGTCGTGGTCGTACAGTCCTTTCCAGAGGCCGGCCCCTGCAACCTCGACGTTGACCCCTCAAGCTGCCGCGGCCCCCATCTTTGGGCGAGGCGTGAAACCGTCCCCAGGTCAGCTCAATCCAAACCTAAGTCAAGGGGATGTCTCCGCGATGTTGGGGCGTGACGAGCTCCGAAGCATGCGCGAGGCGGACGGCGAACGCAGGAAGAGCGAGCACCGAGGCTCCTGGGTCTCATCGAGCTTCGACCACTGGAGAAGCGCGGTCGAGAACTACGTTTCAAGTGTCCAAACAGGCAATCAGACCGCTCTCAACACGGCGCGAGTCCCGTTTGCGTCCTACCTCAACGGAATGCACAACAGGATCCATCCCATCTTTGCCGACAATTTTCTGGGCTCGCTCGATAGGCTTCCTCAAGGGCATGTGCTCAACAACAAGCGTCTCGTGACCCGTCTGGAGCTCGTACTGACCAAGGACGGCCATCTGTACAAGATGGGCGTTGTTCGGACCAGTGGCAACACGGCGTTCGACCTTGCGGCGCTCGATTCGGTGCAGCGTGCGCAGCCGTTTGGTTCTCCCCCAAGCGTGATCGTGTCGCCCGATGGCCATGTGTACTTGCACTGGGAGTTCCACCGCGACGAGGTGTATGCCTGCTCTACTATGAACGCACGTCCGTTCTTGCTGAACAATCCGCCTCCCAAGCCTGTGGAGCCCGTGCAGCCGCCCCCTGCGGCTCCTCCTGTTCGAGAGCCGGGCGCGCCCGCCGTGCCAGGAGATACGCGCCAGGGGAAACTCGAGAGGCCGCGCCGTTAGCTAATAGTTAAATCAAACCCATCGGGATGCACACGGGTTGGCATCCCCATCAACCGCTTCCCCCTCCGCACGCGATTGTACTAGGTGGACACCTCAATCATGCCGTCGAACAAAATCATCGGGCCCGTCCCTGTCCGGCCCCGTCCCGTGATCGCCATCGACGGTCCGGCGGGCGCTGGCAAAAGCACCGTGGCCCGTAGGCTTGCCGACCGCCTCGGCTTTCTCCTCGTAGATACCGGCGCTCTCTACCGCGCCGTCGCCTTTGCCTCCGAACGCCAGGGGGTCGCCTGGCAAGACGCCCCCAACGTCGAACAGGTCGCCGAACAAATTGCCCCCACGTTGGTCCTGACCCGCGCGGCCGATGGCAGCGTGCGTGTCGCCCTCGACGGCGACGACATCTCCGAAGCGATCCGCACGCCTCGCATGGCAACAGGAGCCAGCATGGTCTCGGCGTACGTCGGGGTTCGCTTGGCGCTCCTTGGAATCCAGCGGCAGGCGGCGCTCCAGGGAGGCGTCGTGCTCGAGGGACGAGACATCGGGACTTCCGTGTTTCCCGACGCCGAGGTGAAGTTCTTTCTCACCGCGCAAGACGAGGTCCGAGCCCGTCGACGTCACGAAGAGCTCCTGGCCAAAGGGACCCGTGTCACCTTGGAGGAGACCCTCGCCGACGTTCGGGCTCGCGACCAAAGGGATCGCGATCGGCCAGTCGCGCCTCTTCGCCAGGCGTCGGACGCGGTCCTGGTGGATTCCTCCAATCGCAGCATCGACGCGGTCGTGGAGGAGATGGCGGCGCTAGTGGCGAACGTGACCCGGTGAGGTTTCTCCCCGTGGTCATGGCGCTCGTGATGGCGTCTTGTGCATCGACACCTGCACCGCGGCGTGCGGCGTCGGGACCCGCGGCGCGTTGGGAGGACGCCATCGACAGCGTTCCGGAGCTTCTTGCGGAGTTTCGCACGAAGGTGCTTTTCAGGGACCCGGTCTACGGTCCGTGGGCACGTCGGGTGGTGCAGGTAGCGGCAACCAAAGCAAACCAACACGGCGGGGCGGCGACGTTGCGGATGCTCGATGCGGTGGAGAGCTCGGAGGAGCTTTTCGTGGCGCGTCTCGGCCCCCGCGACGATCTCGTGTTTGTGTTGCGCGGGGTGCGAGCGGATCTCGATCCGGCGGCGCTGGCGGGTCCTGATGGCGCACCGCTGTGGACCGTGTCGCAACGTGTCCCGGTGCGGGAGCTGACGTGCGAGGAGGCGGGGAAGACCGCGTCCCTCTTCGAGCTTCCCGGGCGAACTTGGCTGATTGTGCAGGGCGACCTTCGGGACAGAGCAAGGGAGGCGTTTGCGCATCCAGCGGGACGTCCCCGGTTCGAGATCGCTCCTGGGGCGCTTGCGGCGGTGCGTTTCGATGGGAACGCGCTCCTTCGTCACGTGCCGCAGTTTGGCAAAGGGGCGTTGGCGCATGTGGGACGGGGGCTTGTGTCGCTGACTGTGTCCCTTGGGCCAGGGAAAGACGGTGCGCTCACGGGGGCTTTTGCTTACGCCGACCAGGATGCGGCGGCGGCGTCCGAAGCGGTGCTGACGCGGGTTCTCGAGGCGGCGCAGACGACGGAGGCCCTTCGGTGGCTTCGTGGGTTCGTGCTGGATCGCAAGGACCCGGTGGTGGTGACGGCAACGGCGCATATGTCCGCGCAGCATCTCACCGAGCTTCTAAAAGGCGACTGGGACCTCTCGCCTTGACGGGAGGTTTCAACCATCCGCGTCAATTGGGCTTGCGCTCGAACAAAAAACGCGAGAACGACTCCCGTCCCCTCGGAGGACCGGCAACCGCGCCCTAAGAAGGAGCCGGTCATCACGGCCCGCGGTCCGAGGGGATTGGGGCAGCATCTTCGCCCTCCTCGCCGAGGGGGGCCAAACCAGGCAGTCAGTAAAGGCAGTAGGGAGACCAGTTCATGAGCAAACCCATTCGGCGCGCAGGCGTCATCGGGGCAGGTGTCATGGGGAGCGGAATCGCCGCCCACTTCGCAAATGCGGGGGTGGAGGTGGTGCTTCTCGACATCGTGCCGCCGAACCTTACCGAGGACGAAAAGAAGGATCCGAAGGCTCGAAACCGTTTCGCCGCGGGAGGCCTCGACAAGGCCATCAAGGGGCGACCGGCCGCATTTTTCCACAAGTCGAGCGCCCGTCTCGTCTCCATCGGGAACGTTGAGGACGACCTCAAAAAGCTCGCCAACTGCGACCTCGTCATCGAGGCCATCATCGAGCAGCTCGAACACAAACGCTCCCTCTTCACCAAGCTCGAAGCCGTGTTGTCGTCCGACTGCATCATCGCGTCGAACACCTCGGGCCTGCGCATCGTCGACATGCTCGAGGGACGCAGCGAGAGCTTCAAGAGCCGTTTCCTCGTGATGCATTTTTTCAATCCGGTCCGCTACATGAAGCTCCTCGAGCTCGTGGTCGGTCCCGAGACCAGCAAAGAGACCATCGAGCGCATCAGCAAGTTCGGCGAAAACGACCTCGGCAAGGGGCTCGTCTTCGGCAAAGACACCCCCAACTTCGTCGGCAACCGCATCGGCGTGCAGGCGATGATGTCGACCATCCATCAGATGGTTGACGACGGTCTGTCCCCTGAGGACGTCGATGCCATCACCGGAACGCCCATGGGACATCCCAAGAGCGCAAGTTTCCGCACCGCCGACCTCGTGGGGCTCGACACCTTCGCCCACGTCTCGAAGAACTGCTACGACATGCTGGTTCAGGACGAAGAACGCGACGTCTTCAAGATCCCAGCCTTCGTTCAGGCGATGCTCGGCAAGAAGCTCCTTGGGGACAAAACCAAGTCAGGCTTTTACCGCAAGGGTCCTGCCAAAGAGCTCGAGACCTTCGACCCGAAGACTCTCGAGTACCGCGCCAAGGGGGGAAACCCTGCCATCAAGAGCGCGATGAAGGCCATCTCGCAGATCGAGAACCCCAAAGAACGAGTCCGCGCGCTTGCCAAAGACCAGGGGCCTGGAGGTCAGTTCGCCTGGAAGATCACCGCCCGCTCCCTTGCCTACGCGGCGCGTCGCATCGGCGAGATCACCGACGACGTCGTAGCTATCGATAACTCCATGAAGTGGGGTTACAACTGGGAGCTTGGTCCCTTCGAGGTCTGGGATGCTCTCGGGTTTGCCGAGACCACCGACCGCATGCTCAAGGAAGGGATCCAACTTCCCGACTCCATCAAGAAGATGCGTGCAGACAACGCCCCTGGGTTTTACCGCGCCGACGGTGCCGTGTACGACCTTGTTCGCGGCGACTATGTCAAGAGCGCTCGGGATCCCCGCATCGTTTCGCTGTCCGAGGCACGCCGGGGCAACGCTCCGGTGCTCAAGAACGACGGTGCCGAGGCTTGGGATATTGGCGACGGTGTCCTCTGTGTCACTTTCAAGACCAAGGCCAACAGCATCGATCCCGATGTCATCAAGCTTCTGAACGACGCAGCGGAGAAGGCCGAGCAGGATTTCCGCGCCATGGTGATAGCCAACCAGGGCGAGTTCTTCTGCGTAGGCGCCAACGTTGCAGCGTTGATCTTCGCAGCCATGGGCGGGCAGTTCGACGCGATCCGCGACATGGTGAAGGGCTACCAGTACGCGACGCAGAAGCTGAAGTACGCACGTGTTCCAGTGGTCGCGGCCCCTTACAACATGACCCTCGGAGGAGGGCTCGAGCTTTGTCTTGGCTGCGATGCGGTTCAAGCCGCAGCGGAGACCTATTCAGGGCTTGTCGAAGTGGGCGTCGGGCTTCTTCCTGGCGGTGCAGGCAACATGAACCTCCTTTGGCGCGCCCTTGAGAACGTGCCTGAGGGACAGGCGCTCAACACGCTTGATGTTGTCGTCGAGGTCTTCAAGAAGATCGCGATGGCAAAGGTTGCAACGAGTGCTGAAGAGGGGAAAGCCAATGGGTATTTCCGTCGCAACGACGGGGTATCCTTCGACCGAGCCCGTCAGCTTTTCGAGGCGAAGGCGCGGGCGATTGGTCTTGCGGAAGCGGGCTATCACGCACCGGTTCCACGGGCTTACACGCTTCCAGGCGAGAGCGGCATTGCGACGCTTTCGATGATGGTCGACACACTGGTAGCTGGCGGGCATGCAACGGAGCATGACGCGTTGATTGCGCGCAAGATTGCGACAGTCCTTTCGGGTGGCGTGGGCGGCGCCTCGCGTGAGGTGACCGAGGACGAGATGCTCGACCTCGAACGCGAAGCGTTTTTGAGCCTTTGCGGCGAGAAGAAGACGCAGGAGCGTATCCAGTACTTCCTGATGAACAACAAGCCGCTGAGGAACTGACCATGGCCGATATCATCATTGCAGAGGCAGTACGCTCGGCGGTTGGCCGGGCGCTCAAGGGGTCGCTTGCGTTCAAGCGTCCAGACGATCTTGCGGGCGAAGTGATTGCAGCGCTGATGGCACGGGTACCGCAGGTCAAGCCTGCGGATGTCGAGGATGTGATCCTCGGCTGCGCGATGCCTGAAGGCGAGCAAGGGCTCAACATTGCGCGTGTAGCAGCGCTTCTCGGGGGACTTCCTGACGAAGTGGGAGGCCTCACCATCAATCGTTTCTGCTCGAGCGGGCTTCAGGCGATTGCGCTTGCGGCGGGGGCGATTGCGATCGACTCGGCAGATATCCTCATTGCAGGGGGAGTCGAGTCGATGTCGATGGTACCGATGACTGGAAACAAGTTGTCGGCGTCCGCGGAGGCGATGAAGCGATGTGCAGGGGTGTACACGCCGATGGGCATCACTGCGGAAAACGTTGCCAGTCGTTTCCAGATCGCGCGACTGGACCAGGACGCGTTTGCAGCACGCAGTCACCAGCGTGCGGCAGCGGCGCAGAAGGCGGGCAAGTTTGAGGCGGAGATCGTTTCGGTCAAAGGGGTCCGGTACAAGGGGAACGACCGAGTGGAGTTCGAGTTCAAGGCGGACGAACTGATTCGGGCGGACACGACAGCGGAGGGGCTCGCGCAGCTCAAACCAGTGTTTGCGGTCAAAGGCTGTGTGACCGCGGGGAATGCGTCACCGCTTTCCGACGGCGCGGCAGCGTCGCTTGTCATGAGCAAGGCCAAGGCGGATTCTCTTGGAATCAAGGGGCTTGGGTATTTCCGTGCGTTTGCGACGGAAGGGGTGGATCCGACGATTATGGGGATTGGGCCCATTCCGGCGGTACGCAAGCTGTTCAAGCGGACCGGGTTGTCGGTGAAGGACATCGATCTGTTCGAGCTGAACGAGGCATTTGCGAGCCAAGCGTTGTATGTGCAGCGCACGTTGGGGCTTCCTGACGACAAGTTGAACGTCAACGGTGGCGCCATTGCTCTTGGGCATCCACTCGGGTGCAGTGGGGCGAAGCTCGCGGCGACGGCTCTTTACGAGCTACGTCGTCGTGGCGGCAAGTATGCTGTGGTCACCATGTGCATTGGTGGCGGCATGGGTGCTGCGGGGCTGCTCGAAGCCATTCCTGCTTAGTTCTCTCCTACCCTGGGCCGGCGCTGAAACGCCGGCGCCTTCCCTGACATCTCACTCGCCCACCACGCGCCTACGGGGGGGCGACCATCCCTGACCTTCACTTCCGCCCCACGTTCAGTCACTGGATGGATCGCAGGGAATCTAATCCTTTCGCTATTTCGTCGTGCATCTGACGAACCACCTCAAGTGGGTCCTTTGCGTCTCGAATTGGACGCCCGACGACCACGTAGTCTGCACCGTTCCGGATCGCGTCCCCTGCGTTTGAAATACGCCTCTGGTCGTCTTTCGCAAAGTCGTTCGTCCCAGGCCTAATCCCCGGCGTCACGATGAGAAGCTTCTCCCCCAGACCGCTCCGAAGATCTTTAGCCTCCAAACCCGACGAAATGACGCCGTCACAGCCAAGTTCCAAAGCCTTCTTTGCCCGGTGGAGGACAAGTTCCTTTACCGTGCACTTCATCCCCATGTCCCGCATGTCAGATTCGTCGTAGCTGGTGAGCACGGTCACGGCGAGCACCTTGGTATCCTGACGTTCAGCTACGGCCGCGCGGAGGATCGGGTCGTTGCCGTGGACCGTGATGAAGGTCGCATGGCGCTTGGCCAATTCTCGCACCGCAAGCCCCACGGTCTCTGGGATGTCGAAAAACTTGAGGTCGATCATCACCTTATAGTTGCGCTTGAGAATCATATCGATGACTGGAAACCAGCCCGCCAGAAACAGCTGCAGCCCGACCTTGTAGATCTGGACTTGGTCATCAAGGCGGTCAAGCCAGCGTTTCGCTTCATCTTGTGAGTCAACGTCCAAGGCGAAGATCAGACGCTCGTTGAGGGGGATGTTTTTCATTGTCGGCTGCGGCCTTGTAGTAGTCGTGGTACGGAAGGTCCAGTCGATCGTTCGTATCCGAGCCTGCTCACGTACTGTGAGTACGCTCCGCTGGCTCCTCGGCCAAAGCCTCGTCTGGCAGAAATGGCGGGTCTCGATCTGGACGTGGTTTATCATGCATCCGGTGATGTCCCGTTCCCCGTTTGCCCTGGCCCTTCTCTGCGCCTGTTCAGGCGCCACCAGCGTCGTTTCCCCGGGCGGTGGGGACGCCGCCGCAGGCTCCCCTCTCGAGGTTTCCTTCGAGACATTCAATGTCGCACTCCGAGGTCCCCTCACTCCCAACGAAAGCACGCGCCGTCCCGCTGTCTTCGCCGCGCTTTCCGCCTACAGCGGCGACGTGTTGTGCGTGCAGGACGCGTGGCAGGGCGATGACCCTTCGAACCTGGTTGCCGCCACCAAGTCTTCGTTCCCTTACAGCCTCAGGTTTCCCACGACCCTAGGCACCGAGCCCGACGACCGAACGACCGCTTTTGGAACTACTCCAGCCAGGCCTACGCTTCCCCCTTGCGGAGCTCCCAGCGACAGCAGCCAGTTTGACGACATGTTCGCCTGTCTGCGCTCCAACTGCTCCACCCCCGGCGATAATGGCGTGCTCACCAGCCGCACCTGCATCGAGCAGCGCTGCGGAACAAGCCTCCTTCGTTTCAAAGTAGGGGCCACTGCCCGGTGTTACGGTTCCCTCTTGGCCGGCTTTGCAAGCCCCATGGCCACTCTTGCACACGACTGCAAAACCGAGCTTCACGGCGACGTTGGCTACAGCGGACGAAACGGAGTCGTGTTGTTGTCTCGGTTCCCATTGTCGTCCAGTGCCCACTACGTGTTTGCCTCCACCTGGGAACAGCGTGTAGTGATCGCGGCCCGCATCGCTTTTCCAAACGGCGCCCAAGTGGATACCTACTGCACTGCGCTCACGCCTATTCGTGAGGCGGGGTGGGACCTCTACACAGGTGACTATGGAGGCGGCGCCACGGACACGTCAGGCTGGGAAGCGGAGCAACGGCTCCAGGCCGAGCGTCTTGTGGCCTGGGTCAAGGGACGCTCATCGCGGGCGGTGCTTCTTGGCGACTTCGGAGCCTCACCCACCACGGGTAATGTGCAGGGCTTCGGTGGCCTAACCTGGGACCTGCTTGCCTCCGAGTTTGTCCTGGCCGCGGCTCCTGGAACCACCGCCCGTTGCACATCGTGTGTGGGCAATCCAAATGCCACCACAGCTGCCGATCGTTGGCTCGATCATGTTTGGCTCTACGGGTTCAAGGCCGACGTAGTCCATGGAAGCACCCGCACGTTTCTCGAGACACGCGCCGATGCGACCGATGGAAGCGGCAAGGTGCCACTTTCCGATCGCTACGGGTTCCGTTCGGTGCTTACGGTGGCGCCATGAAACATGCTTTGCCTCTCGATCCGTTTGTGCTTGCCGAGCGTCAACTTGCGCGCGACCGGGAGCGCACCAAGGCCATGCCGGTCCTCTTGACACGGAAAATTGCTCGCATGACAGCGTCGCCGCATGCGTTCCTTCGGGGAGCGTCCCCCCTTTTCTACGAGCTGTTACGCGAGCAACCGGAGCTGGCCGAAGGTCCCCCCGGGTTTGGCTGGCTCATAGGCGATCTGCACCTGGAGAACTTCGGAGCCTTTCGCGGACACGCCCCTCAAGCGCGAAGCAAGAGCGACGACGACCCGGTGGTGTTCGACCTGAACGACTTCGATGACGCGTTCGAGGGCCCTTGGTTTGTCGATGTCCTTCGGCTGCTGACGAGTTTGGTGCTTGCGGGACGGGAGCTAGGCGCGTCGGGCCCCGACGCACTCGGTCTGGCGCGTGTCATGGTCGACGGTTACGTGACGGCCGCTTTCGACGAGCCGCGACGGCTCGAGTTGCCCCGTCCTGTTGCCTCGCTGGTGGCGAAGGTCGAGGGTCGCACGCGGAAATTGCTGCTTGACGCGCGGACGGTTTTGCACGGAGAGACCCGTCGCTTCGTTCGAGCAGAGCGGTATCTCGACATTGCACCGGCGCTCGATCACGACGCGCGGGTTGCATTTCGTCAGGCTATCGAGCGTCTAGGGAAAGACGAACGCTCGACGTCGGATCACACGGAGGTTTTGGATGTTGCCTTTCGCGTGGCGGGCACGGGAAGTCTCGGAGGGCTTCGTTTGGCGGTACTGGCACGAGGGAAAGGCGGTCCTGATGGAGCCTGGGTATACGACATGAAAGAAGAGTCGGAACCGTCCGCAGCGCTGCTGTTTGGGCCTCAAAACAAATCGATGGCGCCGGCCGAACGAGTGGCGACGGGACTTCATCGATGTCTTGCGACTCCACCTCGGCAGGTGACGACGACGGAGCTAGGGGGGCTGTCGATGTTGGTACGTCGGCTGGCCCCTCAAGAAGACAAGCTCGATCTTGGGCGACTGGCGCCGGAGGATCTCCCACCACTGGCGCGTTATCTTGGAGGCCTTGTGGGGGCAGCGCATCGGCGAGGTGGAGCGGGTGGAGCGACACGGTGGAGTGGAGCCGAGCAGCGTGAAGTTGTGGAGCGGGCTTTGGTGCTGGCGGGGGCGCACGAGGCGGCGTATTTGGCGTTTTGCGCGCTGACTGGGAGTTGAGGGCGCATTTCGCGCTAGGGGGAATCCAAGCGGCACGGACAACGTCGTAAGACCGAGTCCCACCCATCCGCTCAAGCTTGCGATGGAAAACGCTCGGCGTTGGCTGCTCACGATATTGGGCGCCGCACTCGTACCGCCCCCGGGTGGGTAACCGGTGGGTAACTCTGGGTCGCGGGTGTCGAGGTGCGGACCGTAATTCGGACCTGCGGTTTTGGGGCTACTCGGGAGGAGATGGTCAAAACCAGGTCGCTTCCTTGTAGGCCACGTACTCGGCGCCAAAGCGCTCCGTCAGCGCTGCCTCTTCTTGCCTGCGACGAAGCAAAGTCGCAGGAACATCAAGGAGCACCACCACGATCATGGACAACCATGCCCCCGCGATAAGCGGATAGAACACGTCTTCGAGCATGCTCACCAGGTAAATAGGGTGCCGCACATAGCGGTAAATCCCGCGTCGAACGAGCCGATGCTCGCCTGCAATCCGCACATGCACGCTGTAAAACGGCCCAAGGGTCCACATCGCCAACACCCTCAGCCCCATCCAGACCAGCTGCCCCGCTGCAAAAAAGACGCACCACCCAAGCGGAAAACGCCGCTTCAAGAACACCACCTCCAACACCACAAGCACCGGCGCCAGTAAACCTACCGCAATAAATAGGTTTGAAATCGCCTGGGACGACTCCTCGCCACCCCGTCTTGCACGCCTTCCCGCAAACGCCTCCACACATGTCTTCACCGCCCCTACAGCGAGAAACACGACCAGGTTCTGGTACTCAGCTAGCAGCGCCCCTATACGCATAGATCCCTCCTTTGAGCACCCGCACCTTCGTAAACCCGTGTTTCACCAGAAGCTCCAGTGCCTCCGGTGAAAGCCCATCCCCCTCGTAACACACCACCACAATCTCGCGACTCCGATCCAAACGGTGAAGCTGCGACCGGAGACGCCACGACGGTATCCGTATCGACCCCGGAACCTCGAACCGCGGAATTCGCACGGGACGTACATCCAACACTTGCAGCGCCGACCCGTCTTGCAGGCGCTTTTGAAACTCCTCCTGCGAGATGAACGCTGGCCCGTTTTCGTAACATGTCCCCTCCTGACGCATCCGTGCCACTACCTCTGGAAGTACCCTCAGCACGCGCTCTACGTCTCGCTTCGTGTTGTCCCGCCCCAGTGTGATCCGAAGGCTCCCGAACAAATACTCGTCGGTAACCCCCAGTGCCTTGATCACATGGGACGCGTCATTGCGCGGCGACGAACACGCCGCACCGCTCGATACCTCTATGCCTGCATGGGAAAGTGCTTTCACTAGCATCTTGCCGTTGACCCCGCGAAAGACAAAACTCGCGTGGTTGGGGGCCCGACAGCCCTTGTCGCCCGTTACTAGCGTGTCAGGCACCCGACGTGGCACCTCTTCGAGAAGACGATCCCTGAGCGGCAAGAGCTTCTGCACATAAGCTGTCTTCTCTCTTGCATTGAGGAGAACCGCACGGGAAAACCCCACCACGTAAGGCACGTTCTCGGTCCCACTGCGCAATCCAAACTCCTGCTCGCCGCCAAACACAATGGGCGTGAGGGGAGTCCCACGACGCACATAAAGGAGCCCAACCCCCTTGGGTGCGTACAGCTTGTGCCCTGAGAACGACATCAGATCGGCCCCAGAGCTCGCAAGGTCCAACGCAAAGTAGGGGAGCGCCTGGACAGCATCCGTGTGAAACACAATCCCCCTCGCCTTCACCAGCGTGCTGAGTCGGTCCAACTGCTGCACCGTTCCCACTTCGTTGTTCACGTACCCAAGGCTCACGAGCGTCGTGTTCGCCTGCAGCGCCAGGGACAGCTCCTCAGGAGCCACATGACCTTGGCTATCCACTCCAAGGTAGGTGACATCGAACCCCTCGCGTTCGAGAGCCTGGCAGGTGCGAAGGACCGAAGAGTGCTCGATGCGGGAGGTGACAATGTGATTGCCGCGCTCTCGCAACGCCGACGCAACCCCGCGGATAGCAAGGTTATTGGCCTCGGTTCCCGACCCGGTGAACACAAGCTCGTCAGAGTGCGCCCCGAGCGTCGATGCGATGCGTTCGCGCGCCATCTCCACCGCACCTCGGGCGAGCAGCCCGCTTCGATGGATGGAGGACGGGTTTGCGTAGTCGCGCTTGAAGGTGCGGGTCATTTCGGAAAGGACCTCGCGACGTGTCCGAGTCGTAGCCGTGTTGTCGAGGTAGATGGAACCCATGAGGACACTCGTGCTACGTCCTTCGTGGTGCGCCACCTAATTTTGGTCCTTCTTGTGTTTGTCTCCTGTGCGCCGTCGAGGCCGACCGACGATCCGCATTCCGTGCTGCGGGCCTACGCTCGGGCGCTCAATGACGGACAGCCCGATGACGCGTACGTCCTGCTGAGCGACGAGGCGCGTCGAGGCATCTCTCTTGAGGCCTTCCGACGTATGGTGCGCGAGAGTCCCGAGGACGCCCGGGAGCTCGCGAAATCGTTGGAGCGTCCTTCCACCCCACCTGTGGTCACAGCCACTGTCACGGGACCGGGGGGCCAGGAGTTGGTCCTCGTTCTGGATCGCGGAACTTGGAAAGTGGACGCGGCCACGGTGGACTTGTATGCCCAAGACACGCCGCGAAGGACCATTCAAGGCTTTGCCCGTGCGCTCGAACGACGTCGCTACGATGTGCTCCTTCGCTATGTGCCCGAGGCGCACCGTGAGGGGTTGGACGCGGCCAAGCTGAAGGCGGCTTGGGAGGGGCCCGAGAAAGAGGAGATGCAACGGGTTCTTGCAGCAGTCAAGCAGACCCTTGGAGCGGCCCGCATCGAAGAGACGGGGGATCGAGCAAGTATGGCCTACGGCGCGGGGACCATGTTGCTGGTTCGCGAGCGAGGTTTATGGAAAATCGAGAACTTCGACTGAGTTCCATCGGTCGCGAAGCTAGCTAAACCAAGCCCATCTTGAAAACCGCAGGTCCTCTTGAAAACCGCAGGTCCGAACCGGGTCCGAGCCGCGACACCCGCGACCCAGGGTTACCCACCCTGGGCTGAATTGATTCGCCCCTTCGGGGCTGCCAATCAACGCGTGTAGTCATCGTCTGGTGCCGCGTGCGCCGTTGCAGCGTGAGAACCCCCAGTTTTCCCTTCGGTGGAACGGACACCGTGCGTTGATTGGC
>CAITRH010000082.1 GCA_903894755.1 uncultured delta proteobacterium
TACCCAGGGCTACCCGCCCTGGGCTGTTCTGATTCGCCCCTTCGGGGCTGCCAATCAACGCGCGGTGTCCCTCCAGCACTCGCTCACTGAGAACTTGAGCCGCCCCACCATCAGGACATGTCTGCTCTCCCATGAAGCGCCCATCGTTGTTCCCTGAGATCGACCAGGTCTATTCCGTCCCCCCTCGTCGTCTCGCCGAGTCGCCCCTTCGAGGCGCTCTCTGGATGACCGGCGCCCAGGTCCTCTTCGCAGTCATGGCACTCGCCGCACGCCTCGGTGGAACCGCTAAAATCCCCTGGCAAGAGGTCGCGGCCTCCCGCTTCTTGGTAGGCGCACTCACAGCCTTCGTCGTCGCCAGGATCCGCGGCTCCAAGCTCTCGGTCCGCAATCAACACGCTCAGTGGATCCGAAGTGCCTTCGGTACCGCTACCGCCGCCGGGACCTTCTACCTCCTCGCCTCCCCACTCATGTCCCTCGGGGATGCCGTCACCCTCTTCGCCATCGCTCCCATCTTCGTCGCTCTGCTCTCCTGGCCCCTCCTCGGCGAACGTGTCTCCCCAAGCGTGGCCGTCGCCATCGTCGTGTCCCTCGCCGGCGTCCTGACCGTCGCCCATCCCACCCTCAACAGTGCTCCTAGACTCGTGGCCCTCGGCGTACTCACAGCGTTCTTCTCCGCCAACGCCATGATCTGGCTGCGCAAGATGGGACCCGACGAATCAAGTACCGCAGTCGTCTTTCAGTTCTCCCTCTTCGGAGCCCTCGTGATGGTCCTCTTGTCCATCCCCGTCTGGACCACCCCAGACCTCAAGAGCGGCATCGCGCTCGTGGTCACCGGAGTCGCTGGCGGAAGCGCCCAGATTCTCATGACCCGAGCCTACGGCTTCGATCGCGCCGCGAGGGTCAGTGCCATGGGCTACTCGGGCATCGTCCTCACCAGGCTCTTTGCGCTTCCTGTCCTCGGGGAGTTCCCGACCTGGGCCCAAGCGGGCGGCTCTCTCCTCGTCATGGCCTCCGGAGTCATCCTGGCGCTTCGTGGACGTGGCCGACAACTGGCCGAGCCTCCTCGAAAGGCGTAACAAGCCCTCTCGTGAAACGGACCAGTGCCATCCTTCTTGCCGCTGCCCTCTACCCCGCATGCGAGGCGCCGCCGCCACCGCGAATTCCTCTGCCTCCTCCTGGTTCCGTCCGCACCCTCACGGAGCCCGCCCCCGATGCCCCCACCGTGGAGGGGGCCCGTCGCTTTCTCGCTAGCGTCGACTCCGACCTCCGTCGCTTGTGGGTGGCCCGCGACCGAGCTGGATGGGCCTACGAGACCAACCTCACCGACGACACCGAGGCCATCGCGACCGCTGCCGAAGAGGCCACCGCGGAATACATCACACGCACCATCGGAGCCTCCCGGCGGTTCGACGGTCTGCCGCTCCCCGCCCCCTTGGCACGTCAGATGGCCCTCCTCCGACTGGCGCAGACGGTCCCCGCCCCCTCGGACCCTGCTCTGCGTGCCGAGTTGGCCCGCCTTCAGACCGAGATGCGGAGCGCCTACGCCAAAGGCGAGGTTTGCCAGCCCCAAGGCAAGTGCCAAAAGCTCCAGGACCTCGAAAAGACCCTTCGCACCTCCCGCGACCCCGCAACCCTCCTCGAGGCTTGGCGCGGATGGCACACCATCTCCATCCCCATGAAACCCAAGTTCTCACGCTACGTGGAGCTCGCCAATCAAGGGGCCAGGGAAATCGCGTTCGCGGACCTGGGCGTCTTGTGGCGCTCCGGGTACGACATGCCCGCGGAAACCTTCGAAGCGGACGTTGCACGCCTCTGGAACGAGGTGCGTCCGCTCTACGAGAAGCTTCATTGCTACGTGCGAGCGCGCCTTCGAGCCCGCTATGGACCAACCCTCGTCCCAGATGGCAAACCGATCCCAGCGCATCTTCTTGGCAACATGTGGGCGCAGGAATGGCTCGTCTACGACCTGGTCGAGCCCTACAAAGGAGAACCCTCCCTCGACGTTGGCAAGAAGCTGCTGGCTCGTCACACCACCCCCGTCGAGATGGTCAAGCTAGGAGAGCGCTTTTTCACGTCCCTAGGTTTCGACCCGCTCCCCCCGACCTTCTGGACCCGCTCGCTGTTCACCCGTCCCAAAGACCGCGAGGTCGTCTGCCATGCAAGCGCCTGGGATGTCCAATGGAACGGCGACCTGCGCATCAAGATGTGCATCGAGCCCACCGAAGAAGACCTGGTGACGATCCATCACGAGCTGGGACACGACTTCTACTTTCAGCGTTACGACCAGCTTCCCATGCTCTTTCAATCGGGGGCCAACGACGGGTTCCACGAGGGGATCGGAGACACCTTGGCGTTGTCGGTGACTCCGAAGTACTTGGTCGACTCTGGACTGCTCGATGCGGCTCCGAAGAACGATCGAGGCCGGATGAACCAGCAGATGAAGATGGCGCTTGACAAGATAGCGTTCCTCCCGTTTGGACTGCTGATCGACCAGTGGCGCTGGGATGTCTTTTCCGGCAAGACCCCAAAGGAGCGTTACAACGACGCGTGGTGGGACCTGCGGACCAAGCTGCAGGGGGTGTCGATGCCGTCACCTCGGACCGAAGAGCAGTTCGATGCGGGAGCAAAGTTTCATATCCCGTCGAGCACGCCGTACGTACGCTACTTTCTGGCGCGCATTTACCAGTTCCAGTTCCACAGGGCGTTGTGCCGGATAGCCGGGCACACGGGCCCACTCGACACCTGTTCGATCTATGGGAGCAAGGAAGCGGGGCAGCGTCTCATCGCCATGATGTCGCTTGGAGCCAGCAAACCGTGGCCCGAGGCTCTTACAACGCTCAGTGGGGAACGGGCGGGGGACGCGTCCGCGTTGCTCGAGTACTTCGCTCCTCTTCGGCAGTGGCTGGACGCAGCTACTAAGGCAGAGACCTGCGGATGGTAATTCGCGCAGACCTCCAAGTAGGTTTGGTTTAGGGACTCCCCATCAAATAGTTCCCCCGCAGCCCCGCAGCCCCGCCTCGCCGACCGTCGGACCTCACCCCCCGCGACTTCGCGCTCCTACAAATTCCCCCTCCCCATCGATGGGGAGGGGGACGATGTGAACGATCCGAATCATGTGGGGGTGAGGTCCGCGGGAGGAGATTGCGGGGCAACTATTTCCTAGGGAGTGCCTTACGTCTACCTGTTTCAGGTTCAGCCGATCGATGGCGATGCTCCCGGCGACCTGGACGACCCTCTCAGCCCGATGGTCAAGTAGAGGCCAACCCCCTTCCAGGCGACCAGAACACATCTGTCAGCAAGCATCGTCATGCCCGATGTGAGCATCGACGCAACCGATGCTTGCGTAGGCACGACCTAACCTCGAGTAACCTCGCCTTATCCGAGCGTCATCGCGCCCTCTGCTCACGTAGTCACGCCTTCTGTAAGCATAGTTCTCCCCTACGCTTGCATCGTCGTCCCCTACCTGAGCAAAGGCGTTCATTACTTGAGCATCGCTGCACATTTCGTCAACGGTAACTGTGCCCGATGTAAGCATCGTCGTGCCCGACGCTCACGTAACCCTCCGTGACGCTTACATCGGCGTCCATTACCTGAGCATAGGAGGCCATTACCTGAGCGTAGGGGTTCATTACTTGAGCGTAGGGGTTCATTACTTGAGCATAGGGGCTGAGGGGGGGCAGGTCTGCGCGAGCGGAACCCTTTGGTTCTCAAAGTAGGTTTGGTTTAGCCGTTTTTCTTGTCTGGCCGCCGAAGCAAACCGTGAGACCATGCGGTCCCATGCCGCAAACCCTTTTTGCAATCGCCGCCTCCCCTGAGCTCGCAGCTCGCACCGCAAACGTGGTGTCCCTTGATCTGTCGGGTCCGCCCGACGCACTTCGCCCGCTGGTCCTGGAACTCGCGGGCCTCTACCTCGAGAGCACCGTGGATGGCCTGGTTCTCGTGTTCATTCGGAGCGATACGAGCGCGTTTACCACCTCGCTGCTTCGTAACCTCGCCACCGTGGTCAAAACAGCCGCCCGTGCGGTGATCGGACAGGCCTTTGGGTCGACGACTTCCGACGAGCTCCGTGCCCTTGCCAAGTTTCTTGGCGAACGGGTCCAGACGGTGACGCTCGATGGCAAACCGCAGGGGGCCATTGTGTTTCCACTTGCCGAGCCGTTCGTGTCCAAGGCGCGCAAAGCCGTAGCCGCGGCTCACGCGGGACGTGCCCTCGAAGAGCGGGCTCTCTTCATCGACGTCATGAGCCAGGTCGTTGTGGAAAACGTGCGAGTCCACTACGAGACCCCGTTCAGCCTTGTCAAGCTTGGGTTCCTCAAGAAGAAGGCCATTGATGTGGGCAAGACCGCCATCGCGACCGGAGGCCAGACCACGGTCAAAAAGTCATTAGGCGTTGCAGACAACGCCGAGCTCCAAGGCATCGCGCGCTTCCTCGAGCGCTCCGTAGTCGACGTTTGAACCTGCATCGGCTTGCGCTCGGTTCGGTCCGGTCCTAACCAACAGCAAGTGGAGTCTTGCCCAGCATTGCCCCCCGTTGCGGACAGGTCCGAGCCAGGCCTCTTCAGGACCATCTTCGAGAGCTCGATCGCTCCCATGGCGCTGCTCGACGCCCATACGCTCCGTGTGATCGATGCCAACGAAGCGGCCTGCTGCTTTTATGGGTACGCGCGCAGCGAAGCGTCGGCGCTCCGCATCGATGACGTAAGCCTCGTGGAGGTTCCCGAGCTCGCAGCACGTGTGCAACGGGCTCTAGGCCAAGGGGGAAGGTACCCGTCAGTCCATCGGCTCCGTTCCGGCGAGCTCCGCGATGTCGACGTGGCACTGAGTCCCGTGCCTGACTCGGACCCTCCTCTCGTGTTTGCGATTATCCAGGACGTGACCCCGCGGGTCACTGCCGAGAACGCGTTGGCCGAACGTGAGGCCCGGTTCCGACTGCTTGCCGAGAACGCAACCGACCTGATCGCCACCCACGACGCCGTCGGAATCTTCGTGTACGCGTCCCCCGCCTCGGAGCGCCTCCTGGGCTTTCGCCTCGAGGATCTCGTTGGCGAGGCGCTTACCACGTTCGTTCATCCCGAGGATCAAGACCTGGTGGAAGCTGCCTTTCGCGAGCTTTCCGGGTCTCTGGAGGGGACTACGGTCGCGTACCGCATCCGTCGGAGCGACCGACGTTTCACCTGGTTTGAAACCACCCTGCGTCGCGTGGAGTCGTCGACTCAGCGAGGCAATGCCTGTGTGGTGGCAGTCTCTCGAGACATTTCCGATCGGAAGCGGGCCGAGCAGGCGCTTCACTCCACCGAGGAGCAGCTTCAGCAGGCGCAGAAAATGGAGACGGTGGGACGTCTCGCGGGCGGGATGGCCCATGACTTCAACAACCTGCTGACGGCCATCCGCGGCAACGCAGAATTTCTCCACGCCGATCTAGGGCCCGAGAGTCCTCTTCGCAGCGACATCGAGCAGATCGAGCACGCTGCCGAACGGGCAGCATCCCTCACGAGGCAGCTGCTCGCTTTCAGCCGCAAGCATGTTCGCAAGCTCGAGACCCTCGAGCTAAACGAGGTGATCCGCGAGATCGGCCGCATGCTCCGCCGTCTCATCGGGGAAGACATCGAGGTGTTTTTCCAGCTCAATGGCGTCAATTCCTGGGTCTTTGCCGACCAGCGTCAAGTGGAACAGGTGATCCTCAACCTCGCGATCAACGCTCGCGATGCCATGCCGAGCGGCGGCAAGCTCTACATCGAAACCCAGAACGTCGAGCCCGGCACGCTCGGTGGGCACACGCCCGTTCCTGCAGGACGGCTGGTGTTGTTGAGCATCATCGACACCGGTTTTGGAATGGATGACGCCACCCGAAAACGCGCCTTCGAGCCTTTCTTCACCACAAAAGAAGAGCATCGAGGGACCGGTCTTGGTCTCGTTTCAGTCCGAGGCATTGTCCATCAGGCAGGCGGGATGGTGTGGCTCGAGAGCGAAGTAGGCCATGGGACCGCTGTGCGCATCGTACTGCCGTGCATGGAGTCAGCGAGCGCTCGCGAGCCCCCGTCGGCAAGGCAACCCATGGAGGCGGGGTCAGGGACCGTACTGCTCGTGGAGGACGAGGAAGTCGTGCGGACCCTGGCAAGGCGCGTGCTCGAACGCACGGGATACACGGTCGTCGAGGTAGCCGGCGCGCACGAGGCGTTGGAACGTTGGGCGCAGCAGCGTTTCGATGTCGTGGTGACCGACGTGGTGATGCCAGGCATGGGAGGCAAGGAATTGGTGGCGCAGCTTCGTAAGGAGCGTCCTTCGGTTCCTGTGGTCTACATGTCCGGGTATGCCGAAGACGCACCGTCGGCACTGGGCCTGGGGCCACGAACGGCCTTTGTTGAAAAGCCGTTTACGGGGACTGGTCTTGCGGAGTGCATTCGAGACGTGATGCGGGTCTGACAGCGGCTGGAGGCTCGCGGCGGAAGTCCTTTGACACTCCGGGGCAGCCGAGCCCACGACACCCGCGACCCAGGTTACCCCCCTGGGCTGTTTTGATTCAACGGCCCGCTAGGTCACGGGGCCTCGTCAAACTCCGAGAGTTGACCGCGACACCCGCGACCCAGGGTTACCCACCCTGGGCTGATTTGACTCGCCCCTTCGGGGCTGCCAATCAACGCACGGCCTTCTCGTTGCGTACGGGGACATGCTGAAAAAGGACCACGAGCGTTGATTGGCAGCCGGGCGCGGAA
>CAITRH010000083.1 GCA_903894755.1 uncultured delta proteobacterium
CCCGCGCGGGCGCGAGGCTCGTGCTCGCGCAGCTGCAAGCCCATGGACACGAGCGCGCAGTCGAGCTGATGCAAGCCCTCGTCGGCTAGCCGCGCGCATTCGCGGGGAGGAGGCCTTTGCCGCTGACGGCGAGTCAGTTGCTAAGGGCCCGCGTATGAACAAGGTGCTCGTTCATGCGGCTTTGGACCGCGGTCGAATGGTGTAGTTCCAGTCGCCATGGAAAGCGTCCTTCACGATATTCAGCGACTTCATCTGGGCGTCGGAGACTTCTTCGCCGAGGGGGTACTTGCGACCATCAAGAGCGGCGCGGACGACGAGTCCAGCGCTCGTCGTCGTCGCGCCGATGAGACTGACTATGATCTCAAACGTGCGCAGCGGTCGGCCTCGCCAGTTCATCGTGATGAAGGCGAAGAGTCGGTGCTCAATCTTGTTCCACTTGCTCGTGCCGGGAGGGAAGTGGCTGACGCCCACCGCGATCCCGTACTTGTCGGCGAACTTCTGAAGTTCTGTCTTCCAGATGCGCGAGCGAGAGGCGTTGCTGCCCCCAGAATCGGCGGTGATGTGGATCTCGCGAGCGTTGGGATAGCGCTTCCTGCCCATGCGGAGCCACCAGGTCTCGAAGGAAGTGACCGCGAATCTCGGCGTGTCGTGGTCATTTCCGACCACGACGAAGGCGCTGTTGTCCGCGACATCGAGGACGCCGTAGGGGATTGCCTTGCCAATGGCCTGATTGGGGAAGTCATGAACATCGGCTCGTTCAGGGAGCCCTTCAGGATGCCATTCACGGCCCGCGTTCTTGAAGTTGCCGACGAGTTCCTTCTTCTTGGTATCGACAGAGACGAACGGAATGCCGCGCTCCAAACACTCCTTGGCCTTCGCGTTGATGTGCTCGAACTGCGCATTGCGATCGGGGTGCTGCGCACCTTCGACGGTCTTCTGCGTGGCCTGCAGGCTGTAGCCCAGCCCGCGGAGCAGTCGCGCCACGGTCTTGTCGCCGACGCGGATCTTGTAGGTGTCGAACATCTCGGCCGACAGGGTGTGAGTGCTCTTGCTCGTCCAGCGAAGAGGCGACTCCGGATCACCGCGTGTAGCGGGCGCGACCAGTGCTTCCAGCGCAGCGAGCAAGCCCGGATGCACGACCTCGTGCGGTCGCCTGCCGCCACCCTTGCGGCGCACTCTCACGAGATCGTCGGTGCGCGCACCCGCGCGCAGCTCGTTCCGTCCAGCCGTCACCGTTCGGATCGCAAGCCCTGTCGCCCTCGCGACGGTCGCGATCCCGCCATGCCCGATCGAATCGGCCTCGGCACCCGCCCAGAGTCGCCTCATTCGCTCGTCCATCGACCCCTTGAGGCGGTTGAACTTCTGGCGCACATCGTCTTCGACACTCACCCGAACCGTAGATCACACCCTCGCGGGAAATACGATCCCCGGATCAAACCTGAAACCTGCCCGCGCGATCCGGTTGTTCATACGCGGGCCCTAAGTACTGGTATGGAAGCGATGCTGACCCGAGCAGGCACACTGGAACTGATATGGTTGACCCGAGTCGCCGCTGCGACGGTCGGGACGACGGGAATGACTA
>CAITRH010000084.1 GCA_903894755.1 uncultured delta proteobacterium
ACGGAAACAACCCCAGCAGCGTCTCCACTGGCTCCCTCGGAAGCGTAAACGTCGCCGCTATCCCGTCGATGCGCGCGAAGTACACCTTCTCATGGTTACGCGTCGTTCGAAGCCCCACCGCAAACCGTACCGCGCGCGCCGTACCCACCCGAGACGTCGCATCAACCCGCAAGGCAGGAGACTCAAACCCCTCCGCGGCTTGCGGCGGTCCAAGATGCACCACTTCGTCAGCAAACAGCTGCCCCAGCGTCTCGTCGAAACGCTCAAGGCCCCCATCCCCCCTTCGAAGCACCGTCCGTGTCGCCCCTCGCACCAAGGTGAGCGTCTCGGGCCGCTCCACCCGAAACCCGCTTCGATCCACCAGCCACCGCGACGCCAACTCCGATACGGCTTTGGACATCACCCCTACGGCGCCATCCGCAACGCGTACGAAAACTCCCCCTTCGGTCCGCGCTCCAAACACAAGGTCCACACGACGTCCCCCCGCATCTGCCCGCATCTCCAGGCCCACCCGGCACGTCGAAAACCCAAAACTCCCGTCGTCGCTGTCCGCTACCCAAACGTCGGCCTTGGCCCGCGCCACAGCGTTGACCAGCTCGAAAGCCGCGGCTGCATCCGCTCGATACCCGCTTGGCTCTTTCAGGTTCCAGCTCCCGTCGTAGACAAGGTGCTGCTCGACGCCGTTGCAGGACGTTCGAAGACCGACCACCGCTGCGGCATCGACCGGCTCGGAGAAGAGCGCTGTCCCTCGGACCGCCACGGCGCGAGGCAAAAGCCCCCTCAGGACCTCCCGCGACACCGATACCCAAACGCCATCGGCACGACGACGCACCAGGCCCGTGCCATCGGTGCGCTGGACCACTTCGAGCTCCTCTTGTCCTTGGCCCAGAGCCCGACGCACCGTGACGAATCCCGCCACGGTCTCCGCTCCTCCATCCACGAGCTCCCCTTCGGCTCGAGTCAGCGAAGTGACCCATGCCCGCGCGGATTCGGCTTCGTCAGGAGCAAGCGTTCGCACCACCGGCGCGCGCTGTTTCCATCCGGTCCCTTCGCGCGCTAGGTCGAGGACGCCGCCATCGACGCGCCTCACCGAGACCTCGGCGACCTCGTCTTCGTAGGCCGACAGAAGACGTCCATCGAGCAGGCTCGATTCCTTCACGCCCAGCGCATCGCGCACTCCCTTAGGAAGGCAGACAGTGGCTCGTTCCGATCCTGTTTGCACCAAGGTGGCCAGGTCGTCGGCGAGCCCTGGGCAGGGAGCGCCCACCACGAATTCCGTGCGGGTGCCGTCGCGGAAGCTCAGAACCGCTCGCGCCGACGGCGTTTGGGTCAGGCTCGTGACGGCGACTTCATCGAGAAACCCTTCGGCCCTTGCTCCAAAGAGGGCGTTCCACACGGCGCCGAGTGCACGCCGAGATGCACGTCGCTTGCTGCTCACGAGCGCAAAGTCGACCGAGTCCACGCGTTCGACGGCAAACGCGCCGTCGTCTCTGGTGACCTCGAGACGCACCACATCGACGACGTCTTGCGACATCAGCGAGCGCTCACGGTAGCTGTCGGACGGTTCGAGGAGCCGCGTCACGAGAGCTCGCGAGATCACGAAGCGCGCTTCTCCTTCCCCTTCCACTTGCGCATACGCGGCCCCTTCGGGCTGGGGAGCCGGTCCGCCTAGAACCAGACGCAGCACGAGAGGTCCCATGGTCAAGGTTAGACGGGCGCGAACCGGGCCAAGCGACGACGCTTTGCGTAAGGGTTCAGCCCCCTCCAGTTCCTGAAGGAGGCGATCCACGGAGGCCACATCGGCAGGTCCGATCCCCGCAAGACGCCACGTGCCCGCGTCGACGCGTTCGATCACGTAGTTGCTCCCCGCGGCTTGCTCGGTGACCTCGAGTCGAGTCAGGTCCTCGCGACGAAACGCGGCGAAGAGACGTCCCGTGCGCAGGCTTCGCTCCGACGAGGTCACGGCGCCCCGTTCGACCCGCCAGGCGTAGAGTCCTGCTCCCACGGCGAGCGCTAGGAGCAGCAGTGACGTTGCATGCTGACGCAGGATCGTCATGGGCGAGTCCAGGTCACCTCGAGGGGGCTGCCGTCGTCCATGGTGACCGGCGTGCCCTGCATGCCTGGCGCGGCGCCGAGCCAACCGGGGTCGAGCACGAGGCCACGCAGGCCGGACGCGCGCCGAACATGGATTCCATCGGGACGGCGTTCCAGATCGACGGTGGCATCGCCACGGTTCGAAAGCCGCAGGAGGTGGACTCCGTAGGCATCGACGAGGTCGGGACGCACGCTGGTGTAGCTGACTCGGGTCACGGGGTAGGGGACCCTGGCCTTTGCGGCACGACGGACGACCTCACGAAGGAACCTGGCCACCAAAGCGCCTTCGTGGCCAGCGCCGGCGACGCGGTCGAAACGGACGTTGAACCCGCGTTCCCGGAGCGCGTCGTAGAGCATGGTGCTCTGCACGAGGGGAGAGACGTGGTCGTCGTCGCCGTGAATCAGCCAGACGGGGACATGGCGGGCGTTGTCGACGATGTCGAGGGCGTTGAGCGTGTGTGCGGTGGGGTCGCTGGCGAGGAGCGAGCGGACATAGGTGGTGACGTCGTATTTCGAGTCGCCGAAGTAGCTGGTGATACTGGCGAAGCGGTCTGGGCGATGAAACCCGAGGGTCGTGGCGCCGGCTCCTCCCATGGAGGCGCCCCAGATGGAAACGGCGCGAGGGTCGACGGCAACGGCGGCAGAGAGGGCGTTGAGGGCGAGGAAGACTTCGTCTTCTGCGTCGGCGGTATAGAGCGAGTTGCCCAGGCCGCTTGGCATAAGCAAGACCAGTTGTTTGGACGCGGCTTCGTCGAGGAGCTCGGAGTAGGCGGCGTAGGTCCAGGGGTCGCCGTTCCAGGGGTGGGTTCCGAGGAGCACGGTGGCAGGTTTTTTCTGGTCGTGGCCTGGGGGCAACACGACGACGGCGAGTCCGCCAGCGCGGTGCGGGCTAGGGAAGTCGAGCAGACGGACGCCATCGATGGCGGCCATGGCGTGTCCCACGGTGGGGGGTTCACCGCAGGCGACGCGACGCTCGTAGGTGGAGACGCGGACTTCCCAGGTGACGCGGTGGGGACCTGGCGAGAGTGTGAGCACGACGGGGGCACGAGGTTCGGAGCGTACGGGCTGGCCATCGAGGCGGATGGTGCCGCGTCCTCCGCAGGTGGGGATACGGACTGCGTTGACGGCGAGGTCGGCATGGACCCTTAGGCCAAGGAGGACGGCACCGGGAGGACGACGGGTGGTGGGGAGGGAGTCCCAGGGGAGCTCGCTCCAGGAACCTGGCGGGGCGTAGAGGTCGATGCGGGAGACGGTGGTTCCGACGACGGAGGTGGCGTCGCGGAGTTGGGCAGCGGCTTGGGCGGGGAGGAACGCGGTTGACATGAGGGCGGCGAGGATCGCCGGGGTCGTACGAAGAGCGCGGCGCGAGATGGGGAGGTTCGACATTGGGGGTCGTTCAGAAGGGTCGTAAGCGACGGGCAGGACGGGCGCCACAAGGAGGGGGCAAGGAACTACCCAGGAAACATCTGCCCCAAGCCGGTGGATTGGTACCGCGACCGTGAGGGAGCGGTGAAGCGGCCTAACCGCTCCCTCACGGTCGCGGTGCTTGGAACGGGGCTTGGGACGAATTGCCTGAAGGCTTCTTGTCAACGAGGCCCGGTTGGTCCTAAAGGACACGGCGAAATGTCCACTGCAATCACCGAAGCCTCAGACCAAGCCGAGAACACCCGCGCGAGCTTTATCCGTTCGCGTCTCGGATCACTCCTTGCGATCGCCCCCTTAGGAGTCTGGACGTTCATTCATCTCTGGAACAACCTTGCGGCGTGGCGTTTTCGCGAAGACCACGGGGACGCGTGGCAGAGCGCGGTGACCGACCACGCGCATCCCGTGGCGCACTTCGTGACCGCAATTATCGTGTTGCTTCCGCTTGCACTGCACACCGCGTGGGGGGTCGGACGGCTGCTGACAATGCGGCCGAACAACATTCAATACGGTTTCTATGGCAACTTGAAGTATCTTCTGCAGCGTCTGAGCGCACTCGGCGTTGTGTTGTTCCTGGGGGCGCATATCTGGCTTGCCATGCTAAAGCCTTGGTTTCTCGAGGGGCATGCGGAGCACTTTTCCAGCCTCGCCTCGCAGATGAGGAACCATCCGCCGACCTTGGTTGTGTACCTCCTTGGCACGCTGGGGGTTTCGTACCATTTGGCCAACGGAGTCGGGACATGGGTGATGGGATGGGGACTCGTGTCGAGCAAGCGTGCGCTTCGGAAGTTCGAGATTGTGTCGCTCACGCTGTTCGTGGTGCTTCTCGGAATGAGCTGGGGCGTGATCTACGCGCTCTACATGGCAGGCGCACAGTCCTGACCCTGGTCGCGGTGGTCCTGTGGGCCATCACGACCCACGCCGATCCTTCCTTTACCGCGTCCCGTCCCGCAGAAGATCCAGAATATCCGGCATGGTTTGCTCGGGAGCAACCGCGGTTCAATGCGATTGCACTGGTGGCCAATCCGCTTGGCATCGTGATTGGACGCTTCAGTGCGGATCTCGATTACCTTCCTATGGTGCACCACGCGATCCACGGGTCAGCACATTACGACTTCGCATTTCTCGGAAACGACGCTCACCTTTACGGGGGCGGAATCGAAGTTGGCTATCGGTACTACACGGGGACCGGCGGTGCCGAGGGGTGGTTTCTCGGCGGGTCGCTTCTGTACGGGAAGTCGCATTATGTCCATCGTGGGTCGCCGTCGTGCAAGTCCACGTCGCCAGTTGCCTGCGACTTGGCGGGGGATCAGGCATGGCAGGCCTTTGGTGTGGCCCTGGATGGGGGCTACCAGGTGCTCGTGGACCGCGTCGTGATCGGGGTGGGAATGGGCGTGCAGGCTGTCTATTACGATGAGTCGCCGGTGTTCGAGGCGGACACCAGAGACCGAAGTGTGTTGCTTTATGGCGCCGGGTTCCGTCCTCGGGCCCTTCTGTCGTTGGGGGGGACCTTCTAACCCACGCCCATCTCGAAAACCGCAGGTTTGAACCGCGGACCTCACCCCCCCAGCCCCCCTCTCCCTCGACATTTTCCTTGCCCGTTCGGGCCAGGAAAATCGTCTTCGAGCGAGGGGGGAGGAGAACCACATGTACCGCAGTTCCGAGCCCCCTCTCTCGAAGACGATTTTCCTGGCCCGAACGGGCAAGGAAAATGTCGAGGGAGAGGGGGTTGGGGGTGAGGTCTGCGCGAGCGGGAAAGTTGCGGTTTTCAAAATGGGTTTGGTTTAACGCGGGGGCGGCACCGAATACCGTCCAGGAAACGGATCGGCGTCCTTGCGCCGTTCGACTTCCTCGGGTGTGTAGACGGGCTGGGAGCCTCGCTCGTTGAAAAAAAGGACTCCAATCACGCCGACGTTTCGATCGCCTTCGCCCGATCGGCTTGCATAGGACCCCCGCACCGAGCCAAAACGAAATGCCGCCACTTCGCGGTCGCTCGTGCGAAACCCCTCGATGGTAAACGTAGTGCCAGGCTCGAGCACGTAGCCGTCGTTGCGCGGGGTCGCCTTGGTCCCCTTGATGACATCGAGGCCATCGACCGACGCCACCACTTCGAAACGGGCTTGCGTGCGGTTTTGGATGCGGATCCCGTAGCGGCTCGACGCCTCTCCGATCGCATAGACCCGTCCCTCGGAAACGAGCCCGGGAAGGGTCAGACCACGCTCACTCACCAGACTCACCACAAGCCCACCGCTCACCAGACTCGCCGACGCAGGGGCGTCACGACGGCTTCGATCGGACCGCGTCATCGCGTCGGCCCCCACCTGATCGTTGTACCAAAACACTGCCTGGGCAAACGGCGTCGATGGGTCCGCACGCTCGAATGAAACCTGTGTCACCCGACTGTCTCGACGTTCACCGAACTCGGTACCCAGACCAGGACGGGACGGGTCCTCCGCAGGCGTTGCGGGGGGCGATGCCCCCTGATAGGCGGCCGGCTGGGACGCTGGCATCGGCATCGACGGGCTTCCGCGCACCGGTGGCGCGCCACATCCGCCCGATGCCAGCACTCCCAGAATCACCCCTACTGTTTGCCAGGTCCTTGCCATGTCGATCTCCTCCCCGGCGCTTGCCGAGATGCGGACCACTCAACGCAACCCTGGGCACGACCTTACAACCATCGCCTGCGCAAACCGTTGACGCTGCGCTTCAAAAGCTGGCGTGGAAACAACACCGACCAGCGCTCGGAAAGCAGAGGTGCGGATGGGATTTGAACCCACGTGTGCCGGTTTTGCAAACCGGTGCCTAACCGCTTGGCTACCGCACCAAAAGCAAGGCCCTTCTAGCGGGCTCGCCCGCCGCCGTCAACGGGACCGGGCAAACTCCCGCTGCCAGTCGCCACGAAGAAAGAGAAGCTCCACGACCACCGGATAGGCGCTGGCAAGCAGAAACACCGTCAGGGAACGTCGCGTGGCAAAAAACTCCGCGACGTTTGCCATGGTCCACATCATCACCGCCGCGCGCGACAGCATCGGCCCGCTGGGCGCCACATCGAACACCCGTATGCCCGCAACGACCAGCAGCAGGCTTGCCACGAAGCGCGTCACCCCAAGCCCGAGGATGGTCACCCCAGCACCGAACGCCCCCTCGGCCATCGCTCCAAAGTCCGGCAAGCGGGTGACCCCGAGCACACTCGGGAACAACGTCGCAAATCCGAGCACCAAGAGCACACACGAGCCAAGCGCTCCCAGCCCGCCGAACACCACGTGAAGCACCCCAAGGAGCGTCATCCCGCCCGTGCGCGGCATTAGGGCTCGGAACGCGGCACTTCAACGAGAAGACGGGTCCGTCCCACTACGAGCTCGTCGCCGTCTACCAGCTCCTGGACCCCCTTGATCCGGACGAACACACCGCTTCTCGATTCGAGATCCCGCAAGATCACCGCTCCGGCCTGTTCCTCGATGACGCAGTGCTGGTCGGAAATCTGTACGTCATCGGAAATCAGTAGATCGCCCAGGACCGAACCGATCTGCATGGTGTTGCCGCGCGCCACGAGACACGCGCCGAGGGCGCCTCCCTCGAAGATCTGGACGACGCGAAACGACGACATCCACTTGGGCGACGAATAAAAGTAGGTCGGTCCAGGGTCCGGACCATCCTTGATCGCCAATGGGTTGCGCTCGAGGCGAAAGAGTTGATCCCCCACTAGAAACTCGTCACCCCAGCTTATTTCTGCGGGGGCGCGAATGCGAAGGAAGACGCCGTTACCCGCCTCGAAGTCCTCGAGCCAGACCCGTCCATCGGTATACCGAATGGCCGCCTCGCGCGGATGACAGAACCGCTCTCCAGGAAGCGCCACGGAGCCAGCCGAACCTAGCACCGCTGTATCGCCGCACTCGTAGCTGGGGGGTCCACCAAACAGGCTTCGAAGCACGTGCACGCGAAGGCGGACGGGGGGACGCGACGGGCGGTCGGGTGGATGGACTGTCAGCGGCTTCGCAAGGGCAGGCGCAGGTGTGACGGTCACGGTCACAGCCTTTGCTTCCATGGTCTGGTGTTTTTTCGTGGCGAGGTGCTGAACGTCGACCTTGGGTGGATGCTCGAGGAGCTCCATGCCTCCGACGGCACGTCCCGCGATGATCTCGTCGAAGCGTCCCTCGCGCAGGCCGAGGGCCATCTCGAGCTGCTGGCCCTTCATGAGGGAGCGGACATACGTGGCGACATCGGGGCGATTGACCAAATCCGCATACGAGCGTTTGTGGCTTTTGACGACCCGTCCCCCGTCGGCGAAAAGGTGGGTGATGACGTGGGGTTTGAGGAGACCGGAGTCCTCGGTCTGGATGTGAAACACGCCACCTTTGTATTTGACGTTGTTGTTGAAACCTACTTGGGCGCGAAGAAACACGGGACGCTTCATTTCGGCTTCGAGCCGAAGGAGCTCGGGTTCGTCGAAGCGAGAGATGGACGCGTCGAGGACGGGGTGGTCGTGAGCGATCGCCTCCATACGCTCGAAGGCCTGCTTGGCCACCAGAGCGTTTGGGTCGATGCGGAGCGCCTCGGCCATGAGTTGCTGCCCCTCGGCGTCGTTGGGACCCTGCGCCGCCCAGGCGCTAAGGAGCTGGACGGCGTCGTCGGGGCGTTCTTTGTCGAGAAGCCATTGGGCAACCTTGCTGGCGGTCGAACGCGCCTGGGAAGCGCTGAGGATCATCGCCGCGATGATCGACGCGTTCTTGGTGAAGACGCAAGAAGTTCGAGCGCGTTGTGAACAAAGGGGCTTGCTTGGGTGGGGAAGCGGCGGACGAGGAGTTGGAGCGGCCGGTTAGCAGCGAGATCGATCCGGTCAGCAGCGAGATCGATCCGGTTAGCTGCGAGATCGATCCGGTTAGCTGCGAGATCGATCCGGTTAGCTGCGAGGTCGATCCGGTTAGCTGCGAGATCGATCCGGTTAGCTGCGAGGTCGATCCGGTTAGCTGCGAGATCGATCCGGTTAGCTGCGAGATCGATCCGGTTAGCTGCGAGGTCGATCCGGTTAGCTGCGAGGTCGATCCGGTTAGCTGCGAGATCGATCCGGTTAGCTGCGAGATCGATCCGGTCAGCAGCGAGGTCGATCTGGTTCGCTGCGAGGTCGATCCGGTTAGCTGCGAGATCGATCCGCCACGACGATCCGGTGGGTCCCTCCGCGTGAGGGTCCAAACAAACCGAGCGTGAGGCTGCACTGAGCGCCGCGCTTGCGCTCAGCCAGTGCTGGCGTGGTGACCCCCTGGACTTCGCTTGCATCTGGCGCCGTGCCGCGACCGCCTTGAAACTACGCCGCCCTTGAAACTACGAAACAAAACGGTGTCGACCCACGCCCCGATGACGGGCTGGCGACGGCTCCCATGGGGCCTGTTTCGATTACATATGAGCGGCCGATCTGGCCGTTGCGTGGCTCCCTCGTGGGGCCGTTGCGTGGCTCCCTCGTGGGGCCGTTGCGTGGCTCCCTCGTGGGGCCGTTGCGTGGCTCCCTCGTGGGGCCGTTGCGTGGCTCCCTCGTGGGGCC
>CAITRH010000085.1 GCA_903894755.1 uncultured delta proteobacterium
GCACTTCAACGAGCCAGGAGGGGCGCTCATGGGACATCGCGTGCTGGTTGCGTTGTACCGGGACTTTGCCGACTGGGCGAAGCAGCATCCAGAGACGGGATGTGCTCCATCCTCACCGCAGTAGGAAGTGCTCGAGCCACCGCTCCACCACCCAGGGCGACACCACATGATGCACGCTCGCGTACGTTGGCCATCTCGCTCGCACTAGTAGGTCGCGGCGGAAGTCCTTGGAACCGCGCCTCCACAGGAAACGCCAGCCGCTCTGCCCACAGTGCAACCAGCAGGTCCATCCGCACTGGGTCCCAGACATGGCCGTACAAGCCCCAGGGGAGGATTGCGGCAGTGCGGTCGAGACCGGAGTGGCAAAGCCAGCTTTTCGAGGAACTGACAAGGCGGGCAGGGACGGGTCTGAGGCGGCTCATTGGCAAGCGGGGCGAAGAGGCAGGAGCGCAACAGGGGACGGGCTTCGAATTCGCGAGGGGTGACGAGCTGTGGAACAGGGAAGATGCGGGCAGGTTGTGCCGTATCGGCCGAGGCGACCACAGTATGACGACGTGGCAACATTCTGTTCACGGCGGATCGCCATTGGATTACCTACCCTCAGAATGTTTTTGAGGGGGAGGGCATGGCACTCGACGTGCTCTCTGTTCGCCTGATTCGCGCGATCTCTCCTGCTAGCGGTTTGGTCGCGCGATGTTGATTCTCGGGCTGCCCATCGGGACAGGAAGGGTGAGGGCAGGCCCGTCGGGCCGGGTATTTGACGGTTCGGCACGGGGGCTCACTGGAGCCGCTCATGGGTCACCGAAAAGGCCCCGTGAGGGGGCCGCCCACGGGGGCCGCCCACGGGGGCTCACTGGAACCGCTCATCCTGCATCGTTCCGTTGTTGGGCGCGGGACGCCGCTGCTTTTTGTTTCGCCCTTCAGGACTGCCAGGTGGCGAGTGGGGAGTTTCTCGGGTTGGGGGTCAGGTCAGGCAGCGGTCTCGCTCGTGCAGCACAATGAAGCACCTCTGTCCCCATCTGCAGCAGTTTTGCATCATGTAAGGAGCAGCTTTGCATCACGGAAGGACAAGTCGCGCCCCTTAGCGGCTTGCCTGCTACGGCACCATTATTGCTCTCCTACTCGCCATGTCGCAGGATGCCTCTTCGGGGCTCTCTCGCCGCGCCGTGCTGCGCGGTGCTGGAGCAGTTACAACGGCCGGGGTTGTAGGAGCCACGGGTGACGCTCACGCCTTCTCCCTGTTGCAGCCAGCGGAAGCTCCTCGCGCCGACCGAGTCGTTCCCAGCTTCTGCGAACTCTGCTTCTGGAACTGCGGACTGCTCGCCTCCGTCAAGGGGAGTCGTATCCTCGAGCTGCGCGGCCATCCCGACTACCCCAATGCCCAAGGCAAGCTTTGTGGTCGCGGACAGGCAGGAGCTGCATCGATTCGCGACGAAGACCGCCTCACCTCCCCCATGATCCGAGTTGGCCCCCGCGGCGAAGGCAAGTTCGAACGCGTCGGCTGGAAAACCGCTTACCGTGCTGTTGCCCAAGGTTTCCAGCGCACCAAAACCCAATACGGCGCCGAGGCCATCGCATTGTTCTATCATGGCAAAGGTGGCCCGCTTCTGCGACGCGCCCTGGTTGCCTATGGGACTCCCAACTTTGCCGCCCCTTCCTATGCCCAATGCAAGGGAGCCCGCGACGTTGCCTACAAACTGACCTTCGGGGAAAAACTTCCTAGCCCCGAACCGCTCGACTTCGACGCCACCCGTTGCATGGTCCTCTTTGGATCCCACCTCGGAGAAAACGCCCACAATAGCCAAGTACAAGAGTTTGTCCGCGCCCGCCGTCGCGGGGCGTCGCTCATTGTCCTCGACCCGCGCCTCAGTACCGTCGCCGCACAAGCCGACGTATGGCTTCCCCTGCGCCCAGGATCGGACACCGCAGTCCTGCTCGCCTGGATCCACCTCCTGCTCAAACGTGGAGACTACTCCCAACCATTTGTGGACACTCACTGCACCGGGTTCGACAAACTTGCCGCCCATGTGGACTCCTGCACCCCAGACTGGGCCTCTGCACTTTCTGACGTGCCTGCCGTCGATATCGTGCGAGCCTACGAGTTGATGCGCAACGCCAAGCCCGCCGTCTTGGTTCACCCAGGCCGCCATGTGTCCTGGTACGGCGAGGCAGACATCCAGCGAGGACGCGCCCAAGCTATCCTGACTGCCTTGCTCGGCGCATTCTGGGCACCAGGTGGCCTCTTTCGACCTTCCGCCCCCAACGTGCGTGACTTCCCAGGACCGGATTTCCCAGAGCTTCCCAAGGGGGTCGACGAGGCCTCAGGACGATTTCCCTTCGCCCCCGAGGCTACGACCACTGGCTTGCGTGATGCAACCCGGACTGGCAAGCCCTATCCCATCAAAGCTTGGTTTGTCCATGGCACGAACCTTATCCAGTCCATGCCCAACATGGAAGAAACAGTTCAGGCTATCTCCAACCTGGACCTCCTTGTGGTCTGCGATGTCCTCCCCACCGAAATCGTGCGCTACGCCGACATCGTGCTCCCCGAAGACATCTACCTTGAGCGCTACGACGACCTGCAACTTGGAGCTGGGAAGAAACCCTACATCGGCCTTCGACAACCGGTGATCCCCTCCCCTTTCGACACCCGTCCTGCCTGGCGCATTGCCAAAGAGCTCGGCGAAGAGCTGGGCGTAGGCGACTTCTTTGCCTTTGACACCTTTGAAGACTACCTGACAGCGCGCCTCGAAGGGAGCGGTGTGAGTCTCGACGAGCTAAAAGCCAAGGGCATTGTCCAGTTGGAGGCCAAACAGTCCCCCTACCTTGGCCCCAAAGAGGCGTACGCTTGGCATACACCATCAGGGAAAGTGGAGCTTTACAGCGCTCAACTGGCATCCAAGGGGTTCTCCCCGCTTCCTGAGTATGTCGCGCAGCCAAGGCCGCCCGAGGGGTCGTTCCGTCTTCTCTATGGACGCAGCCCTTTGCATAGCTTTGCGCGCACGCAGAACAATCCCATTTTGCACGACATCGCCCCTAGCAATACGCTTTGGATGCATCCCAGTGTCGCGACCCCGTTGGGGCTCAAAAACAAGGACCAGGTGATGGTGTCCAATGGCACGGGACAAGAGACGGGGCCGATGGAGCTGCAGGTGACCGAGCGCATCGCTTCCGACTGCGTCTACATGGTCCATGGGTTTGGCCAGCGCGCCCCCGGACTACGTCGCGCCAATGGGAAGGGGGGAAGCGACTCGGAGATCCTTCGCAACTACGCTGTGGACCCCATAGGTGGGACCACAGGTATGCGCACCGAGTTTGTGCGCGTCCGAAAGAACGGAGTTTGACCCGTGCGCCTTGGCATGCTCATCGAGCTCGATCGCTGCGTAGGCTGTCTCGCCTGCGTGTCCTCCTGCAAAGAACGTTGGGACACGGGCCCTGGAGCTGCTCGAGACTGGGTGGTCACCTTCGAGCACGGAACCAGAGGCAAGGACCTCGGGCTCACGTTCTATCCAGGGCTCTGCATGCAGTGCAGCGACCACCCCTGCACCACAGAATGCCCCACCGGTGCCACGTACCGACGTGACGACGGCATCGTCGTGGTGGATCCTGACGTTTGCATCGGATGTGGCAATTGCATTCCTCTTTGTCCTTACGGGGCCCGTCGTATCGACCCGGTAAAAAACATTGTCGAGAAGTGCAACCTATGTGCTCCCTATGTGGACCGCGGGGAAGCTCCCGCGTGTGTCAGCACTTGTCTAGCCGAGTGCCGGCACTTTGGGGACCTCGACGATCCGACAAGCAAGGTATCGCAGCTTGTCCGCACCTTGGACGCGCGTCCATTGAAGACCGCGGAAGTGGACGTAGGCCCCAACGTGTTTTACGCGGGGGCTGCGCACCGAGAAGCGATCGTTGCACGCGGCGTGATCCAAAGTCCTCGCTCACCCGAGCTAACAAGGTTGTGGAAAGGAGTGACCCGTCCACTTGCCCGAGTAGGCGTGCCAGCCTTTGCGCTGCTGACCGTACTTGGGGGAGCGATGATCAACCTTCGCACGCGAGGACACAGTCAGTCTAGAGCGCAAGAAAAGGTTGAGACACTGCCGAGGCACAGGCTAGGCATGAGGGTCCTTCATTGGTTCAACGCGTTGTCGTGGCTGCTCTTGTTGATCACGGGGACCGCGCTTATGGCGACACCGTCCTTCGCGCTGTTTGGACAGGGGTTTCCTGCAGCAGTGAGCCGCCTGTTTCACGGGGAGGGGTCGCTGTTACGTTTCCATGTGGCCTGGGGGGGGCTGTGGGCCTTAGTGATTGTACCGTTTTTCTTGCTGTTCAAAAAAGGGGGACTGGAGGCGATCCGTGAGATCGCTCTGACACGCGACGATCTTCAGTGGCTTGCGATCAAGCCGCTGGTGGCGATAGGAATGAGCAAGAAGCCCCTTCCGCCGCAAGACAAGTACAACGCGGGCCAGAAGGCTTTTGCAGCGTCGGCGTTGCTTGGTACCACCGTCATCATCGGATCAGGGGTGGTGATGACGTTCCATCTTGGATCCGCGGCGTTGGTTGCAACCATGATCCTGGTGCACAAGCTGGCCATTGCTCTGGCCCTTGTTGGGCTAGCTGTTCACGTGACCATGGCCGCTTTGGTGACGGAG
The DNA here is from genome assembly GCA_903894755.1 of uncultured delta proteobacterium. Classification (GTDB taxonomy): domain Bacteria; phylum Myxococcota_A; class Polyangia; order Polyangiales; family Polyangiaceae; genus CAITRH01. The sequence continues at coordinate 4,650 of CAITRH010000085.1, forward strand.
GAACGTCCTGCGTTACGCTCCATGGTGACCGGAAGCATCGACCGGCAGCACGCGTCGACGCACAACGCCAAGTGGGTCGAAGAAGAAGAAAGTGGAGAGAAGAAACCATGACAGAGCAGAAGAGTACCGGCGAAGCAAAGGACTGGAACCCGTACGTAGCCGGGATTGCGCTCGGGTGTGTGCTGCTCACCAGCTTTGTGATCACCGGAAAGGGGCTGGGAGCGAGCGGGGCGGTCAATCGAGTGGTCGGGACCGCATTGCATGCGATGAGTCCAACCTGGGCGGAGGACAACAAGCTGATTGGGTCCTTTTTTGTCCCAGGTGTCTCTCCGCTCGACTCGTGGATCGTGTATCTGGCCGTAGGGGTGTTGTTAGGAGGGGCGCTTGCAGTGGTGACGGGACGGCGCTTTCGCTTCGAGACGGTGCATGGGCCGCGGGTTGGGTCGGCGACGCGTCTGGTGTTAGCGTTTATTGGAGGAGCGCTCAGTGGGGTAGCCGCTCAGGTAGCGCGAGGGTGCACGAGCGGGCAGGCACTTACTGGGGGGGCACAGCTTGCGTTGGGGAGCTGGGTGTTCATGTTCGCGGTGTTCGGGGCCGCCTATGGGCTCGCGTGGTTTTTGCGTAAACAGTGGATTTAAAGGAGTCATCATGGAGGGTCCTCTTGTATTGTCGCCCAGCATGGGACACGGTGCCGAAGTGGTTGCGGCGCTGTTGTGCGGTGCTGGGTTCGGGTTTGTTCTCGAGCGGGCCGGCTTTGGAAGGGCCGACAACCTAGCATCCGTTTTTTATGGGCGTGATTTCCGTGTGTTGCGAGTCATGTTCACCGCCATCGTGACCGCGATGCTGGGACTCTATGGACTCGACCTGGTGGGCTTCATGCCGATCGGCAACATTGGGATCATCCCAACCTACCTGGTGCCGCAGCTCATTGGAGGACTGTTGTTGGGAGCTGGGTTTATCGTCGGCGGGTACTGCCCAGGGACATCGCTTGTAGCTGTGGTGAGCGGGAAACTGGATGCGCTGCTGTTCGTAGCGGGGGTATTCGTGGGGTCGCTGGCCTTTACCATCGCCTACGACCCATTTGCAGCGTGGCACCAAAGCGGTGGCTGGGGACCGGTTCTACTGCACGAGTACTTCAAGGTACACTCGGGGGTGATGGTGCTTCTAGTGGCACTTTTTGCAGTAGGGGCCTTCTGGGTTACGGCACGTATCGAGGCAGCGCTGCGTCGAGGCAGGAGCGTGTCATGAGGTTTCATCAAGGTTGGGGGGCAGCTGCGCTGCTCTCGCTTGCTACGGCGTACGCTGGGGTTTCGATGGTAGCTGGGCGAAGTGCACGAGCGGAACGTCCTCCGGAGCTCCGAGCTGACGACGCTGCGCTCGATGTGTGGCGAGCAGCCGCGCTTGTTGTCCGCGACAATGCGGTCATTGTGGATGTTCGCTCCAAGGAGCACTTTGATCTCTATCATCTGCCATCGTCCATTTCAGCTCCAGGTGCTGGGGCAAAGGCTGCAGTCGCTGCGGCCGAGGGGAAAGGCGTGCTGCTTTTGGTTGCGGAGACGGACAAGGACGGGGCGCGTCTTGTTGCGGAGGGTGGTCCCGCCAAGGTGCACTATGTAAAGGATGGCGTGCGGGCTTGGTACCTGGCGTTCGAGGTGCCGATTCCATTGTTTACGGACAAACCAAGTCCGTATGGGTACGACGAGGCGCTTGGAACACTGCGAGGTTGGTTTCGGGGCGATCGCTCGGACCGGTCCAAGGCGCTTGAAGCGGTTGGGATACTGTCGAAGAGCGGGTACGAGCCAACGTTGCTTCAGGGACGCAAGCCGGCGTCGACGACCTCGGCAAAGAAGAAGATCGCTGGTGGATGCGGGGGCTGAGAGGGCTCCCTGGTGGTAGACGGGGTCACCGTTTGACCACCGGGAAGTCTCGGGGGTTCGTTACCGGTAGGACGCGTTGATCTTGTCGAGTGCAGCGGCACCTGGGCAGATCTCGTCACCCAGTTGGTTCAGTGGCGACGGAATGGTGCCAAGGTTGGCGTGCATGTCGACTGGCTGCGGATCGACGCAAATGAGGCCCGTCACGATCTCGCCGGCCCTGCCGCGCTCCAACACGTTCCATGCGATGACCCTTGGGGCGTGCATGAAGCAGGTGATCGCAAGGCACCGCGAGGCGCTTCCCGGGGTGCCGTTGCTGATCATGACGCC
>CAITRH010000086.1 GCA_903894755.1 uncultured delta proteobacterium
CCCCCGCACGATCCGGTGCGTTCACAAGGTCCCCCTCCCCATCGATGGGGAGGGGGCGCTGTGAAAGGGCGAAATAGCGAGGGGTGAGGTCTTCGGTTCGGACCTGCGGTTTTCAAGATAGGTTTGGTTTAGTGGTTCCCGACGCCAACCCCGACGCTCGATGTCGTTACAAAGAACCTAGACGCGCTCGAAGCTGCCGAAGTTACGGCCCGCACGATATCGGTAGGATCTTGAACCGCTTGCAGAACACTGCGGGGGTGCGAGATCGTCTTGACTACGTGCGCGTTGTCGGTCCAAACTCTCGGACGAGAGGTAACATGTCGGCTTGCTGGGGTCTTTGGAAGGTCGACATCCAGCTCAAGGCCACCGGGCGGCGAAGCCTCGCATTCCGCGGCGCAATGGGTCGAGGAGCGCGATGTAACCCTTGACCGGCCCGGGCGCAGTGCTGGGGTGCGTTGATCACGACGTGCAGGATTCCGCGGCTTCGGATAGGGTGTGTCCGCCAGGGTGGAGTGGAAGCAAGGAGTGGACGTATGAGACGAAGACGAAGACGCAGACTGGGAAAAATGGTGCTGGGGACGCTGCTCATGGCAGTCCCTTGCCGCGCGGAGGTTTGGTTAGAGCTCGACCAAGCTATGGCACGCGCGCGATCGGTAGCTCCCGCGGTGGTGGAGGCTGAAACGGCCGTTCAGGTGGCTCGGGCAGCGGAAGTAGGCGCGCGCCTTCCACCTTTTGGCAATCCGTCTGTCGAGGTGTTCACCGGACAGCAACGTCATGCCGAGCTCGAGGTCGATGCCAAGTTGTACTTGCCTTGGGAGGTGGCAGGGCAGCGTTCTGCACGCATGGCGGAGGCGACGCAATGGGTAAGCTGGCGCAAGCTTGGGGAGCGCGAGTCCAAAGCTCGGGTGGTGGGTGAAGTGGTTGTGGCGTGGGGCATGGTGGTGATTTCTGCAGCAAAGGTGGAGCAATCGCTGCAGGCGGAGCAGGAAGCTGAAAAAGAGGCTCAATGGGTCAGTGCGCGCTACGAACAGAGTGCGTCCACCCTGGTGGACAAGAGCTTTGCTCAGTCTGAAACGATGCGCTGGGCCCAAACACGCGCTGAGGCGCAAACACAATTGCAGATGGCGCAGTTTCGCCTTGCCTACTTGATGGCAACCCCGACAACGGGACTTCCTCGCGCTCGCGACCAGCTGGTCCTCCCCGTGATGCGGGCGCCATCCGAGCAAGACCTGGTGAGAAAACTGCTGGAGGAGACGCAGCTTCTCAAGGTGATCGAAGCGGAGTCGGCCTTCTGGCGATCCTCCACCGAGCGTGCCATGAGGGAGCGTACTCCCCCCTTGAACCTAGTGTTTTCAGGAGGACGAGGTGATATGGGCGAGCCCAGGTTTACCGGAGGACTGGCTTGGTCCATTCCAGTGTTACGACGCAACCAGGGGGAAATAGCCCGAAGTGAAGCCGAGCGCATGCGAGCAGATGCCTTGCGAGTGTCGTTACGAGGTGCGCTGGAAGCCCGCATTCGCAGCGATTGGCATGTGTTCCATACGGCGCGAAACGCGGTACTGGATGTGGACACTCGGGGGATGCCAGCGACCGAGCAGCTCGTGTCGGCAGCCTATGCGGCATGGCGCGGAGGGAAAGGCGAGCTTGTGCAGGTGCTGATCGCGCGACGGGATCTGGCAGCTGCACGCATGCGGAGGCTCGACCTGGTGGCAACCGCGTGGCGAGCCTATGGGGACCTCGTAGCGCTCACGGGAGAACGACCATGAGGCTCCTGTGTGCTTGTGTCTTTTGCCTTCTCCTAGGTTGCGCCAAGGAAGCTGCGAAGGCAGACGCTGGGGTGGCTCGGGAGGTCAGCAAAGGGCCGCGTATTCTTCGCGTCGACCCCACGGTACTCGAAAGGCTTGGATTGAAGGTGGAAGCTGCGGGAAGTCAGGGGCCGTCGCACCAGATACAGGTTCCGGGGTCACTCGACTTCAATGTGGAAAAAGTAGCTCGCATTGGCACTGTGCTCGAAGGAAGGGTGACATCGGTTACGGGCAAGGTGGGCGATCCTGTGAAGAAGGGGCAGAGGATGGCGACAGTCATGGCCCCAGCGGTGGCGGCGGCGCAGGCCGATTACCTTTCTGCCAGGGCGCAGTCGACGTACACGACGGATCGAGTCCAGCGAGAGCAATTGCTGGCAGCACGTGACCTTACGACGGCACAGGAGCTTGGACTGGCTCGAAGCGAGAAGAACAAGGCTGACGCTCAGTTGGCGGCTGCGGAGGCACGGCTTCGCGCACTCGGGGTTGGCGTCCCCGTCAATGAAGGGGGCATCGCGGGAGCGGGGACCCTGGTGCTGACGTCACCTATGGATGGCGTGGTGGTGCAGCGGGACGTGCTTCTAGGACAGTACTTGCAGCCGCACGACACGGCCTTTGTGGTGGCGGATCTCTCGGAGCTCTGGGCGATGCTCGAAGTTTTCGAGGCCGAGATGCCCTATCTACGGATTGGATCGGAGGTCCAGTTGACCCTCGATGCGGCGCCAGGGAAGACATACCCTGGAAAGCTTGCGGCCATCGAGCCTCACCTGGGCAAGCACTCGCGGTCGGTGCGCGCCAGGGTCATCGTGCCGAATCTGGACGGGGCCCTGCGGCCTGGTTTTTTTGTACGTGGGTCTATCCAGATCCCGGAGTTGCCAGGTCAGGTTCTTGTCCCCTCGACGGCGGTGCAGCCACTGGACGATGACGACGTGGTGTTTGTGGAGTTGGAAAGGGGAAAGTACGAAGTAAGGCCAATTCGTGTTTCCCGGCGCACCTCCGAGATCGCAGAGATTGCAGCTGGATTGGCCCGAGGAGAGCGGGTGGTGGTGGAAGGTGCTTTTCTTCTTCGCGGCGAGGTGACCAGACAATGAGCGCACTTGTCCATTGGGCGGCCACCAACCGTCTGCTTGCACTTCTCGTAACTGCGTTCTTCGTGGTCACAGGAGCCTGGTCGCTGTCTCGGCTCCCCATCGATGCGGTTCCAGATGTCACACCGGTGCAGGTCCAAGTGGTGACCCGGGCCCCTGCACTCAGTGCGTTGGAGATGGAAACGCAGGTCACGCAGCCAGTCGAGCGGGCCATGGCGGGACTTCCTGGGCTAAAGCAGACGAGGAGCACGACGAAGTTTGGCATTTCTATTGTCTGGCTCACCTTTCGGGACGAAATCGACACCTACTTTGCGCGCTCCCAAGTCAACGAGCGTCTTCTGCTCGTGCGAGACAAGCTCCCTGCCGACCTAGGCAAGCCGGAGATGGGGCCGATTTCGACCGGTCTTGGCGAGATCTACATGTTCGAGCTGCGTTCGACCGACCCGACGCGGAGCCAAGAGGAACTTCGCACCATCGTCGAGTGGCAGCTAGCCCCTTACCTGCGTCAGGTGCAAGGGGTGATCGAGGTTGTGGGGTTTGGCGGCTCGGTGAAGCAGTATCAAGTGACGTTGGATCCATCCCGTCTGGCGGCGCACTCTATCGCGATCGAGCAGGTTCGCGAGGCCTTGCAGCGAGACAATGCGCTTTCTGGAGGGGGGTTCATGGAAACGGGAGGCGAGCAGGTGGTGCTGCGAGGCGACGCGCGGTTCCGTGGTGTGGAGGATATCGCAGAGACTGTGGTGCGTACCGATGCGCACGGGGTTCCTATCCGTGTTGGGCAACTGGCGGAGGTGGACACAGGGCCAGCGTTGCGTCAGGGGGCCATGACGCGGGATGGGCGGGGGGAGGTCGTTGGGGCCAGTGTACTGATGTTGAAGGGGGAAAACAGTCGCGAGGTGGTGTCGCGGGTGAAGGCGGCGATGGAGCAGATCAAACCATCGCTTCCAGCGGACCTTCTGGTGGAGCCTTACTACGATCGCTCGGAATTTATTGGAGGGGTGATCACGACCATTGCGAAGAATCTGAGCGAAGGGGCGCTGATCACGGTGTTGTGTCTTGTGCTGACGCTTGGGAGTGTGCGAGCGGGACTTCTGGTCGCGGGGGCAATTCCTTTTTCGCTGCTCGTAGGCTTCATAGGGCTCAAGGCTGTGGGATACAGCGGCAACGTGATGTCGCTTGGGGCGGTGGACTTTGGCATCGTGGTGGAAGGGACCGTGTTGACTGTGGAGCATGCGCTGACGCATACACACGGTGCATTTGAGAGGCAGAAGTGGGCCAAAGCGCTGACTGAAGCGATGATGCACGTGGCGCGTCCTGCCGTGTTTGGGGTGACTGTGACGCTTCTAGTGTTTCTTCCGCTTGCGACGCTGTCGGGCATAGAGGGGAAGATGTTTAGGCCGGTGGTGCTGTCGTTGGTGTTCATGCTGGCGGGGTCATTGGTTTATGCGCTCATTTTTGTTCCAGCAGTGGCAGTCTGGGTGCTCAAGACGGGCAAGGCGGGGGACCAGGCGGATCCGTGGCTTACGCGTGTAGCCAAGAGGGCGTATGCACCGCTCCTTGACTGGGCCCTCGAACACACGAAAGCGACGCTTGCATTGGCGGGGCTTGTGACGGCACTTGGGCTTGGGCTTGGGGGACGTATGGGAGCGGACTTTCTTCCTCGCGTGTTCGAGGGGGCGTTTGCCATCGATGCGCTACGTCCTCCCAGCACGTCGCTGACGCAAGCCATTGCACTTGGAAAGGAGACCGAGCTGGCACTACGGGAGGCTCCTGAAGTGGAGACAGTTGTCAATCGCATTGGAAGGCCCGAAGGGGCAGTGGACCCGGCAGGGCCCGAGTCCAGTGACGTGTTCGTCATTCTCAAGCCACGGGAGCAGTGGCGCAAGGGGATGACGCCCGAAGGACTGGTAGAGGCGCTTGCCAAGCAGGTGAGTCGGGTGCCTGCGACGATCAATGCGTTCAGTCAGCCCATCGAGATGCGGGTGAACGACATGGTGTCTGGGGCGCGAGGAGATGTGGTGATCAAGGTATTTGGCCAGGACCTTGGACAGCTGAACGACATGGCGGAGAAGTTACGTCGGATGTTGGCAGCGGTTCCAGGTGCAGCGGATGTTCGTCGTGAGGTCTCGGTGGGGCTGCCTTCCATACGGGTCATTGTGGATCGAGACCGGGCGGGTCGTCTTGGGGTGCAACCGCAGGCGGCGCTGGACGTACTGGCGATGGCGCGAGCTGGGATCCAAGTGGGGGTGGTACGTGAGGGGGAGCCGATGTTCGACCTCATGTTGCGTCTCGGAGGGGACCGAGTGCAGAGTGCAGCGCAGATAGGACGGCTTCCTATTGCCACCGAGAGTGGGAACCTGGTTCCGTTGTCCATGGTGACGGATCTTGAGCAAGAGCGGACAGTGGTGCAGATCAGCCGGGAGCAGATGCAGCGTCGTGTTGTGGTGCAGGCGAACGTACGAGGTCGAGACGTTGTTGGGTTTGTCGAGGAGGCTCAGGAGCGGGCGAAGGGGGTGCCGGTGGCGCGCGGGGTTCGGCTGGAGTGGGGAGGACAGTTTCAAAACTTCATCCAGGCGCGCAACGATCTGATGGCGCTGGTCCCTATTGCGATCGGGATCATTGCGGTGATGCTGGTGGTGACTTTTGGAAAGGCGCGTTATGCAGTGGTGACGTTGCTCAATCTGCCGTTTGCGCTCTCTGGGGGCGTACTTGCGCTTTGGATTCGCGGGTTGCCTTTCAGCATTCCGGCGGGGGTGGGGTTCGTTGCATTGTGCGGAGTGTCCGTGATCACGGGGATCGTGATGACGAGCAATCTGCTACCGATATCCGAGGAGCTTCCCAAGAGCCAGAGGGTTCGCCAGGCAGCGTTAGCGTCCCTGCGCGCCCGAATCAGCACGGCGATGATCGCGGCCATCGGGTTTGTTCCAGCGGCGATAGCGACGGGCAAGGGGGCCGAAGTGCAACGTCCTTTGGCCACGGTGGTCATTGGAGGGTTGATCATGGGGATGCTGTTGTCGCTGCCGGCGCTTCCGGCGATGCTGATGTACGTGACAGGAGGCAAAGAGCGGGAGGAGCCGGAACCTACGGGAGAGGATGTCCCAAGGGGTCGATGAGGTTGCATTTCCTGCTCATATTGGCCCCTCTCCGAGGATCACCCGCGGGCCTTCCGCAAGCAATCGATTCGCTTCTTTTGCACCAAGCCGCCCAAGGGCGATCACCACGTCGTCGACATCTTCAGGCCTGTGCGCATCCGAACAGGCCGCCTCATAGAGGTCATCTGCAAGGAGACTCTCGGCCACATGCTGCACGGTGCGGCCATATTTGCCTATCAGCGACGCTACGTCGAGCAACAGGTGCACGCCAAGATCGAGAAGCGGCTCAAGGCACTGGGGGTCTTTCCACACGGCTCCATAGCGCTCTGGATGCGCCAACACAGGTGTGAACCCCGCTCGCTTCACGTCCGCCAGCCTGTGCTCCACCTGAAGAGGCCAATGCGCTCCAAACTCCACCAGTATAGCCCTCCCACCTGGATACGCCAGCCCCTCGCCCTGAAGAATCCGACGGTACACCACATCGTCGAAAAAGTGCTCACTCGCCAGATGCACCCTGGGCAAGGGCTTGGAAGACTGCTCGAGATGGGGGCTCATCGCAGCATAGGCACGCTCGAGTGCTCGCTTGTCGTTGTCGAAGAGCCCGGGACGCATGTGCGGCGTTGCCATCACCACCTCGAAGCCGGCTTGCTTGAGACGCGATAGCATCATCAGCCCCAGCTCGGGAGTCCGTGCACCGTCGTCGATGCCCGAGACCCAGTGGCAATGAAGATCGACGAGGTCTGCCATGGTCAATCGATCCGGTGAACCTCGGTTTGAAAGATCCGAGCCATCTCCACGTAGACCATCCCAGGTTGGCGCGCCCATGCAAGATCGTCGTCGGAGAGCGCTCGCGTCGCTTTTGCAGGTCGCCCCATGGCCATGGAACGTGGGGGGATTTTGGTGCCGGGGACCACCAGCGATCCCGCGGCCACGATGCTGTCGTCGCCAATTACGGCGCCGTCGAGGACTACGCTTCCCATGCCAATCAAGCAGCGGTGACCTACCACGCAGCCGTGAAGAAGCACCATGTGCCCCACGGTTACGTCGTCACCTAGGCTCGTTGCGTTCTTGCCCCCGGTGACATGGACCACGGAGTTGTCTTGGATATTGGTACGCGCCCCAATGCGGATTGGGTAAACATCGCCGCGAACCACGACCCCGAACCAGAGGCTCGAGTGCTCCCCAATGTGGACATCGCCGATCACACTGGCGTTTGGAGCTATGTAGACCCCATCGGCGAGGGTCGGCCGGATACCGCAGTATTCGTAGAGTGCCATAGCTATGACTGCCTTTCCTGGAGCAGTGGAAGGAAACGATGCGGCTTAGTTTCGGAGTTCGCCACGGAGTACGCCACCAGCGAGTGCTTGTTGGCCCGTTCGATGCGCACCTCGACGAGCCCGTGTGCCAGATGTGCCAGATGGCGCGCCTCACCAATATGCACGATCTCATTGCGCTGGGTCCGTCCCTGGACCATGTTGCCGGACTTGCTGGGTCCTTCGATCAGTACGGTTTGTGTAGTCCCTACGAGCGACTGGAGATGGGCCCGCTGTTGCGCCTCGGAGAGCTCGAACAGACGCGCCAAGCGCTCGCTCTTCACGGCCTCTGGGACATCATCGCCTAATCGAAGCGCTGGGGTTCCTGGACGAGGCGAGTACTTGAAGGCAAACAGCGAAGTAAACCCGATCTCCGCGATCAGCGACAGCGTCTCGGCAAAGTCTTGGTCGGTCTCGCCTGCAAAGCCAACGATGATGTCGGTGGACAGGGTGAGCCCGGGACGAAACCTGCGAAGACGCGTGGTGCGTTCAATGTATTCCTGGCGCGTGTAGCGTCGGATCATACGTCGCAGCACCCGGTCGCTTCCTGATTGCACGGGAAGGTGCACGTGGTGGGCAAGCACGTCGAGGTCGCCATGGGTCCGCGCGAGAGACTCTGTGGCGTGTCTAGGATGCGGGCTTGTGTAGCGGAGGCGCGCCAGCCCTGGGACCTTGGAGGCGATCAGGCGAAGCAGCGTTGGGAACTGCGTCTCGTCGGGGTCGTCGCTAGAAGGAGGCGCGAGGCAAGGATCGCGGTAGCTGTCGACCGTTTGTCCAAGGAGCGTGACCTCGAGAGCGCCTGCAGCAACCCATTGGGCGATCTCGTCGACAATGGCACTGGAGGGACGGTAGCGTTCGGGGCCTCGCGTGGTGGGGACAATGCAGAAGGAACAGCGCTCGTCGCATCCTTTCATGGTGGTGACGAGCACGGAGGCCGGGACGGTTCCAGGCTCGGGGGCGGCTTGCAGAAACTCGGGGTTGTCTAGGTCGAAGACAGTGCGTACGGCGGGAGGGGCACCCGCTTGGTGGGCGACGACGAGGGCTGGAAGCTCGGCTAGGTTATCGGGGCCTATCACCAGGTCGACGTGGCGAATGCTTTTGAGCAAGCGCTCGCCTTCTTGCTGGGCGACGCAACCGGCGATGGCGATGACTAGGTCTGGGCGGGCTCGTTTGAGAGGAAGGAGCTTTCCCACCTCGCTCCGTAGCTTCTGTTCGGCTTTCTCGCGGACGCTGCAGGTGTTGAAAACGATGAGGTCGGCGTCCTCGAGCGTGGAAGCCTGGGTTGCTCCGTGCGTGCGAAGGACTTCGGCCATGCGCTCCGAGTCGTGAGCGTTCATTTGGCAGCCGAAGGTGTGGATGAAGTAGCGGAGGGACACCTGAGGTGAGGCGGCTATACCCTGTTTGCAAGAACGCGGTCGAGGGGAACGCAAACTTTCGAGAAGCAGGCGGGAAACATACATTCCATGAGCAGACTCCGCTTCCGTTCATCCTCGGGTTTCGAGGCACGTTACGGGGCGGGGACCTCGGTGGGCCATTGCCTGTGGCTCTTGAGGGTGTGTCGGAGGCTCTCGAGGCGGGGACGATCGAGGCTTTCGAGGTAAGCGTGGCGCTCGGGGGTCACCTCGATGCCGTAGGCCTCGCAGAGTTCGAGGAGCACAAGACGGAGGCCCTGGTCGAGGCCCTCGGCCCGTCCCTGGTCGAGGCCCTCGGCCCGTCCCTGGTCGAGGCCCTGGAGAATTCCTTTGATGAGCCCC
>CAITRH010000087.1 GCA_903894755.1 uncultured delta proteobacterium
GAGGTCTACGCGACATTGGGGCGCGGAAGCGGTAGATCGGATCTGCGGTTTTCAAGATGGGTTTGGTTTAGTAGGGGATGTCGGGGCGGTAGCCGCCTGGGGCGGGGCCTGGGGCCGGACCGGGGGCTGGGGGTTGGAACCTTGGGCCTTCGATCTTGGTTAGTTTCACGTTCACGGGGCTCTCGCCGAGGCGGATCGCGATCGACTCGACTTTGTAGCCCTGTTTAGAGACGGTGAGCTTGTGTTCAGCTTTTGGGTCCGCTTCGGCCCCCTTGTAACGAAGTTTGCATGGGGTGGTGCATTCTTCGATGCCATTTTCCTTGACACTCGCGCCGTCGGGCTCGCTTTTCACGATCACGAACACCTCGCCGGGATCTGCAGGAGCGGCGCGTGTCGAGTCGACGACAGCGGGGACCGTGGCCATGGAAGCGGACGGACTCGGCACTGCTGTGAGAGCAGGAGCCGCGTTTTTTGAACTATTCAAGTGGTTTAGCACGACCACTGTGGTCATGGCGACGAGGGCGACGGCACCGACGATGACGCCACCGAGGAACGCTTTGGAACCTTGTTTCTGGGGCTCGACGGCGTGCGACAAGGACGATGGTGTGGCGGAAACGATGGGGCTGGGAACGCTTCCAGGCTCACTTGCTGTGGCAGTTACGAATGGGTGAGCGCCGGAGAGTCCGCCGTTGACGGGATGGCCTCCAGTGGTGTTGAAGGAGCGGTATTCGCCGGTGGCTCCAACTCCGCTGAAGGTGGCGGTCAGTGTGCTGCCTCCGACACGTTTGAGTGCGGCGAGGACTTCATCCATCGACCGGAACCGATCGTCGACCTCTTTGGCCAGGCAGCGAAAGAGGGCGTCCTCGAAGGCCGGCGACACCTGGCAGTTGGGGTTCATTTCCTTGAGGGGCGGCACGGGCTCGTTGACGTGGGCCATCAGGATATTGACGCTGTTCGGGCGGTCGAAGGGGACTTTGCCGGTGAGCATCTCGTACATGATGACGCCTAGCGCGTAGATGTCAGTGCGGGCGTCGACCCGGTCGCCTCGGATCTGCTCGGGGGCCATGTACTTGGGGGAACCCATGAAGAGACCTGTTTGGGTGAGGTCCTCTCCGGTGCCGTCCAGGATATTTTTGACCAAGCCGAAGTCGAGCACCTTGACGAAGTCGGTCTCGTCGCCGTGCTCGACCAAAAAGATGTTGGCAGGTTTCAGGTCGCGGTGGATCACGCCGAGCGAGTGGGCTTCCCGGAGGGCGCGGCAGATCTGCCTGGCGACGTGAGCGGTGCGTTCTTCTGGGAAATGGCCTGCCTCGCGGATTGCCCGGTGGAGCGTGTGCCCCTCCAGGTATTCCATGGCCATGTAGTAAATTTCGTCGTCTGTGCGGCCGTAGTCGAAGATCGTGACCGTGTTGGGATGCGTGAGCTTCGAGCAGATGCTGGCCTCGAGGAAAAACCTCTTGTGGAACTCCGGGTCGTGCTCGCCCGAGTAGCTCGGGTTCAGCACCTTGATCGCGCAGACGCGTCCCAGGGGCGCTTGCTCTGCCCGGTAGACCTTGCCCATTCCGCCGCGCGCGATAAGTGCCAGGACCTTGAACCGGTCGTTGATGCTGCGCCCAATCAGCGGGTCGGGAGCTCCCGTGGCCCTAGACACCGCCGCTACCTGCTCGCTCATTCTTGATGCTCCCGGCGTCGTGACCCTACAAAGAGACCCATGATGCGGATTCCCCGAAAACCAAGTCTGCCCGGACCGATCCAGCGTGTCAACGGTGGATCCCGTCATTGTGCACGCACCGATCCATGCTAGCTAATCATCCGATGCCCTCGAGCGCAGGAGTCGAGCGAAAGGCGCCGTTTTATCTCATTGCAGCGCTGCTCGCGTCACTCGGGCTTGGCCTCGAGGGGGGATGCGACGGGTATCAGATCCTCCGCTTTTATCGCTCGTCGTGGCCGGATATCTCCCAGCTCGAACGGGAGCTTCCCGACGGGACTGACCGCGCGCTGGTGAGGGCTCAATTCGATCGACGCTTTGCCGCGATGGATGCGGCCAAGGAGCGCGCGTTCCCGCTTGGAGCCGCGGCACTATTGGTCGGCCTCACCCTTGCGCTTTTTGCAGCGCGCACGCTGATGGGGGCCGAGGCGACCCGCGGACGACTTCTTCAACTCGTGATCGCCCAAGCTGCCGTGGCCCTCGGTACGTTCGCGTTCGAGGACGATATCCGCAATGCGGAGCACGTGTTTGCCGCGGCACTCATTCGCATGCAGTCGCGTGTCCAGCTCCAGGACACCGTCGAGGCCGAACGCGTTGCCCGCGTCTGGATCGCAGCTCACCGCGTCTATCCATTCGCCTATCTCGTCTTGCGCACCCTAGGAAGCGCCGTCATTGTCGTCGCCCTCACCCGTCCACGCTCCCGAGCTCTCCTCGAAGGGCCGGATGCCCTTTCAGAACGCTGATGGCTCACGTCACACGCCTCTCCCCCGAGCTTGCCAATCAAATCGCCGCTGGCGAGGTCGTGGAACGTCCAGCAAGCGTCGTTAAGGAGCTCCTCGAAAACGCCATGGACGCGGGCGCGTCGCGAATCCGTGTCGACCTCGAGGGGGGAGGACTTGGGCGCATCCGGGTCACCGACGACGGCGAGGGGATGGAACGCGACGACGCCCTCTTGGCTCTCGAGCGCCATGCCACGAGCAAGATCCGCGTGTTCGACGACCTCACCACAGTCACGACATTTGGTTTTCGAGGAGAGGCGCTTCCTAGCATTGCGTCCGTCTCGAGGTTCACCCTGTCGACCCGAACCCGTGCGTCGAGCGAAGGGACCGAAATTCGCGTCGAAAACGACCAAGTCCAGGTGCGTCCAACAGGATGTGCCCCCGGGACCATCGTCGATGTCGCCGACATTTTTTTCAATGTGCCCGCGCGACGCAAGTTCCTCAAGCAGCCCCCGACGGAGGCGGCGCAGGCGGGGGAAGCGGTCCTTCTAGCGGCGCTTTCGTGTCCTGGGATCACGTTGATCCTGGCGCGCGACGGCAAAGTGGCACGCGAGTTTCTCCGTGTCGAAACCCGCAGTGAGCGTGCCCTGCAGGCGTTCCCTAACGAGCGCCTCGAGGCTTGTGGGGGGCCTCGCGGACCGATGCACATCGACGCGTACCTGGGGGCTCCCGAGCGGGCTCGGACCGGCGCTACGGCGCTGTACATCTTTGTCAACCAACGTCCAGTCAAGGACCGACGGCTCGCACGGGCGGTGGCGCAGGCGTACGGGTCGGTGCTCGAGCCTGGACGGTATCCCATTGGTGTCGTCTACGTGGACCTTGCACCGGAGCTCGTCGACGTGAACGTGCACCCGCAGAAAGCGGAGGTTCGTTTCGCCGACGGAGCGGCGGTGTACGACGCGGTGACGAGGGTGCTTCACGGTGCGCTGGCGCAGGCGTACGCGGTTCCTGCTCTTGGGCCACGTTCGGCTCCGTGGCTTCCACCGATCCATCGAAACCAGATCCCGCTGACCGCTGCGCCGACTCCGACCTTTCAGGGGCCGACTCCGACCTTTCAGGCGTCGATGGAGACCTATCCGGCTCCCGCTCCAGCAGCGTTGGTTCCGCTTAGCGAAAGCGATCGTCCAACGCTCACGTCGACGGCGCCGCCCGATACTCCGAAGGGATTTTACGGAGCACTCCGCTACCTTGCGCAGGCGCGTTCGATGTTTCTGGTGTGCGAGGGGGACGACGGTCTGTACCTGTTGGACCAGCATGCTGCGGCCGAGCGGGTGACCTTTCATCGGTTGCGTCAGGGCTACCACGCGCGAACGATCGCGATGCAGACGCTACTTCTCGCCGAGCTCGTGGAGCTTTCCCCCGCCGAGGTCGCGGTGCTTGACGGGCAGACCGATGCGCTTTTCGCTTTGGGCGTGGAGCTTCGCGCCGTGGGGACCAGTGCAGTGGCGGTGCATGGGGTTCCGAAGCTTTTGGCGCACGCGCATCCAGAGCGTTTGGTGCGGGACCTGGTGGCGGAGCTTGGACGCATGGCGCGTCGTCCATTTGGAGAAGCGGCCGACATGGTCCTAGCGACGATGGCTTGTCACGGGTCGCTTCGCGCGGGGGATCGGATTTCGAGCGACGAGGCGATGGGGCTCCTTCGGGCTCTCGACGAGGTCGACTTCGCGGGACATTGTCCTCACGGTCGTCCTGTGGTCACCCGGATAGCGTTCGACGAGCTTGAGCGGCGTGTTGGTCGATAGCGTTGTTGCGCTAGCCCGGGCCGAGCCCGACGTATTGCTGACCGTGGTGGGGCCGACGGCGAGTGGCAAGACGGCGCTCGCTGTGGCGCTTGCGGAACGTCTTGGCGGAGCGGTGATCAGCGCGGACAGTGTGCAGGTGTACCGAGGGTTCGACGTAGGGTCGGGCAAGCCGTCGGTCGAAGAGCGGGCTCGGGCGCCTCATTTTTTGGTGGACATTGCCGAGCCACTCGAGGCCATCGATGCGGTGCGGTTTGCGACGATGGCGGACACGTTGGTGAGCGACCTTCGAGCACGCGGGCTTCGTCCCATCGTGTGCGGAGGGACATTTTTGTGGGTCAAGGCGTTGCTTCAAGGGCTGGCTCCGATGCCAGCGGGCGACGAAGCGGTACGGGCGCGTCATCGGGGTCTTGTGGAGTCGGAGGGGCCGTTGGCGCTCCATGCGTGTCTTGCGGCGGTCGATGTCGTATCTGCGGCGCGTCTTCACCCCAACGATGTGGTTCGGGTGGGAAGGGCCCTCGAGGTGTTCGAGCTCACGGGCCGTCCAGCGAGCCACTGGATAGCGGAGCACGGGTTTCGGACGGTACGTCACCGGGCGCGTCTCGTGGGACTGGCGCGAGCTCCCGAGGAGCTTACGTCGCGCATCGAGGCGAGGGCTCGCACGATGCTTGAAGATGGATGGATCGAGGAAACGCGCAGCTTGCTTGCGTCGGGCTTTGCGTCGGCGCGGGCGATGGGAGCGGTGGGATACCGGCAGATCCGGGCCTACTTAGAGGGGCAACTGGCCGAGGCCGAGCTTTTGCCTAGCGTGGTGCGAGCGACCCGGATTTTTGCGCGTAAGCAGCGAACTTGGCTTGGCCATGTCGAGGTCAGCTGGCTGTAGGACTGCCGAGCGGTCTTCCGCGCTTAACTTGAAGGTCCTCTGGTC
Source organism: uncultured delta proteobacterium (assembly GCA_903894755.1). GTDB lineage: Bacteria > Myxococcota_A > Polyangia > Polyangiales > Polyangiaceae > CAITRH01. The sequence goes on from CAITRH010000087.1 coordinate 5,155, forward strand.
GTATGCTCTCGGCGATGGAAGTGTCCCCTAGCGACGCAACGTTGGACTCTCCTCCGAGAAGCGAAGTGATGGTTCGCGGCGAGGTGCAACGTCACATCGTGCTGCTGGACGATGATGAGAGCATCATCCAGGCACTGTCGCGGCTTCTCGTTGCGGCGGGGATGAGGGTGACGGCGACGCTCAACGCACGTGAGGCCATGGAGGTTGTGGTTTGCCGCGGGGCGGACGCCATCGTTGCGGACCTGCACATGCCGGACATGGGCGGCAATCTGGTCTTGTCGATGCTTGCGCAGGCAGCTCCGCATGTCGCGCGCATTCTGATGACCAACGACACGGACTTTTCCCGCGTAGCTCCGCTGGTTGTGCCGTATTCCGTGGACGCGTTCGTGTCGAAACATGACGCGTCGACGAGGCTTGTACCGGCGCTTCGGGACGTGTTGACACGTCGGCGTGTTCCGGTGGATTCGGAGTCTGCCGCGCGTTCCCTTTCGAAGAGCATCGTGCGCGCGTTGTCTCTTCGCGATTACGAAACAGAGGTCCATTGTGAGCGGGTGGCTGCGTGGTCGGCGCGTCTAGCGATGGAGCTCCGCATGACCCCCTCGAGGCTGCTCGATGTCGAGCTCGGCGCATTGCTGCATGACGTGGGCAAGATCGGAGTCCGTGACGCGGTCCTGCTCAAGCCAGGCAAGCTGACGGAAGACGAATGGAAGGAAATGCGTCGGCATCCCGACCTCGGCGTAGCGCTTCTATCGGACATCCCGGCGCTTCGGCGGGCGATCCCGGTGGTGCACTCGCACCATGAGCGACGGGACGGCAAGGGATATCCTCGCGGCTTGGCGGGCGATGAAATTCCTGTCGAGGCTCGCATCTTTCAGATTGCCGACACCTACGATGCGATCGTGAGCGATCGTCCCTACCGTCGTGGCCAATCGGACGAGGAAGCGCGCGCCGAGATCTGTCGGTTCGTCGGGCCTCAGTTCGATCCTGCGGTCCATGCGGTCTTCTTGCGGATCCCTCCAGACGAATGGCGAAAAGTGGTGGCAGGGCTCGTCTGAGGAAACCGATGCCAGAGGACTCCAGGACCCCACAAGACCTGCCAAGCGAAAGCGCTTCGGGAATTCACGACAAGCTCCCCGCCGTGTCCGAAGCCATGATTTCGCGCTTTGCGCACGACATCAAGAGTCCGCTTTCCGCGATCGGGATGAACCTCGAGTTTGCCCTAGGAGAGCTCCAACGGCATCCGTCGAACGATGCGCTTCGGGGGGCCCTCGAAGACAGCCGACTTGCAGGAGCCAAGGCGTTGCGGCTGGTAGCGGATATCCAGGATGTACTGCGCTACGAGGCAGGATGCCTTGTGGCCAACAGAGCGGTGGTACGTCTCGACTCCCTCGTGGAGCAGGTGGTGCACTCTCGGCAAGCCGAGGCAAGGACCCGTCGTCTCGATGTGTCCGTGGTGGGTGAGCTAGCACCGCTGCCTGTCGATGGGGAGATGTTCGAGCGGGTGGTGGCAAGTCTCCTCGAGTACGTGTTTCGCGCAACTCGTCCTGGGGGGCGGATCACGTTCCATCTACGCGATGGCGGCCAGGTGCAGATAGATCTAACCAGCGATGGGTTCCCGCCGAGCCCGGAGGACCGTCGAACGCTGTTCGATCGCGAGCCCAAAGGAAAGCGCGGGCTGGGCCTGTACTTTTGCCATGCGGCGGTGGACGCCCATGGCGGCGTGTTGGCGTATGTCGAGGGCGTAGGGATTCGGCTGGTCTTGGCGCGATAAACCGCATCCAGATCGGGACCCGCCTGCTTAGAAACCGCAGGTCCGAACCGCGACCCAGGGTTACCCACCCTCACGACGACGGTCCGCGATCCCCTCCACGGGTTGCCGCTGGCGACTTCGGAGGAGGGACACTGCGGATCCTCACCACCTGCCCCTCCGCCACGATCTCCACGCCAAGCGTCCGACAGCGTCGTGCAAGCCGTTCGAGGTCCACCGACGCCTGGACAAGAAGCCCCCCAGGAGGCGACGGATCGACAAAAAGCTCGGCGGTGGGACGACGCGTGCGAAGAAGCTCGCGTACGTTCGAGTCCTCGACCCACAGGAAACCACCCGCCGCCGCAAAGGTGGTCCTCGCCAACACCACGCTCGCCTGCGCCAAGGTCCGCACAAGCGACTCGGGAAGCTCCGCGAGCGCTTCGATACGCGCCCGGAGCACGTCCGCTTCGAGCCCCGCCGCAAGCGCTCGCGCAAGGCTCTGAGGCGCCACGATCAGGTCCAACGTCTCGGCCACCCGTCCCACTTCCACCAGCGGCGCAATCGTAAGCACCGTCCCCACACGCGCACTGGGACCAAGACGGAGCACATGGGCCTCGAGGAACTTCGACGGCTCAACGTCCATCGAGGGAAGCTTGCCTGCTAGAAGGGCCCGTCCCCGCGGCGTCATACGCAACGTCACCGAGCGCTCGTCGCCTTCCGGCTCGTCACCGAGATCCACGAGGCCCAGGGCTGGAAGGCTCTCATGGACAATGCGATAGGCGATGTCCACGGGACTCACGGGCGCGGCCCCCACACGTTCGGCCCATCGTCGAAGCAGGCGTGTCAATCCGGCGGCGCGGTGGTCCGTGGACAGGTAGCGTTCAAGCGCACTCCAGGGGAGCCATCGCCCCTCACCGAGCTCCTGGAGCGCCTCGAGAACCAACTCGCGCACCACCCCCGCGGGGCTCGTGTCGCGCGCCTCTGGACCGAGCCTTAGTACTTCGGCTTCTTCGCGGGCTTCATCCCAGGCGCCGCCTCGACGCCAGGTGACGAAAAGCTCACGGGTCAGCTCCTGGACGGTGAACGACCCGGGAGGGGCAGAGATGTTGGTCGCCGAAGGGTCCCAGATGCCGACGGCGCGGGAGAGGGCGACGAGAAGAGCGACGTGGGCGGGTTCTCGTCCGACCCGCGCGGCAAGCTTTTGCACGAGGGACTTGGGAGTGCCGATGCCCGCGCGAAACTCGGTCCCCTGCTCGCGGGCGGCGAGGGACAAGCCGAGGGCGCTTGGAGCGGGGTCCAACGCAAAGCGCGCGCGATGGGGGGCGTGGTCGCCGGAGGTCACGAAGGCTCGAATTTCCTCGCGATGGGCCTGACGTTCTTGGTGGTGGGCGGCGCCGATGATCGCGCTCACGGCAGAGGGGATGACGTGGCGGTTGGGATGAACGGGGATCAAGAACCCACGTCGTTCGAGCGAGAAGCCGACGCCACGACGGGAGGGGGTGGCGCCGGTGGCGGTGCGGAGGCGAAGCGGCTCGCGTTCGAGCTCGAGGAGCTCCTCGGTGTCGACCTCGCCGCCGTCGACCTCGACACCTTCCATGACGCGACGCTCCGTGACGGAGAGGCGCGCGATTTCGGCGGTGAGGAGCTCGCTGTTGCTGAGGATATCCCAGGCCTGTTCGAGGCACAGGACGACAGGGGTGGTGGCGGGACGACCTAGGTAGTGGGAGGCGATCGCTGTGAGCGTGTCTTGGGAGGCCTGGGCCAACAGGGCGCGCATGCCTCTTGGGTCTTCGCCTTCCCAGGGGCGAAGCTGCAGGAGGTAGGCGGTGGGAAGAACGAGCTCGATGCTGTCCTCGGCGCTTCTAGCGAAGAGCAGACCGCGTGCGAGCAGGGGCTCGATGGCAGGGGGAATGGCGGGGACCACGAGCGAGCCTCGGGCTTCGGCGACGCGGTGCAGGAGCTCGACGCTGGCGGTGGGCAGACGCGACGGGTCGCGCAGGTCGGCAAGGTTGACCAAGGCTCGCGCCACCTGGGAGGGGGGATCGATGCGCTTGGCGGGATCGATACGGAGCCCGAGGCGAGCGACGATGGCGTCGAGCTCGCGTGGTGGAAGCGCGCGGAGAATGTCGACCAGCCGCGTTGGGTTTTCGTGTGCCACATTCTCTCAATGTGGCCGATGGCGGCGAATGTCCAGCGGGATGTCGTGACAAGGGGAGCGAGACGACGCTACCTTTGCGGGACAACCATGGCTTCCAAGCATGTTTTCTGTCCGTCGTGCGGATTTCCGAAAAACCCGCCGGACTCGGTCCGGTGTGCGTCGTGTGGAGCAAAGATCGAGGAGCTGACGCGAAGTCGCACGCGTGACGAAGAGTACGAGCGACGTTTTCAGCAAGAGGGGGTCAATATGCCCTGGCTCTTCATCGCGTTGGGGGTTCAGACGGTGCTTACGGCGGCCATCGTGTTTGGGCTGCCTCAGGTGATCACGAAGCTCGACTTCGAAGGGGGCAACGGCATGACGATGTGCATCCCGGTCTGGTTCGTCGGGGGGATGCTCGTGGGGATGGTGTCGCCGGGAAGGACCTTTGTGGAACCGATGCTGGGGAGTTTCCTAGTTGCGATCCCGTCGACGGCGCTCTTGATACAGAGCCAGACGGTCCGGACGCTTCCCACGTTTTTGTACGTGATCCTGGCGGCCATAGGGGTGTTGTTTACGTTAGTGGGGGCGTACGTCGGCGAGCGGATTCAGGTGGGGCCGTCGCTCAAACCGACGGAGTAAGGAAGGGTGGGGTCAGGCGTCTTTTTGGTCGCGGACTCGGGCGGCTTTGCCTTGGAGGTCGCGGAGGTAGAAGAGGCGAGCGCGACGGACGACGCCACGGGAGACGACCTCGAGTTTTTCGATGCGGGGCGAATGCATCAGAAAGATGCGCTCGACACCTATGTTGAAGCTGATCTTGCGCACGGTGAACGTACTTCGTGCGCCGGCGCGGTGTCGTTTGATGACGACCCCCTGGAAAACCTGAACGCGCTCCTTGTCGCCTTCGACGATTTTGTAGTGGACGCGGACTGTGTCGCCGACCCGGAAGACGGGTTGGCCGGTGCGGAGTTGCGACGATTCGAACTCGGCGAGTTTGGGCGAGGTAACCATTGATGTCGAATCCCTGTTGGAGGCAGCGGGCAGAAGGGAGCGGGCTTAAAGCATGGCGATTTTTCCGTGTCAACGCGTGGCTTGCGTGGTTGCTTTGAGGCCCCACGGACCGCGGGAAGTGTCGCGCTCTTTGAGGAGCCATGTCCAGAACGCCTCGGCCCACACGGCCCCTCCTGGAACCGTCGGATGCACGCCGTCGCGTTGCCTCGGGATCCGAGAGGCGATGTCGCTCGGGTCGAACACGCGGCAGGGAGCGGCCTCTTTGGCGATCATGTCATTCAAGGCGGTGGGCTCGTTTTTCCAGAGCGGTACGGTGAGCCACACGCACGGAATTCCGTGAAGTTGCGCCGAGAGCCGTCTCACCAGAGGCGCTCTTGACGCGGGCGGCGCGCGGGTTTCGCTTGCTCCGAGGGTGACGAGCACGAGCGATGGACGCCATTTCCACCGGACCTCGTCGACCGCGGCGGTCCCGGCCCACGAGCCGAGGTACGAGCCACTTTTGGCCAGGGCGATGTAACGCGTGTGCTCCGCTCGAAACTTCGGTCCGAGGGTTTGCCGAAGGCCCGCGTCGACAAACGAGTCGCCGAGATGGACCACCGTTGGCTCGCGGAGCGCGTCCCCTTGGGTCCAGGACGGGCAGGCGAAACAGACCGCCGTTACGACAAGCGTGGAAGAGACAAACCGCACGTGAGCGAACGTAGCACGAGGCTCGTGGCTCCCGTGTTAGCGTGCCGCGTCGATGGGCCCGAGTGACACGCCGAGCAAACGACGTTTTCCTTGGCTTGCGTCGATTCCGCTCGGAGTGGGGTTGGTGTTTGGGGTCACGACGCTTCCACGTGCGGCGGTTCCTGACGCCGTGCCGCTTCCTAGGGTCGACTCGCGAGCGTTTGCAGCGAGGGTGAAGGCCGACGGTTTGCTGGCCGACGGGGTACGTCGCGAGCCTCTGCGCGCGGAGGTTCGGGCGCTCGGATCGGCCCTGAGAGACTTTCACCTTCTCGAAGCAAAGCAAGCAACAGCGCCGGAGCTGCACGCCGCGAGACGGGCCCTCGACAACGCGCTCCTGGAGGTCCTTGAAGGGGGCTCGGAGCCGCTGCTGCGTCTTCGAGCGGTGCAACTCGAGTCGTTCGTGGCCGAGGTTTTTGCGTTCGAGCGGAGCGGGGTCGAGTCCGAGGAGCTGCTCTCCGTGGCAGGCCCTTTCGTCCGTCGCATGCGTCGGGAGGGATGGCTACGCGGCAAGACCTTGGTGCCACGTCAAGACGAGTGGCGGGTGCTGTTCAAGGGGATGTGGAACGCGCTCCTCGGGCTCGAGGGACGGGCGGAGTTTGCACCGACGCTGGACGAGCAGCGTGTGCTCTACGCGTTTTACTTAGCGCACCCGCATCCATCGGAAGCGAACCGCGAGGCGCTTCTCGCGGCGCGTCGTGGGGTGGGTGCCGATCGCGCCCGATGCGATGCGCTTGACATCGCCGAGCGGCTTGCGGCGGAAAGCTGGCGTCTCGAACGGGTGCAGCGGCTGGCGGCGCTCGACGCGAGCTATCCTGGCTCGTACGCGCGAGGGGTCGCGCTCTACCGACGGGGCGACTACTTAGCGGCAGCGGAGGCTTTTCGCGACTGGCTGCGTGATCATCCCGAGGGGCCGTGGAGCGGGCGGGCCGAATCGTATCTTCGGGCTTGTCTCGCGGCGAGCCGGGTCAACCCGTAAGAGGGGACGTCATGAAGGTGTTGAAGTTCTTTCTGTGGATCGGCGCAATCCTGGGGGTTTTGGGGCTGATTGCCTACGCGACGGTGTTCGACGTGTGGACAGTCCCTGGCGACGACCCGAAGCTTGCGGTGGCGGTGGAGCCGAGCTTGTCGGTGGGCGATGTGCTCTTGGTGACGCGGCATGGGGAGAACCACTCCCGAGGCGAACTGCTTCGCTGCGACGATCCGCAGGCGGCGGGACGGTACATCGTGGGACGTCTGGTGGGGCTCCAGGGGGAGAAATTGGCCTTTGAAGAGGAGCTCGTGGTGATCGGGGGCAAACGAACGTCCATCCCGTATGGTTGCGCCGATCGAACGCTTACGCACCCAACGACGGGAGAAGAAGTCGCTCTCGTGTGCTCGGTAGAGGAATTCGGGAGTCGACGTTACGAGGTACTGCGAGCCAAAGACCGGCGTGAGCCTCCGCTTCAGACGGAGGCCGAGCGCGGGGTGTTTCTGGTGAGCGACAACCGTCACATGCATCTCGACTCGCGCGACTATGGGAGCATTGCCCCGTCGACATGCCGGCAGGTGGTGTTTCGGCTCTGGGGAACGAGCGGGTTCGGGGATTCGGACCGACGGCTAACGTTCCTTTGGTAGGAAGCCGCTCGCGTCAGGGGTGGATTTCGTTCCTGCAGCGGGAATGGGTCGGTGCGACGGTAGCGATGGGGTTCCCGCGGCGGGAATGGGTCAGTTTGGGGCAACAAGGTTATTCCCGCGGCGGGAATGCTTTGTGGGGCGCCGACGGAGGGATTCCCGCGGCGGGAATGGTGGTGTTGGGGTTGAACAGGTGGGTTCCCGCGGCGGGAGTGATGCGGAGGTTCGGAACGGAGGGATTCCCGCGGCGGGAACGATGCGGGGGTTCGGAACGGAGGGATTCCCGCGGCGGGAATGCGTTGGGCGTGGCTTACGGGGTCATTCCCGCTGTGGGAATGGATGTGGGGGCCGATGGGCGGATAAATGGCTTCTGCATGCCGCGGAGCGAACGCTGCTGGGGCTCGTGGGGCTATCTTGAAAACCGCAGGTCCGAACCGGGTCCGAGCCGCGACATCCGCGACCCAGGGTGTCTGGGGAAATGGCAGGGGGCCGGGGGGGGTAACCGGGGGGTAACCGGGGGGGGTATCCCTGGGATGGCGCGGTTCAAACCTGCGGTATTCAAGATGGGTTTGGTTTAGAACGAGCGTCTTGGTACGCGTCTTGGTGCGCTTCTTGGTACACAATGACCACCATGAGTTCAATTCCGCTCAAAGACATCGATGGATGGAAACGCCACGCGCACCTCACGGGCGACGGGTATTACGCGCTCTCGACGGACGACACCAAAGGCGTTCCCGTGCGTCTTTTTCTCACCCCGGCGCTGCTTGCCGAGGCCGAAGAAACGCTCTACCGGCAGATCGTCAATGCGACCCGGTTTGCCGGCACCAAGGCCGTCGTCATCACCCCCGACGTGCATTACGGCTACGGTGTGCCGGTTGGAAGCGTGATCCTGACCGACAGAACAGACGGTGCGGTAGCCATGGGACCTGTCGGGTTCGACATAGGCTGCGGGATGATGAGCGCAAGAAGCAACGTTCCAGCGGACTGTGCAACCCCCGATCGCAAGCTTGCCTTCAACCGTGCGGTCATGGAGCGCGTCGCCATGGGAGCTGGCGGCTCCAGTCTTCGTTTCGGACAGATGCCCAAGGAGCAGCTTGTCGAGATCCTTCACGGAGGGGCCGAAGTCTATGTCGAGAAGTACGGTGCGCAAGTCGACCGCGCGTTGGCCGAGCGCCAGCGGATTGCCGTGGATGATAGCTGGGAAGTTCCTTGGGGAGGCCCTGGCCATCCTGAGCGCGGACTCGACCAGCTTGGCTCGCTCGGAGGTGGCAATCACTTCATCGAGCTTCAGCGGTGCGAAGAGACGCAGACCCTGTGGGTGCAAGTGCACACGGGGAGCCGCGGTTTTGGCCACGGACTTGCCACCAACTACTTTGCACTGGCGAAGAGAGACCATCCTGAGCTGACCGAATTGGACCTTGGCTACTTCACTCCCGAGTCGAGCCATTACCGCGGGTATCTCAATGCTGTGGCTGCAGGGGGCAACTTTGCCATGGTCAATCGGCTGGTGCTTTTCGAAGAGGTTGCAGCAGCGTTCAAGAAAGTCTTTCGAGAAGAGCTGTCGTTGGTCTACGAGATCAGCCACAACTTGGTGCAAGCAGAGAGCCATCCGGAGTTTGGGGACGTGTGGGTTCATCGAAAAGGGGCGACAAGAGCGTTTCCAGCAGGACATCCTGCGCTCACGGGCACCTGTTGGGAAACGACCGGGCATCCGGTGCTCGTCCCAGGAAGCAACCGGGACTTCAGCTACGTGCTTCGTCCCCAGCAAGGAGCTGTGAAAAGCGCCTATTCGGTCAACCACGGGGCTGGACGACGACTGTCGCGCGGTGAAGCGAAGCGACAGCTTTCGCAAGAGAAGGTGGACGACCAGTACCGTCGCGACGGGATTCTGGTCAACGAAGACGGACGGGTTCCACTGGACGAGTCTGGGGCGTGCTACAAGTCTTCTGATGAAGTGGTCTCGGCGGTCGTATCGGCGGGGTTGGCCAAGGTGGAATACCGTCTTTGGCCTCTTGCATCGCTCAAGGGGACCGAATCGGGCACGCGGTCGCCCTCCAAGCGGGCACGCCGTGCGGAGAAGAAACAGCGTAAGGGGGAACGGGACGAGCGGCGCAAGCAAAAAGACGGCTGATGAAAACTTGATGCTTCTTGGACCGCAGCGCTTGTCATCCGCCACCTCATTGGTCTATCTCTATCCACATGACAACAGCGTCTCGCCCCTCACTCCGCCAATTGGGCTCCACCGGGCCCGCCGTATTCCCCCTCGCACTCGGATGCATGGGGATGTCCGCCATGTACGGTCCCACCGACGACGCCGAAAGCCTTGCCACCATCCATGCGGCGCTCGAACACGGCGTCTCGCTCCTCGACACAGGCGACTTCTATGGCATTGGACGCAACGAACTGCTGATCGGCCGAGCCCTTGTGGACCGTCGCGACAAAGCCCTGCTCTCTGTAAAGTTCGGCGCCCTGCGCGCCCCCGACGGCAGTTGGATCGGTTTCGATGGACGTCCAGCGTCCATGAAAAACGCCCTTGCCCACAGCCTCACACGCCTCGGCGTCGACTACATCGACATCTACCGCCCCTCTCGCCTCGACCCGAGCGTGCCCATTGAAGACACGGTCGGCGCCATCGCCGACATGGTGAAAGCCGGTTATGTCCGCTGCATCGGACTGTCCGAGGTGGGACCCGACACCCTCCGCCGCGCCCAAACCGTGCATCCCATCACGGACCTCCAGATCGAATACTCGCTCATCAGCCGCGGCCCCGAGGACAAGATCTTCCCAGCGCTCATGCAACTCGGGATTGGCGTCACAGCCTACGGTGTTCTGTCGCGCGGCCTGCTGAGTGGGTCGCAGCCCGCACCAAAGGGGGACTTTCGCGCCTTCCTACCGCGCTTCACCGGGGAAAACCGCGAACGAAATCAGCACATCGTCGAGCTTTTGGGAAAGCTGGCTGCGGAAAAGGGAGTGGGTCCCTCGCAGCTCGCCATTGCCTGGGCCCTCGCCAAGGGAACCCACATTGTCCCCGTGGTCGGAGCGCGGACCAGAAAGCAGCTTGCCGAGTCCCTTGGCGCCCTCGATGTCGTGCTTGCACCCGAGGAAATCGCGCGTCTCGACGCTGCGTTCCCGTCCTCCGCTGTCGCCGGAACGCGCTACGACGCACACCAAATGAAGATGCTTGACAGTGAACGGTGATGCAATGCGTACCTCCAATGTTTTCTTGTTCGCACTTGCGGCCGGTTGTGCGTCGAACGGTCCTTCTCCAGCAACCCCAGTCGGCGGTGACGCCGCCACGGACAGAACTACGCCACCAACGGCTCCTTCCTGCACGGCTGCGGGGGGCTCGGCGGTGGTCCAGGCACCGGTGCTGCGAACCACGCTTGTAGACCGTTACCAGGAAGGCTGGCTTGGCTCCCCGGCAGTGGCGGACCTCGATGGCGACGGCAAAGCGGAGATTGTGATCCCGCGTGAGGGACTGGTGGTCGCTTGGCGCGCCGACGGCTCCCTTGCATGGCGTTACGACACTGGCAACGGGCGCATCTGGGCCAGCCCTGTCGTTGGGGACTTCCTTGGTGACACCCGCCTCGAGGTGGCTGTCGCCGCCCGCGACAAGGTGTATCTGCTCGATGCTGCAGGAAAGGTACTTCCAGGTTTCCCGATCACCTGGCTCAATGAGATCCGCGGACTTGCCGCTGCCGATGTGGACGGGGATGGGCAACTGGACATTGTGGCATCGGTCGGCCGAAGCTCCCCAGTCGACGTTGTTGCGGCGTGGCATGCGGACGGCACGAAGGTGACTGGGTTTCCTCCCAACGAAAGCGGCACGAGCGGCTGCGCAGCGGACGGCAAATGCTACTTCGCGGGCTGCTACGACCAAAACGTCGCCGCAGCGGACCTCGATGGCGATGGAAAAGCCGATGTTGTCACGCCCCACGACAACGCCTATGCAAGCTTCTGGCAGGGGACCGGTGTTGCATTCGACGCCAACCCAATATTTCCTGTAAAGAAGACCCCCGGGGTCCGCTACCTGCTCGATCTGGCCGAGGCAAAGCAAGGCTATTCGGATCACGAGGAGACGTCGCTCCAGGCGCACTTCACCAACACGGCGCCGTCCCTTGCGGACCTGGACGGCGACGGGAAACTCGATATTATCCTGTTGTCGAGTGTGCAGAACACGTCGCAGACGCGTCGCGAGCTGGGCGTAGCGCTCTGGGCCGTTCGGCCCGATGGGAGTCGGCTTGCAAGCTGGCAGGTCCCTGCTGCGTTCCCTGACTACCTTGCAGGACTGTGGGACTACGAGGGAACCAATGTCGTTGCGGCGACCAACCAAGTAGCGGTTGCAGACATCGATCCGGGACATGCTGGGCCGGAGCTTATTTTTGCGGGTTTCGATGGGCGGATTCACGCTGTGGGAGCAGATGGCAAGGCCCTTTGGGCGTCGACCTACACCACCGATGCGCAGGTACTAACGGGAGGCGTTGTAGTGGGAGATCTGTCTGCAGATGGGGTCCCGGAGATTGTGCTAGCGACCTACTCGCCGGACGAAGGGAAGGGGAAGCTCTTGGTGTTGGATTCGGGAGGGACCGTGCTTCATCAGGTGGTGCTTCCCAAGCGTGGGGCGATGCCTGTCCCGACGTTAGCGGACGTAGACGGGGACGGGACTGTGGAGATTGTGGTGTCGCTGAAGGACGGAGAGGACAAGCTGCGGAGCGCGCTGATTTTCACTGTACCCGGTTCGAAGACCAATTGCCTTGCATGGCCGACGGCACGGGGCAATTTGCTTCGAAACGGGACGTTGCCGGTGAAGAAGTAGGCCTCAGGGACTGCAGCCCAATGGCCCGCTAAGTCACGGAGCCTCTTCAAACTCCCACGGTTTGCGCAATGAGATGTGGCCAGTAGGGGCGGCACGCACACACTCCTCCAGGCGCAAGATTCTGCAAGCTATCCTTCTTCTCCAGGCTCTTGTCGTTGCCACGCAGCCTTGATGGCACGATCCCCTCCGCAACACGCGCCCCCCCCACCCAGGAATGCCAAACGCACAACCACTTTGTCCTGGACCGCGGGGGCAAGGTGTTCAATCGGAGCGCGTCCCTTCGAAGTGCAGCTCGTTCGCGACGGGACCACCACTGCATGGTTCGCGCGCCATGGATACGAGGTGCCCAAGACGTCCGGGATTGCGCTCGACGACCTGTCCTTGCCTGCGGAAGTCCGGCTCATGGAGCAACCGACCTTCAAGCGTCGGTGGCTCTTCACGGATTGGACCGCAGGA
>CAITRH010000088.1 GCA_903894755.1 uncultured delta proteobacterium
CCGGGGTGAGGGAGGGCTTGCCCGAACTGCGGGAGGGCTTGACCGGGGTGAGGGAGGGCTTGCCCAATGTGAGGGAGGGCTTGACCGGGGTGAGGGAGGGCTTGCCCAATGTGAGGGAGGGCTTGCCCAATGTGAGGGAGGGCTTGCCCATGCGGCGGATCGGCTTCTTCCCACGCGCTAGGACCCACACTGGTGACCCGGAGACCGTGATCATCGCGCGGGAAGTTCCGGTCATGCGTCTGTCGGGTGTATCTGTCTGGCGTCCGAGCTACTTCGGAGCTAAAGGATAGTCGGTTTTGCCTGGCAATCGAACAAGCAGGAGGTTCCTCATGAGCGGTAAGAGCAACGTATCCCATCCTCAAATCGTCGTTGGCGCGTCCGGGCTGAATGCACCGGACCTCATCGCCCTCACCCACCATATTGTCGAGGCGCTGAGGAGCGACGAGGCGAAAAAATATGTCCCCAACCCTGATCCTCCCATCGATACGCTTCTGCAGCTCGCGATCGCGTTGCAGCAAGCGCAGGTTCAGGTAGGGCAGCGTGTGGCCGGTTCGGTGGAGGCGCGCGATTATGCGCTTTCGGTGCTGGAGGTGGCGCTTCAGCAGGAAGGGCACACGGTGCAGCGCGCGATGAACGCGAATCCCGCTATGGCGACGCAGGTGGCGAAGGCTTGCGGCATGGACCGTAAAAAGGTGGGGGGCAACCACCACAGGCAGGAGTGGGGAGTGGAACAGCTTCCCAATTCGGGGTCCATCAAGGTCACCCTTCCGGTCCCGGACGGTGGCAAGAAGGGGGCGCATCGCATCGAGGCCAGCCCGGATGGTGGCAAGACGTGGCCTGTGGACATCAACACGGACCAGACGCGCGCCATTCTGACGAACCTGACGCCGGGGACGATGTGGTCGGTCCGGTACAACGTGACGGTCAAGGGGCTGACGTCCGATTGGAGCCAGGTGCTCACTATCTTGGTGAAGTAAGGCGCGGGTAACCTCCCCGGACCCTCACCCCCCCCCATAGGCGTTAACCAACTAACTTCGGAACGGCAGGCCGTCGAGCTGCCGGGGACGAGACTTCTCTTTTCAAGCGTTGATGTGGTGGACGATGGACCTGAAGACCCCATCAAGGCTGCGTGGCAACGACAAGATCAGGGAGGTGGCGATATGTAAAGCGATCCGCGTGATGCGCCAGCCGTGTGTAGCGAAGTTGGGCAGCGCAAACGGTGTGGGAGCAACGTCATGAAGTGCTGCTGGTTTGGGAGCGAAGTCAGGCAGCGCAGGCGTTGGCGGCGCGAAGGCAGGCAGCGCTGACATTGTCGGCGCTGGCGACGGGATGCGTCGATGACCGCTGAGACCACTGGGACCACATGGGGAAAAGACGCGTGGAGGCTACGGTCTACAATGCGACGCGCGAGCAGCTGTATCAGAAGATTCGCGTACAGCCAGGTTGCAATCGTGTCATCACGGAAGTTTGGCAATCCGTTCGCCGATCGCCGTGAACAGCGGAAGGTTGGTCTTGTTGATCCGCACTAGCACATCCCCGCCTGTCCCGCAAACTGATGCAACGCCCGGAGGCGTTCCGAAAGCGCGGTCTCCAATCCACAGCTCTCCGGGTTGGACGTCGAAGCGACGCAGTGTCTCGCCGCCGGAGACAGACGTCGCAGTACAGTACACAATTTCAAGCCAGGGAAGGCAAACAGCATAGTGAATGCGCGCAGTGGTTCCCCTTGCGCCGGGCCGTGACAGCGATGTGCCGTCCGCCACAACCACACGATAGCCGCCCACCGTGGCGCACTGAAAGCCGAGGAATGCGCCGTCGGCCGCCAGCATTTTGGCGACAATGACACCGAGCCAGGGTATCCTCTCATCTATCCGGGGATCAGCCATAGCGGGGATTGCATCGCAAGACGAGAAGGTGTGGAAACCTGTCGCCTCGAGGGTCTGGGTCTGAGGAATGACCTGCTGAGACAAGACTGACTCCCATGTGGAGCCAGGCCAGCGTTCGGCAGGCTTCTCGGAGGTCCCACAGCCCAGCGACTACGGAGGTATTGGACAGATCTCTCCGGCCTCGCCAACCTTCGCTGGCAAGTGTGCCTGGTGGACCTTCGCCAGGGTCATTCCGTCAGCAGTGGAGCCTCCCAGGATGCTCCAAGGTGGAGTTGCGCGGCCTTTTGCCAAATTAGGTCCGCCAAGCGCGGAATCTTGTGCACTCCTCGCAGTCGATCCTGGATGTAGTCCACAATACCGACGCCAAGTTTCCTAACGGTGGCCACAATCGATTGGAACGTGTCCCAGGCGGCAATGCCTTCGATTGAATGCGCCGACAAGCTGATGTCGCGCTTGCGCACACGGTCGCGTGCAGCAAGGCATGGCTTCTGCGATCTTTTTACATGTCGCGCTGCATATGGAGCCGCACGCTGCCAATCTGTCAATCAACCGCCCAGGTCATCATCTGTCATGACCAGGGTTGACGGGATCGTTGCCAAAGCCTCCAGCCATCTCGAGCCCACACCAAGCTGTCGTAGCTGCTTGATATATGGCAATAATGGGCCATCAATCGATACGAGCGGTCAGATACTTAATATAAAATCTAGACTACTTCATAGAGAATCTAGACACGTTGCTCAAGAAATGGCTAGGATAGTGCCTTTCCTTGATCGTAGCCCAGGACTCGATGGGACGATACGGATGATCCCCGGATAGATGAGAGGATACTCGCAGACCGCTGTTTGGAATGCCGGGAAGGGTCCGGAGAGGGCCACCTACCCCCTGTCGTCAACCTCGACCTCCGCAAACACCCGCGCGTCAGGACACCACGAACGCACGGTAACGGAGCCCTCCACCAGCGGTAGCAACGCCATATGCCCAAAAGGCCCTGCGGTTCCTGACAAGCGCTGGCAAAGCCTGATGCGTCCAATACGCGCGCCGCAGGTCGTGTCTGACGACACCAGCAGTGCAACAGCTCCCGAAGAGCCACCGCTGCCGAGCCCGGAACCAACTGGACCGACATCGTCAACCGCCACTACAACCATCCGGTCTGCGTCTCCCGCACGCACCAACCATGTCGCCGCTGCTAACGCTTCAACCGCCGCATGCTGTCCCAACCCCACTGCAAAGGAAGGGCCGGTAAGACCAAACGCAATGGCGCATGCCCCCGCAACCGCGTTCGGGGACGTGTACGGAAACCTTCGTGGCTCCACCCGCCGCGCCCCCCGACTACGTAGACGCTCATGAAATAGCGCGTTCGTCTCCAGAGGCCCAAACACCGAGCCGACAACTACCCCCGCTGCAAGGGACATCCCGAGCAAGTCCTGTAACGCTGCAACCGCAGCAAGCGCCCAATGGCATAGCGCGTCCGATTGCCAAAGACGGTCCACCGGAACCCGTAAACGCAACGCAAGGGACTCCACCGCAGGCATCGTACGTACAGACACCGCACGGCAAACGAACGCTGCACAAGGCGCTCGTCTGGGGGCAACACTGGGGCTCCGCGCGAGCACAAGAGCAGCGTTAGCCCCACCAAATGCCGCCGACAACTTGAGCGCGGCTTCAGGACTCCCTGCCTGCGTCTGGCTCAGCAGACGGATCGCTCCTTCCGCTGGCCCGTCCCCCGCGGTCGCTGGCAAGACTCCGCGCCGCAACGCATCGACACAAACCAGAGACTCGAGCACTCCCGAAGCGCCCAAGGTGTGTCCCACCTGGGCCTTGAATGCATGCGTCACCGCTTGGGTATGAGGAAGAAGCGTGGCGATCGCCTGCGCCTCGGCCGCGTCGTTGAACAGTGTGGCCGTGCCGTGTGCACTCACCAGGTCCACGTCCTGACAGCACGCTTCGCGCATCGCAGCCTGGGACGCTCTCAGAAGACCCGAGCCACTCCGATCGGGGGCAGTCAAGTGCACGGCATCGGTTGACGCGCCAAACCCAGTAACGTAGGCCAATGGAGCCTGTGTTACGTCGTCAGGACGTACCAGAGCGACGATCGCTGCCCCTTCGCCAAGCGCCATCCCGTCGCGACCTGCTCGAAACGGGACGGGTGGCAGCCTCTCCGTGGTCGCTCGCAGTGCTTCGAAGCCCGCAGCAACAAACACGGAGACAGCGTCGAACCCCCCGGCAAGCACCACATCGCACTCGTCCTGGTCTAGCCACCTTAGACCAAGACCTATGGCAACCGTAGACGACGCGCAGGCACAAAGCACCAGCACCACAGGCGACGGTGCCAGACCAAGACGACGGAGCGCCTCGGTTGCGGGGGCTCCGTAGGTGATCCGAGAGTCCTGGGTCGGGTCTGCGAAATAGAGCTCGGCACTGCGCATCGCACCGCTGGACGTTCCAAGTGCAAGGCCCACACGTCGGGTCCGCCACGCCGGCAACACGCTGTCGAGATCGGCCAGGCATGCGGCAAGCGCCCGAAGCAGAATGAAGGTTGCCCGATCGTCGTCGCCAGGGTCACCAGCAACGCGACCGGCAAAGGGACGTGCAAGACCGGCAGTCACGAGCTCCGGGTCCTGTCCCAGTGCAACGGTTGCCGACGTGCCGACAGTCCCCGCGGAAGCGGCGTTGCTCCCCTCACCCAACGCGGAGAGAGCGCCAAAGGCAATAAGTGCTGCAGTCATGAGAGCTCCTGACGCCTTAGGGAGCTCGACGCTTCAGAGCGTGACGCAAGTCGCCAACCATGTGGCCAACCCAAACCAGGACCGCCAAGACCACCAATACGATCCCTAAGGTGGGCACGTGTCCTCCGTGCATGACGACAGCACCGCTTAGCAACAGTGCGGCAACCGAGAGCCCCGAGAAGATGCGTCGCCCCAACCGATCGGCGGCAAGAGGAAGTCCCGGGTCCTCGGTTTTCAGCGACATCCTGCCGAGACGCAAGTCTTCGAGCACATCGTGCGCCTGCATCGGCATGTCGTAGCCTGCGCGCGTGAACTGCTCGAATCCCCTCCATAGTGCGGTTCCAAGACGCACCGGGTTGTACCGCTGCTTGAGAAGCTCGAAGAAGTACGGCGCAGCCTCCCCAAACACGTCGAGGGTAGGATCCATCTCCTTGGCCACCGATTCGAGGGTCATCATCGCCTTGCCCACCAACATGAAGTCCGGTGGTATCTCGATGCCGTACTTCATCGCCCCCTGCGCAAGATCCCGGATCATCGAGGACAGATCGATTTCCTTGAGTTGCCGTCCCAGGTACTTGTCAGCAACCAACGCTACCTCGCTGCGATACTCACGCATGTCGACTTTTTTGGAAGGACGCCCAATGGAGTAAAGTGCGTCGGCCACGGCGTAGGTGTCCTTGCGAACCGCAGCGATCATGAGGTCGATGGTGAGGTCGCGAAGCTCCGGACTGAGACGCCCCACCATGCCCACGTCGATGAGCCCGATCACCGGGTCCTCATTGGAGCCCATGATGATGATGTTGCCTGGATGTGGGTCGGCATGGAAGAAGCCGTCCTCGAAAATCTGCTTGATGATGATCGCGGTTGCGATCTTGGCAATGCGAGGCCCGCTTGCGCCATCCTGAACCGCCTTGTCGAGCTTCTTACCGTCGAAGAACTCGAGAGTCAGGACGTGTTTCGAGCTCACCTGGCGGTACACCAGTGGGAATCGAATGTGCGGATGATTGGCAAAGCTCCTTGCAAAGCGCTCGCAGTTCTCGGCCTCGGTAAAGAAGTCGAGCTCTGTAGAGATGCTCCGATCGAACTGCTGCACAATCCCCACCGGAGAGTAGATCTTGGTTTCGGGAAACACCCGTTCAAGGGTGGCTGCGAGCACCTGCAGCAGGTCCACATCGCGGGCAATGGTCTGCCCGACACCGGGACGTTGCACTTTGACCACCACATCACGATGCCCTTCGGGAGTGTCGAGCACTGCGCGGTGGACCTGGCCAATGGACGCTGTTGCCAACGGTTTCTCGCAAAACGAGACGAAGGCCTGTTCGAGAGGGACACCAAGGTTGGTTTCAACAGCGCTCTTGATGTCCTCGTAAGGGACACCTGGCACGTCATCTTGCAGTTTCTTCAGCTCGAAGATCAGGTCAGTAGGGAGGACGTCGGCGCGAGTCGATGCGATCTGACCGAGCTTGATAAAGGATGGTCCCAGGTCTTGGAGCACCAGCCTGATGCGGACTGCCAACGAGATGGCTTGCTTTTCGACCTCGCCTTCTTCGACTTCTTCGGACGGGATCTCGACGACCTCGCTGGTCATCACGAGAAGGTCGCTGGGAGCCGCCGCCACCTGAAAGTCGCGGACACTATCGAGCATCCGGCGCGTTAGGCGGCCAATTCCAGCGCGTTGAACGAACTCACCGAAGCCATGACGAACAAGGACGATGCTGATTTCGCGAAGCCGTCCCAGGTCGCGCACGGCAGAAAGAACCGACACCATGGGGGCGGAGCCTATCGCATCTGAAGCGGATCTGATCCTGTCAGTACACGCGCTGTCCGATCACGTTGCCCGGAGGGGCATAACGGCACACGAGGACATCGCTCCCTTGTCCGGTGGCGACGCCACACCCGAGGGACGTGGTCTGGCGCCACACCATTTGCGTGTAGTGGCCGACGTCGCTCCACTTTCCTGTCGTGCTCACCTGGGGGAACACGCCGGGCGTAAAGTAACGTCGCTCGTTTCCCCACGCATCGACTCGCTGACGAAGGGGAAAAGCGCCTGCAGTCCCTTTCCACAGGTTTTCGCCTCCTCCTCCGGAATGTTCGAAGGTTCCTTGGGAAGCCAACGTTTCTGCCCAGGTACGCGCCTCTGTAGCCAGCGATGCAGACCACACCAGCGCAGTCAACCCAAGGGGGCCTCGGTACGCCTGGTGGGCGTCGAGCATGGCTTGCACGAAAGCCGCGTCACCTGGGACCGGAGCCGCCTGCACGCCGGAGTCGGGACGCACCTCGGGAGCGATCGCACAAGCGGAAAGTAGAGCAGTCATCAGCACTTTTACGGTTGTCATGAGGTCTCCATCAGCGAGAGTGTGGGCATCCATTTTTGCGGGGGTCAGGGTCGGGCTCGCCCTTTACCTTGGGACAGGCATCTACTTGATCCTGGATTCCGTCGTCGTCGGCGTCGTCTTCAGGGCATCCGTCGTCGTCGTCGATGCCGTCGCGGTCTTCGGCAAGCTCTTCGCACTGGTCGACGTCATCGGGGACTCCATCGTTATCTTTGTCGTGCGAGCGGGGGGTCCATCCGAGGCCCAGCATGGCCCTGAACGCAGGAACTCCGTAAGCGTCGTTGAGTCCGAAGTCGACGCCGACCAGCACGTAGGTGTCGTGGAAATGCCCGAGCTCGATTCGATTGGACGCGGCCAGGAGCACGGGCGACAGTCGAGCGCTTCCAGGTTTGCCAGTGCCGAAGGGGCCGACGGGGCCGGCGGGAACGGAGCCTCGAAGTCCGATTTCCCAGGTCTGACGGTTACCTGCGTCGAGGCCGAGGATAGCGGGACGAAGCGAAGCGCCGAAGGTCCAGGGGATTTCGTCGCCAAACACGACACCGCCCAGGGAGGCATCGGGCCAGGTCGTGGGGTTGGTGCGAAGCTTGTAGCCGAGGCTTCCCTGCACAGTGAACACGACGTAGGT
Source organism: uncultured delta proteobacterium (assembly GCA_903894755.1). GTDB lineage: Bacteria > Myxococcota_A > Polyangia > Polyangiales > Polyangiaceae > CAITRH01. The sequence goes on from CAITRH010000088.1 coordinate 7,568, forward strand.
GTACTCGGCTAGGAAACGCGCGGTGCAGGTGACTCCTGATTCGGAGGCAAAGCTGTTGCGGTTGCCGGTTGGGAAGGTGAGTTGGGTGAGCAAGGCAAGGCCCAATCCTGCTTGGCCGCTTGCGTGGTCATTGGAGCGGAGGGTGATTTTGCCGGAGGTCCACAGGTCGCCGACGGCTGCGACGGGGACCCCGTTCGATACGACGCCACTGGGGAGCGGGTCGGTGCCTTGTTGGTAGAGCACCATGGGGAGGCCGAGGCCGACGGAGGTACGAGAACCTAGGCCTAATCCAGCGATCAGGTCGGCACCGAGGTGGTGTTCGACAGGGCGAAGTGTGGCGGCGTTGGGTTCGAGGCTAACCGGGCGGAACGCGTAGTTGGTGAGGAGCGCCAGATTGAGCTGCAAGTGTTCAGGAGGGGTGACAGGTTCGAGGACCACGCCAGCGCGCGGGTCGGCGGAGGGACGCCACGAGCGCATGTCGATGGAGGGGAGCGGCGCGGCGAAAGCGGAAGTGGCGAGAAGCGGAAGGGCGAGAAGGGGAAGGAGTCGACGCATGGCGTGTCTAACGTACGCGATGTGTTTGCAGCCGTCATTGTGGCGCGCCATCCGAATGTGCACGAGGACCAACAACCGAGCCGAGCGAGCAATACGTCCCGCAGCGATCTCGCGCAAGGTCATTCATTGCATCCAGAACCCTGGGGGATGGGCGGCATTGGTTTCGGGCCAGCAGCATTCTCTGGACGCACGATCATCGAGGACGTCTTGGTCCTGCAGTATCCACACTGGCCGGCGCTCTGGCGCTAGATTCCCGCGCGCGATAGAGTCTCCCCATGGAACCCGTCCCGAAGGTGTCTGGCCCTCGACCGATCCCGATCGGTCCTTCTGTCGAAAAATGGCGGGCCATGTGGTGGCCGAGGAGCAGCGAGGGCTCGATTTCGTTCTAGAGGTGCTGCACCTCGGCAACCGGAAGAAGGACCTGGTGGACAACGTCGAACGCTATGCGCGACTAAGAATTCCTGAGTATTTCGTATACGATCGGGCGCGGCAGCAGATCCTGGGGTATCGTAGCCGTCACGTAATAACTTATCGATTTGACCGGGTGGTTCTGGGATGGATGAGGTAGTTCCAGGTTGGATGTGTCTGC
>CAITRH010000089.1 GCA_903894755.1 uncultured delta proteobacterium
CGAGGCTCTCCTCCCCCCTCGCTCGAAGACGATCTTCCTTGCCCGCATGGGCAAGGAAGATGTCGAGGGAGAGGGGGGCTGGGGGGGTGAGGTCTGCGCGAGCGGAAACCTGCAGTTTTCAAAATGGCTTTGGTTTAGTCGCCTACCGCATCTCCTGGGTCTGAGCGTCACCGGCAAACGGTCGCATTCTTCGACCTCGAGCCGCCGTTGGTCTAACAGTAGCCGCGATGCCGAACGTCCTTGCGATGTCCTTCGAGGGAGAGCTTGCCCCCTCCTTCGACTTGCGGTGCCTTCATCCAGGAGAGAAGACCCCCGATGGCTGGGGAATTGGTTACTACCCCGGGGGTGAACCCTCCGCCGTGGTCCTCAAAGAGCCCGCTCCGCCTCACGAAAGCATTCGCGGCGACCTCGTCAAAGCCTGGGAGCACCTCGCCTCGTCCCTCTTCGTATTGCACATCCGAACCGCCACATGGGGCAACAACACCGACGCCAACACCCAGCCGTTCATGCGAAGCTGGGCGGGACGCGACTGGATGGTCGCCCATGCCGGAAGCCTCCGGTACCGCCTCACCCCCGTAAAGGACACCCGTTTCGAGCCAGTCGGTTCCACCGACACGGAGCTCATTTTCTGCGAGCTGCTCGGACGTATCGCCGCGCGCGGCTGGCGCAGTCTCCTCGACGCCGACCCCGAGGAGCTTCGAGGCTGGTTCGACGAGCTCAACGAACACGGCACCGTCACCATGGTGCTCACCGACGGTCAAGACCTGTGCGTCTACGCCGACCGCAACACCCCTGGCACCGTGTTCATGTGGCAGCTCCTTCCGCCCCACGGAAGCCTCGTGTTCAGCGACCATGAACTCGAGGTCGACCTCACCCGACGCGGCATCAAGAGCCGCAAAGGCGTCATCGTGTCCTCCAATCCCCTCGAGCCTGCCCTCGGCTCCCGGGTCGACTGGCAACCGGTCCCGCCTGGCAAGCTCGTATTCATTCGCCAGGGGGCCATCCGCGCCGTCGCCATGCCCACCGGCCAACACCGCGAAAGCATGCTCACCGTCCGCTCCTCCCACATCGACGTGCCCCATCGCGCTATTTCCAAGCGCCTGCGCGTTCGCCACCGCACGGTCTACCGCTACGCCCGTCCCGTCGAACGCAGCACCCACATGCTTCGCGTCGAGCCGATCCACGACACACTGCAGACGCTCCTCGAGCACGACACCCGGCTCTCCGTCGACGGCCAGCACCGGGTCTACGAGGACGTGTTCGGAAACCGAGTCCGAAGGGTCCTGATCGACACGCCCTATACCGAGCTCGTCATCGAGGCCAACTCGCTCGTCGAAACCCTCGATACCGACCCACTCAGCTTTCGTCCCATCCATGCGCGCACCAGCATTCCGCTGGTCTGGATGCCCTGGCAGCGCCACATGCTCGACCCGTTCCTTCTGCCCCCGGAGCTTCCAGACACCCAGCTCGGCGAGCTCGTCGAGTACGCCATGAGCTTCGTCGAGCGCAACGACTACGACCTCATCGACACCTTGGTCGACATGAACTCGTCCATCTTCCGCGAGTACGAGTACAAGCAGGGGAGCACCAACCTGCTGACCACGCCCTTCGAGATCTATGTAAACCGCCGCGGCGTATGCCAGGACTTCACCAATCTCTACATCTGCCTGGCGCGCTTGCTGGGGGTCCCTGCCAGGTATACCTGCGGGTATATCTACACAGGCCCGAAGAACCCCAATCAGCGTCAGGGGGAAGCCTCCCACGCGTGGGTGCAGGTGTACCTCCCCGAAGCAGGATGGAAAGGCTTCGACCCCACCAACGGCGTGCTCACCCAGACCGACCATGTCCGCGTGGCCGTAGGACGTAACTACATCGATGCAACCCCTACGTCGGGCACGCTCTACGTAGGCGGAGGCGCAGAGAAGCTCGAAATCGAGGTCCGCTGCGAGGTGGAGGATCCATGAGTCTCACAACTGAGGGGCGGGAACGCCTTCTTCGAGAGTTTCCAGGGGACCTTCTGAGCGACGCCCCAGAAGACCTGCGCGACTACGGCCGCGACTGGACCCGTGTGGTCGACCCAGCGCCGTGTCTAGTGGCACGTCCGCGAAGCACCGAGGAGGTCTCACGACTGCTGTCGCTCTGCAACGAGTTGCGTCTGCCAGTTGTGCCATCGGGCGGACGAACAGGACTTGCAGGAGGCGCCATGGCAGCTCACGGCGAGCTTGTCTTGTCGCTGGAGCGGATGCGTCGCATGGACCCTGTCGACGTGCTTGGAGCTACCGTGCGGGTGCAAGCCGGGACAGTGACCGAGGCGGTGCACGCGCATGCAGCGGAACATGGATTGACCTGGCCAGTGGACTTTGCGTCCAAGGGGTCGAGTCAGGTAGGCGGCAACCTTGCGACCAATGCGGGAGGCGTCAACGTAGTACGTTACGGCCTGACGCGTCAGTGGGTACTGGGGCTCGAGGTGGTCCTTGCGACGGGGCAGGTGCTGGAACTTGGCGGAGCGCTCGAGAAGAACAACACAGGGATCGACCTTAGGCAGCTCTTCATCGGGAGTGAAGGGATCCTAGGGGTCATTACGGAAGCGACCTTGAAGCTGACGAGGCTTCCGGAACGTCTCGACGTGCTGCTGTTTGCGCTGGGGAGCCTGTCCGATGTGCTGCGGTTGTTTCGCGAGGCGAGGACTTCGGGGCTGGTGTTGTCAGCCTACGAGTTCTTTACGGACCTATGTGTCGCGCGCCTTCTGAGACACCGCAGGCTGCGTTCGCCGTTTGCCGAGGAGCATCCCTTCTACGTGCTGGTGGAGGTGGAGGGGGCCGATGCGCAGCATCTGGAGCGCTGGACGTCGTCCCTGTTTGGGATCGTTTGCGACGGGGTACTGGCGCAGCACGCCAGCCAAGCAAGGGAGCTCTGGGAGCTTCGAGAGGGGATCAGCGAGAGTCTGTCGTCCACAGGGCTTCCACACAAGAACGACGTAGCGCTTCCTATCGCGTCGCTCGAGGCTTTCTGTACCGACCTGACCGAGCTGTTTGCCCGTCGCTATCCTGACTGGGAGGTCGTGTTGTTTGGGCACATCGGGGATGGCAACCTGCATATCAATGTGATGAAGCCCGATGGGCTCGACAAGGAAGCGTTCTTGGCGCGGACCAAGGAGGCGGACCACGAGCTCTTTGCGTTGGTCCAGAAGCATCGCGGGAGCATTTCGGCGGAGCACGGCATTGGGATCCTGAAGAAGCCCTATCTTGGCTACACGCGCTCACCCGAGGAGCTGCGTTTGATGCGCGCCCTGAAGGGAGTGTTCGATCCTCATGGCATCTTGAATCCGGGCAAGGTTGTGGATGCTTGAAGCGCTCACGGTCTACCTGCTCCATGCCATGGTGACGTGGATTCCGCTCGATCGTCAACCCGAGGCTCCTTGGGTAGCGGTTGCTCGTTACGAGTCCATTGCCAGGGACATCGCAAGGGTGTGCCTACGCGACGACGAGCCCCCGATGTTCAAGGGCACCGACGGGATAGCCCGCAGCGCGCTTGTCCTTACTTCCGTGGGGACCTTCGAGTCTGGGCTTGCCAAGGAAGTCGAGCTTCGCTGTCTCGAAGACCCAGGACGCTGCTGGTTTTACAGCCTGTGGCAGATGAACCCAGAAGAAGGGGTGATCCTGGATGGCCCACTCTTCGTGTACGGAAGGCACAAAGACGCGGCCTGGCTTGCGTCCCATGCCGACGAGGTCATTCACGGTCCTGCGCTTGCTCGAAGTCGTCCTCTTGCAGCACGGGTTGCACTCCACATCATCCGCTTCTCCATAAGCCGCAGCGGGACTCTCGGCAGCTATACGGGCGAGGGGGGCAACGGTCCCAAGGCGCGGTCCCGTCTCGATTCGGCCCTCTGGTTTGCGCACAAGCACCCGTTCAACCCGGACAGTCCTCCACTTCAGGGGCTTGAGTTGTCATCCCTTCTCATGGCGCAGATGGCCCGTCTCATGGCGGTCTCCTCCAATGTTGTCCGCTGGGTCGACGTGACTGCAGCACCACGGTACGAATAGGAGCGTTCTCATGGCTTCCACTATTCACTTCGTGAGCCTGGGATGCGTCAAAAATCGCGTGGACTCGGAGGTCATGCTCGGTGTTGCGCGCTCCGAGGGCTACCAGGTGGTGGAGAGTCCCGAGTTGGCCGAGGTGATCGTGGTCAACACCTGCGGTTTCATAGGAGAGGCAAAGAAAGAGTCCATTGCCACCATCTTCGAGCTGGCGGAATACAAGCGCCAAGGCTCCTGTCAGAAACTGGTGGTCACTGGGTGCCTGTCGCAACGGTATTCGAGCGAGCTCGCTGCTGAAATGGCGGAAGTCGACCATTTCCTAGGCTCCAGCGACATGCTGCGTCTCGCCGAGGTCCTGCGGGGAACTGCTGACCGCATGCTCGTCGGAAACCCTGCCGACTGGATCATGCGGGCCACCGATCCGCGGGTGCTCACAGCCTCGCAAGCGAGCGTTTATGTCAAGCTAGCCGAGGGATGCAATCGCAGCTGCTCCTTCTGTGTGATCCCGCAGCTCCGAGGACCCCAGAGGTCACGTCCTGCCGATGACATCCTTCAGGAAGCCAAGCGTCTGGTCGACATGGGCGCTGTCGAGCTCAATCTCATTGCGCAAGATACGGTTTCCTACGGACGGGATCTTGCGCGTGAAGACCGTGTCCCACTAGCGCAGCTTACGCAGCGTCTTGCCGACCTACCTGGGGTGCATTGGATCCGACTGTTTTATCTGTATCCCGAGGCGCTCGATGACGCACTTCTCGAGCTGTTTGCCTGTCATCCCAAGGTAGTTCCCTATGTCGACATGCCGTTGCAGCACGCAAGCGAGGCGATGCTCCAGCGGATGCGTCGCGGGCATGGGAGGGATCGGCAGCGACGGGTGGTGGAGCGACTGCGCGAGGCTGTACCAGGGCTTACGTTTCGGACAGCGTTTATAGTGGGGCATCCTGGGGAGACGGTTCAGGACTTCGACGAGCTTTGTGCATTTGTCGAGTGGGCTCGCTTCGAGCATGTGGGGGTATTCCGCTACTCGGATGAGGAGACCACTGCCAGCTACGACCTTACGGACAAGGTCAAGACGCGGGTGGCTGCCAGTCGGTACGGTCGTCTGATGGGGCAACAGCGACGCATTGCAAGGGAGAAGAACCGCGCGCGGATAGGCCAGGAGCTGGAGGTATTGGTGGAAGGGCCCAGTGAAGAGCACGAGTTTGTGCTCAAGGGGCGGCATGCCGGGCAGGCGCCGGAGATCGACGGGCAGGTGTATCTATCGGGAGGGGAAGCGAGTGCTGGGACCTTTGTGCGTGTTCTGGTGACGCAGGCCAGCGATTACGACCTGGTGGGAGAGATCCTGGACGTAGGCCAACCCCCAGCTCGCCCAAAGCGCGTGGTGCTTCCGGTGCTTGGCAACGAGGGGCGACACTGGAAATGAGATCAACGTCCCGCCGGCTCGATGCCAGCTGCCAGCGGCGGAACCTCCAAGACTTGAACGGTTCCTGCCAAAGCCCTCCCTGGAGAGCTCCAAGCCCTCCCCGGAGAGCTGAGAGCCCTCGGCGGTGAGCTGCAAGGCGTCGGAGAGGGCTAAGGGAGCCCTGAAAGAGGGCTATGAGGCCTCGGCGGTGAGCTATGAGGCCTCGGCGGTGAGCTATGAGGCCTCGGCGGTGAGCTATGAGGCCTCGGCGGTGAGCTATGAGGCCTCGGCGGTGAGCTATGAGGCCGACCTCCCGGAGACCTCACCCCGACACGATTCGGAGCGTTCCCATCATCCCCCTCCCCATCGATAGAACTTGCCGCTTGGACAAGCGCGTTCACGCATACAAAGCCTTGGGCCGCTCGTGTACCCTTGACGCCATGCACACCGATTTCGCGCTTCTCTTAGCCCTCACACTGGTCGCCGGTTGCAGGGATCGATCAGCCGACAGCGCAGTGTTCGCAAAAAGCCACGCGGTCTCCTTGGCCGCCGTGGTCGAGCGGGACATCGCCGAGGTGGAGCGAGGAATCCCCGAAGGCGCCGAACGCCTGCGCCCCTTCGTCGGCACCCCGGAGGTTCAGGATGCTACGGCCGTGCGTCGGGTCCTTCTGCGCACTCGTCGTGAGGTGGTCGCTCTGAACGTGGCCAAGTCGACGTTCTTCTTGCTGACCGATGACCACGGCGTGGTTTTGCGCAGCGATCACGATCCGGACGATCTGGTGGGGCGAAAGCTTTTCTCGGCGTATCCCGAGCTCGCGGCGGCAGGCGACACGAAGTTCGTGACCACGCGAGGGCCTTTTGACGCGACCCGGGCCGGGCCCGATGCGATCTGGTTGGCGGCGTCGCCGGTCGGTTCCCAGGGGATCTTGGTGACAGGATGGACCTACCGGGCTTACGCGCGTCGTCTGTTCGAATCCCTTCGGAGCGAGCTCGTGGCGCAGGCTCGGGGGGAGCCAGGAAAGCTTTCCGTGTTCTACGTCGGGCTTTTCGACCGTGCCGGTGTTTACTCGTCGCCTACGACGCCGTCCGTGGACGAGCAGGCCATGCGGGATTCGGACCTCGTGACCAAGACGGCCCTGGGTCCATGTTCGGGAACGGTGACGATCACGCGGCGGGTGTTCGGTTATGGCGCCGTTCGGACTCCGAAGCTCGGGCCAGAAGTAGGCGTCTACGTGTTGCGCAGCGAGATCTGACCCGCGATTTGCGGCGAGCCTCTTGCTAGAGCCTCGCCGAAAAGCGTCGCGAGCGACGCAAAGCTAGGAAGGGCGAGCGAGGAATACTCCTGTATTTTGAGCGACCCCGACCGACGATTTGCGGCGCGCAGCAGCTTTGCGGCGAGGCTCTTGCTACCGTTGGTCCAATGCACACGGCGCCGCTCCTCGACCCTGTCTTTGCCCGCGAGCTCGAAGCGCTGAGACGACGCCTCCGGGTACGCGCCCGCTCGGGTGCAGGTGGGGAACACCTCGCCAAACGACGCGGCGGAAGCGCCGAGTTCCTCGAGCATCGCGCGTATTCCGCTGGAGACGACCTCCGACGTATCGATTGGCTCGCCTTCGCCCGAACTGGCGAGCCCATGCTCAAACTCTTTCGCTCCGAGGAGGACCTCGTGGTCCGTCTTGTCGTTGACGCAAGCAGCTCCCTTGATATCGGCTCCAAACTCGACGTCGCCAAACGCGCGGCCGCCGCCATCGGATACCTCGCCCTCGCCGGCTCGGAACGCGCCCAGGTGCTCACTGCCTCCGACGGCCTCACGCGAGTCCGTGAACCTTCCCGAGGACGAGGGGCGCTCACCAAGCTCCTACGCGAGCTCGACGAAATTGTCCCAGGCGGTCTCACCGACCTTGCCCGCGCCATCGACGGAGCAGTCCTTCGCGCCGATCGACCTGGCCTCCTTGCGGTCATAAGCGACTTCTTCGACCCGGGTCCTGTCGCCGAAGCCCTGGGACGTGCCGCTTCCGCGGGACATGACATCGCCATCGTTCAGGTGCTTGCCCGCGACGAAGTCGAACCCAGCTTCGACGGCGACCTCGCCTTCGTAGACGCCGAAACGGGCGCGATCGTGGAGGTCACCTGCGACGCACGCGCCGTCGAGGCCTACCTCGCAAGACTGAACGCGCTCCTAGAAAACCTCCGCAGGATCGCCAAACGCCACCGAGGCACCTATGTGCGCATCACCACCGGCGAGCCGATGCTCGACGCCATCCGACGTTTCGTCGCACGAGGGGTGGACTGACTTCGTCACATCACGGCAACAGAGGTATGCCCCAACGGAGGTTGGAGGGAGCGGCGGGTTTCGAGCTAGGCTTGGTTTAGAACGTCAATAACAAAGGTCAATGTCGCCACTGCAAAGCGGATACGGGTACGCTGGGGTAGGCTCGGACGTGACCCGCACTGCAAGTTGCCCCACCGTGTCGGCGCTGTTCGCGGTTTCGAAGCGCACAAGTAGAACATAGGTCCCTTCGCGTCCAAGATCGCAGCGCACTGGAAGGCTCACGATGGTTGCCTCCCCGGAGTTGAGCACCGCTTTGGCCTCCACCCCTTGACTGCGCAGCTCCATAGGACACGGCACCGACACTCCATCGCGCAGAATATCCACCACAAGGCGCCCCGCACGCAGTGCAACCGGCCCACCGGTGCCATTGATGAACCCCACGCGTAGCGAGTAGTCGCCCCGCTCCCACGCGTCCGCTGGCATTGGCGGAACCGCCGTCTTGCCGACCATGCCCACATGCAGTCCTGGAAGCGACGGGATCGGATGCGGCGTTCGACTCTGCCCCGCCACGAGGTCGAGACGGAAGGTCCCTGCGAGATCGCGCGTTTCGGATGGCCCCAAGAACTTCACGAACACCCGCACTTCGTACATCCCCGGGATTGGCATCCGGCAATGCAGAGCGCGTTCGAAGCGGTGCGACTGACCGGGGGAAAGCACATTGGGATCCCTCGGTTTACCGGCCCCTTGCGAGATCTCGCGGCAGGGAAATGCAACCCCCTCGCGGGTTGTCTCGAAGGACATCTCGAATCGGTCCACGGCCACAGGACGGGTCCCCGCGTTCGAGATGCGCACGGTGATGCCGAGAGCCCCTGGACCTATCACCTCGGGTTGGTAGCGCGCGGTAGATGGCCCAAAGACCTGCGCCAGGAGCTCGGGACGGGACGCCAACGGCTCTCCTGACGCGGGGGAAAGACTCGACGCTGGAGCAGCAAGCGGCACTCGAGGCGTGGGCGCAGACGAAATGGCGCCCGCTGCGCACGCGGCCTGGAGGAACAGAGCAACCGAAGCGATCCCACGCATGCGCCGAGCATACCGCGATTGTCCTAGGGGCTCGCGGACTGCTTGACGCCGCATGACACAAACGCGAGATCATCGCCTAAGCCAAAACCATTTTGAAAACTGCAACTTCGTCGCGGGCGACCCCGCAGACCTCACCCCCCGGCGATTTCGCTCTCCCACAACGTCCCCCTCCCCATCGATGGGGAGGGGGA
>CAITRH010000090.1 GCA_903894755.1 uncultured delta proteobacterium
CGGCCTTCTCGTTGCGTACGGGGACGTGCTGGAAAAGGACCCCACGCGTTGTTTGGCAGCCCCGAAGGGGCGAATCAAATCAGCCCAGGGTGGGTAACCCTGGGTCGCGGGTGTCACGGGTGTCGTGGTTCGGACCGCGGGTAACCCTGGGTAGCGGGTCCTCGATGTCCAGTCTGAGCCCAGACGGCAGCCCCTCGCCAAAAAACGCAGCCCTGTCGCCCTCCTCTACTGCCACCACCTCGCGAAGTGCCCTGCGCCATCCTTCCGGTGCCCCCACCGTTGCAAGGCGCCGCTCCACCTCGGCCCGCATCTTTGCAGTCACGTCCCTCGCCCGATCCCCCGTTTGCCTCGCTAGCGACAGCGCTACAAAAGGTGCAACAGGAAGTACCTCCCACTTCTCCCGTAGCAAATGCTCCAGCCACCGCTCCACCACCCAGGGCGATACCACATGATGCACACTCGCGTACGTTGGCACCCTCGCCCCCAATCGCCCTAGCGCCCCCCACAACCGCGCGTCGCGATCCGTCCAGGTGCGCTCCAGGATCCACTCCCCAAGCTCCGCACGCCGTCCTGCCCCCACCCTCTCGAGAGACGACACCATCGCCAACAGGTCGTCGAACCCATAGGGCGTCGCCCCCCTCGCCCACTTCGGTTTCTTCAACCCCTTCTCTGTAGGCGCGAGCAGCGCATCCAGCTGGTCCCGAAACAACGTCTGGGTCGCCTCGGTAAGCCCTCCCGCCATCCGACGCCATGCGATCCAATACTGCTGCCAGCCTCGCGCCTCCGCTGGAAACGCCAGCCGCTCTGCCCACAGTGGAACCAGCAGCTCCATCCGTTCCGGATCCCGAACATCGCCGTACCCTGGACGTACACAGAACCCTGCCAGCTGCCAATACACCCGCTCGTGATCCGCGCTCCTCCGTCGCCCCCTCACAAGGGGCGCCAGTACATCGAAGAGCCCCCGGGCTACTGAGGTGCTCCACGCGGTCCTGTCGCCTAAGAGCTTTTCGAGGTCGCGCACCAAGTCTTTTGCTTCGCGTCCTGTGGTCTCCGACAGCGCCTTGCCAAACGCACGTTCAATGGCCCGCGTTGCATCGTCGAGCCCTCGAGCACGCTGGGTTCCTAGTGAGCCTGGCGAGGGGCCTCGAAGGTCGAACGCGAGACGAAACCTCCCGCCTCCCACTTCGAGACAGGAAAACTCCAGCGTTCCTAGCGCCGTGAGCTCCCCTTCCACCACCACGCGAGCCTCCCTCTTGGGCCCGTCGAACTTTGCCACCACAGGAGCGAGCGCTGTAAAGACCTCCCCTGCGTCTTCGACGGTCACCAACTCGCCTGCCTGGTGACGCTCATCGGATGCCATCAGGTCGAAGCGCACGGACTCGCCAACGGTCAGGGCCAGTGGATAGGACTCTGCACGGCATGGTTGTCCCTCGTTGGTCCCCCGCGGGATCACACACAACGCGCGTTTGCCGTCTGCGAGCCCCACATAGTAACTGCGAGCCGCGCCCCCTCCAATGCGGAGACCATGTCCACGGAGCGCCCACCCGTACGCCACCGCCCCGCGGGCTACGGCCAGGTCCGGATCGCCCCCCGAGATCACTGCAACAGGACCGCGTCTCCAACGTTCGAGCACCCCAAGCAGCCGGTCGACCACGCGCGACGCTCGAAAGACCCCGCCATTGAGCAGCACCGCATCGGGGACCAATCCGTGACGCGTACAAAAAGCAGCCACGTGACGCGTAATGGCTACGTCCCGCTCGTACGGAAGGCCAAACGCCACCAAGGCGCTTCGGATCCGGACGGGAAGGGCATCGAGAGCGACATCAGGGAAAAACCCTTCGATCACGAGGTTCTCGCAGTCGTGTCGGGTGAGGGGGGTGCTCTGGGATGCGCCCACGAGCTTCGCGCCACGTCCAAGCACCGTCACAGTGGTTTGCAAGGCATCACCTGACAGCAGCTGTTCTTTGGCAATCCGGCACGCTCCTACGAGCTCGGCGAAGCGGACCGGCTCGAGGGGTCCAAGGACCTGCTCGCAGTGGTGTGCGAGGGCAAGGTCCATGTTGTCGCCACCGAGCAGGAGGTGACGTCCAACGGCAATGCGTTCGATGGAGCCAGGGGTGATGCGAAGCAGCGAGAGGTCGGTGGTTCCGCCGCCGACGTCGCACACGAGGACATGGCCCGGACTGAGCGAGGCACCACGGGCGAGGGCATCGTAGAAGGCGGCTTGCGGTTCTTCGAGGAGGCGCACCGAGAGGCCGGCCTGTTGAGCGGCCAGCAGGGTGAGCTCACGTGCAACCTGGTCGAAGGACGCGGGGACCGTCAGGACCACGTCGGTCTGGGCGAGGGGCGACTTGGGGTGGCATTGGTCCCAGACGCGTTGGACATGGACAAGGAGTCGCGTGGCAGCTTCGACGGGGGAGATGCGAGGGAGGGTGTTGTCGTCCATACCCCAGGGGAGGATTGCGGCCGTGCGGTCGACACCGGAGTGGCAAAGCCAGCTTTTGGAGGAGCTGACAAGGCGTGCTGGGACCTCGGTTCCGCGTTGTCGTGCGAGCTCGCCGAGGATCCACGGGGCTTCGTTCCACGGGTCTGCGGCGGCTTCCGTGGCAAGCGGGGCGAAGAGGCAGGAGGGGAGCAGGGGACGGGCTTCGAATTCGCGAGGGGCGACGAGCTGTGGGATAGGGAAGATGCGGGCAGGTTGTGCCGTATCGGCGTAGGCGACCACTGTATGGGTGGTGCCAAGGTCGATGCCGACGACGGTTGCAGTCAATGTCGGCAGCTACCGGGTGAGGGCTGCCAGGTTGGCATGGGCGTGGGGTCACTGCACCACTTCTCAAGAGCCTCCCGAAGTGCGGCGTCGAGCGGAACTCTTTCACCTGTTTTGTAGTTGAGGAGCACAATCACCGTTTCCCCCTCGGCCACGAGAGCGTCGTGCTGGGCCTCGCTGGTGACACGGTAGGCGAGCACGAACGATGTGGTTCCCAGGCGCGGCACTTGGACCGCCACGCGGACCGTGTCGGGGTAGGTGACGGGCCGACGGTAATCGATGGCGGTGCGGGCGAGGATAGGTCCAATCCGTTCGGTTTCCATACGGTTCAGGACACCGAGCTGTTCGAAGCAATGGATACGCGCGGTTTCGAACCAACGGAGGTACACAGCGTTGTTGACGTGACTGAAAGCATCCATGTCGCCCCAGGCGACGACGATGGACACGGGGATCTGGGAAGGCATGGGGGTTCAGGAAGAGGGCCGGTTTAGCGAGACCATTTGGAGCTTCGGACCGAGGGCCGGGACCATCCCGTCTGTTGCCTCGTAGGCGCCGACTCCGTCATGGTCGCTCATCTGCAGGCCGTCTGGCAAGCAGCCGACGCATCCCCTCCGCATCGGGAACGACAACACCTATTTGACACGCCGGAGCGGAACCGGAATTCTGTGCCCACAGTGACACGGAAAAGTCCTCGAGGAACCACGCGCACCCCCCGGGCGAAGGCTAGCGCGGCGAGCTCGTCGACAACCGAGGCCACGATGACGGAGGAAACCGTGCAGACCGTGTTGGGCGCGATCGATGTCGCCATCTTCATGATGGACCAGGACGGTCGCATCATCCTTTGGAATGGAGCCGCCGAGGAGCTCACCGGATGGTCATCTGTCGAGGTGATGCAACAGCCGGCATGGACCCCGTTTTTTGGCGAGAACACCTCGACGCCCGCCGACCTCGCGCTCTCTGCGGGGAGGGCTTCCGACGAGCGCTTCGTCGTGGTGCACAAGCAGACGCGGGAGCGTCGTGTGGTGCGCTTTTCGGCCAGCCGTATCGAGGGCCAAGGGGTCGTGGCGTCGCTCACCCTCGACGCTTCCGACCGCGGGGAATGGGCCGTGGTCCGAGGTCTTCTTGGGCGCGCCGCCGAAGGGCATCTCGATGCGCGCACCGATCTGAACGCGCTTCACGGAACCTGTCGCGAGATCGCCGAGCAAGTCCATCACGTGCTCGATGTCGTGGAGGCGCCGATTCGAGGGCTCCGGGTGTTCGCCGAAGCCGTGGCTCGGGGCGAGGTCCCGCCGCCGCTCGAGGACAAACTTGAGGGCGAGCTCGACGCGATTAGGCAAAATTTGAAAGCCCTCGCAGCGGGGTTTGGCGCCGTACGCGACCTGAACGACGTGCGGCTTGCGGTCCAGGCCGTGGTCGACGACGCGCACATGTTGTCGATGGCGGCGGTCGAGGGACGCCTCGATGTGCGTGCCGATCCTGGACGCCATCAGGGCGACTTTCGCAAGATCGTGCAAGGGATGAACGACATGCTCGAAGCCGTCGCTACCCCCCTCGGCATCGCCGGCGCTTATGTCGACCGGATCTCGAATGGGGACATTCCAGAAACGCTCACCGCAAGCTACCAGGGCGACTTCGATCAGATCAGGCAGAGCCTCAATCGCTGCATCGGTGCGGTTCACGCGCTGGTCGATGATACCGGAAACCTGTCGCGGGCAGCCGTGGAGGGGCGTCTCTCAGCGCGCACCGACCCGTCCAGGCACCACGGTGCCTTCCGGAACATTGTCCAAGGGATCAACCATACGCTCGATGCGGTCATTGGTCCTCTGACCGTGGCCGCAACCTGCGTCGATCGCATGGCCAAGGGAGAGATCCCGCCCCGCATCACGGAGACGCACGGCGGCGATTTCAACGACCTGGAGAACAACCTCAACGCATGCATCGACGCGATCCAAGCGCTCATCGAGGACTCGAACATGCTGTCGAAGGCTGCCGTCGAGGGGAACCTCTCGACGCGTGCGGACACGTCACGGCACCACGGTGATTTCCGCAGGGTGGTCGAGGGTTTCAACGACACGCTCGACGCGGTCATCGAGCCGCTCACCGTGACAGGAAGCTACGTCGAGCGCATCGCCAAGGGAGATATCCCCGCCAGGATCACGGAGCGCTACTCGGGCGACTTCGAAGCCTTCAAGAACAACCTCAACGCGGCCATGGAGTCTATCCACGCGTTGATCGACGACACCAGCATGCTGGAGCACGCGGCGGTGGAGGGGAAGCTTACCGTGCGTGTCGACGCTTCCAGGCACCGCGGCGATTTCAGGAAAATCGTGCAAGGCGTGAACGCCACACTGGACGCGGTCACGGGTCCGTTGAGCACGACTGGCAACTGCGTGGAGCGCATCTCCAAGGGGGACATTCCCCCCAAGATTGCCGACACCTACCGAGGCGACTTCGAGGCGCTGAAAAACGACCTCAACGCCCTGATCGCAAGCTTGCAAGAGATCGCGTCCCTTGCCCAGCGGATCGCCGACGGGGACCTTACGGTTCGAGTCACCCCCCGCTCCGAGAACGACCTGCTGCTGCGCGCCATTGGACAGATGGTGAACAATCTAAACGAGCTACTTCTTCGGACCCGCGACGTGACCAAGCAGGTGACGCAAGCCGCAGAAGAGGTTGCAACCGCGAGCCAGTCGTTGTCGGAGGGGGCTATCGAACAGGTGTCTGCGCTTGGGCAGATCTCGGTCTCCATGAACGAGCTAGCCGCGCAGACCCAGCAAAACGCCGAGAACGCGGCGCAGGCCAACGGCCTTACCGGGGCAGCCCGGGACGGAGCCATGCGCGGCAACGAGCAGATGAAGGAAATGGTCTCGGCCATGCGCGAGATCGAGGACTCGAGCCACCGCATTTCGAAGATCATCAAGGTGATCGACGAGATCGCGTTCCAGACGAACCTCTTGGCGCTCAACGCGGCAGTCGAGGCTGCCCGCGCGGGCCACCATGGCAAGGGGTTCGCAGTGGTTGCCGACGAGGTACGTAACCTTGCGGCCCGGAGCGCCAAAGCGGCGGAAGAGACGACGGAGATGATTGAGGGCGCCATCGAGAAGGTCGCGCGGGGGACCGAGATCGCGCACAAGACCAGCGAAGCGTTGTCAATCATCGTGGCACAAAGCAGCAAGGTGTCGGACTTGGCAGCAGAGATAGCCGCGGCCAGTCGGGAGCAGGCGCAAGGGATCCAGCAGGCGACGCATGGACTGGGTCAAATCGAAGTGGTCACCCAACGCTCCCGTGGGAGTGCCGAGCAAGGGGCCGCGGCGAGCACGGAGCTTTTGGCACAATCGAGCATGCTGCGGGAGACCGTGGGACGGTTCAAGTTGCTAGAACGTCCAGTCGCAGCGCTTCCAGCATCCTTCACCCCAGAGATGCTGGCCATGCTGCAGCAGTTTCTCCTACGTGGGGGCAAATAAACCTATGCTCTCGGAGCACGGTGAGGAGCTGATGGCCCAGAGCGTAATACAACTGGGCACCCGATGCGGTGCTACCCTTTGCGCATGGTCGATGAAGCCCTATCTCTAATCCCCGCTATCCTGAATGGTATCCGTGACGATATCCGTGGCGTGCGCGACGAGGTGCGCTCCAACACCCGCATCGATGCCGTACACGATGAACTCCGTACTACTCACCGAGCGCATCGACGCGAACACGCGCGAGGTCATTCGGCATGCCACCGCGATCGTCGACCTCGAGAAGGGGCAGCGCGAGACTATAGCCGTGCTCCGAGAGCCTTCGTCGGCACTCGCGCTCCTTATTCGCAAGGGCGATGAACAGGGGGGCCCGCATCGACAACGGCGCGTTCATGCCACCGCTCAAGCGCACATTTCGACCATATTCTGACCGTTTTTGATTTCCGGCGCGGGATGCAAATCTCGGGAAACGTGTCACATGAACGGCATGATGCTGCAGCATGCCACGAATCCCGACTAGCGACCGACGGTATCCACTGAGCGCATCGACGATATCCCTTTGCTCATCGCATGGCTGATGCGCATGCAGGTGCACGTCATCATCGATCGGGTACTCGGGCCCCCGCACGGCAAC
>CAITRH010000091.1 GCA_903894755.1 uncultured delta proteobacterium
CCGGGAGTGCAGTTTTGAGGACCGGTTCTGAAGAAGGGAGCCGCGTTATCAAATGCCGCAAAAAGTCGGTCCCCGGGGCAGTGGAAGCCAACGTCGATAAGAAAGGAAATGACGACGACGGCCCACGAAACCTCGGAGCTCCGGAACGCCTCGCGACAACGACCGACGGTAGTCGGGCGACGCGAAGGGGGAATCCGGGAGCAAACGAAGGCCTCGGTCAAGACGGGGGCCGCCCACGAGGGCTCAACTGGAGCCGCTCATGGGTCACCGAAAAGGTCCCGGGAGGCCTTCACCATCCCGTTGTCGGGCGTGGGACGCCGCTGTTTTGTTTGGCCCTTCAGGGCTGCCACATGAAGTTTGCCCCGTTGAAGCGGCGAAGTATAAACGCGCCATGCCTTCCAATTCCGAAGCCACTGCGCTGGCGAAGCGACGCCTATACGAGAACTACAAACCGGCTCCGTTCGTGCTGGCGCGAGGACTCGGCTCCCAGGTCTTCGATGTCGAGGGACGTCGCTACCTCGACCTGATGGCGGGCGTCGCCGTGAACGCCGTCGGCCATGCGCACCCACGCCTGGCCAAGGCCATCGCCGACCAGGCCCACACCCTCTTGCACGTGTCGAACTACTTCTACAACGAGCCGAACGTACGGCTCGCCGACACCCTTTGCCGCCTCTCAGGAATGGACCGCGCCTTCTTCTGCAACTCGGGAACCGAGGCCATCGAGGCTCTCGTCAAGCTCGCCCGCCATCACTTCTACGGTCTCGGTGAGCCTCAGCGGACCCGTCTCGTCGCCTTCGACCACGCCTTCCATGGACGGACCCTCGGGGCCCTTTCGGTCACCGGGACCCCCAAATACCGCGAAGGGTTTGGCCCCCTCGGCCCCGTGACCCACGTCCCCTTCGCTGACATCGAAGCGGTGCAGCGTGAGATGACGCCCGATGTGGCCGCCATCCTCGTCGAGCCGGTTCAGGGTGAAGGGGGCGTGGTCCCCGCACCGATAGGCTTCTTGGCCGCTCTTCGGGACCTTGCAGACCAGGCCGGAGCGCTCTTTTTGATCGACGAGGTACAGACCGGCGTCGGGCGCCTGGGACGTTGGTTTGGGTTCCAAGGGAGTGGCGTCGAGCCGGACGCGATCGCGGTCGCAAAAGGACTCGGCGGCGGCTTTCCCATCGGAGCGATGCTCGTCAAAGAGCGTGTGGCAGGGGCGCTTCCCCCAGGCACCCACGGGTCGACGTTTGGGGGCAATGCACTGGCATCGGCCGCGGCCCTCGCCGTGATCGACATTCTCGAGAGCGAAGGGCTGGTGGAGGGGGCGCGAAGCAAAGGACAGTACCTGGCAGCACGTCTCGCGACTTTGGTAGCCGAGCTCCCCGACGTGTGCGTAGCGGCGAGGGGCGAGGGGCTGCTTCAGGGGCTCGTGTTGCGCGAAGGAATTCTGGTGCGCGACCTCTTGCCGCTGCTCCAAGAACGAGGGGTGCTGCTGACGGCCGCCGGCGACCGGGTGCTTCGGTTTTCGCCTCCGCTGGTCGTGACCCTCGCCGAGCTCGACGAGGGGGTCGAGGCGGTGCGCGGAGTCTTGGGATCGCTCGCTCGGAACCGCGTGTGATCGAAGTCCTCTCGGTGGGGCGATGAGTGCGCCGTCCTGCCCGGGATGCGGCAAGCCGGTGGATCCACTTCGTGCAGGGCACGTCGCGATCCTCGGGACCCGCTTCGTCTACTACTGCAATCTAAGCTGCAAGCTCCTTCACCTGCGCGGCGCATTGCCGGACGTCGACACGGCCGCTCCGCCCGCAGTGCTCCCGCCTCCAAGCACGCTTCCCCCCCCCGAGCCGCCAAAGCCGACGCCCACCCACGACGAGCGTCCGCCCCCCTCGCCTGTTACGCCCATGCCCGCGGCGTCCCCGCCAACCGAGGTGAGCGACGAGCCGGACGACACTCCACCATCGAGCGAGTCCTCGGAGCCAAGCATTCGCACGGTGCCAGGGTGGCGCGAGTCGACGGTGCGTGCGCCTCGTCCGCTTCCGCCTCGCGCGGGCGTACGTCTGCGCGGGCTTTCGATGTCGAAGGCGGGAAAGGTGTTGGCGACGGGAATTTACGTCGTCGGGTTGGCGGCAGGAGCGCTCGGACCGGCGATGGGGCTGCTCGGGACCGGCGTGGGCAAGGTTCGACTTTCGCTCGCTCTCGTTGCCGCGGCGGCAGCGCTGGTCCGTTTTGGGGTGTCACCTCGGGACCCCTCCGAAGCCTCGCCATTGGTGGCGATCGTGCCGCTCCTCGCAGCGGTGGCAGCGGCGGTTTGGGCGGCCCTGGTTCGCGATCGGCAGGCCTCCGACCTTGCCGGATTTGCGGGACTTCTGGCTTTCGCGGTCCTTGCCACGGAGCTTCTGGTAGCGCGCGCTCTCGAGCCGACCGTGGCGCTGCGACGCCGCCTCGTGGAGCGTCTCGACGTGCGCGTGCGACTTCTTCGTGGTGAGGCGCCCGTGCTGCTCGATGCCCACGACGTGAGGCCTGGCGAAGTGGTGAGCGTCGAGGCCGGCGAAGTGATCGGTGTCGACGGGGTGGTGTTGGAGGGCGAGGCGACGGTGACCCCATGGTTCGAGGCGCCGGTCGACGTCATCAAGCGCAAAGGCGATCTGCTCGTGGCGGGGGGACGGGTCATAGCGGGACGGCTTCGACTTTCTGTGACCTGGTCGGGGGTGGACCGGACATGGTTTCGAGCGGTGACGGCTCCCGAGGCTCGCATCGACGTGGGAGCGCCGACCGCACGTGGGGTACGTCTCGCCGTCGAGCGCGGCACGCCGGTCGTGGCGGTCCTGGCGGCGGTGGCAGCGTATGCAAACAACACGCGCCCGCTGGGCATGGTAGCGGCGGCCTGTGCAGCGGCGTTGGCGCTTGGACCACGTGGGCTTGCGGGGCTGGCGACGTTCATCCATCAGAGGGCTCTACTGGCGGCGCTGGGGTCCGGGGTGGTGTACCGCGATGGCGCCAGTTTCGAGCGAGCGGCGACGACCGATGTGGTGGTGTTTTGCGCTCGGGGGACCTTGCTCCTTGGCGAACCGGAGCTCGTGGCGGTGGAACCGTTTGGTTCCGTGGACGCGTCGCGGGTTCTCGAGCTAGCGGCGGGGGCCGAAGCCGGGGCGGGCCATCCATTTGCTGCGGCGATCCTGAGGGCGTCGCGGGCACGTGGGGTTCGTCCCGAGACCATGCGATCGGCCTTGCCGCTTGCGGGGCTCGGCGTGTCGGCCTTGACGGCGTCGGGAGAGCGTCTCGTGGTGGGGAGTCGGTCGCTGCTTCTCTTGGAGCGCATCGGCGTGGGGGTGGCCGACGCGCGGGTGACCGAGCTCGAAGCGCAGGGACGAAGTGTGTTGCTGGTGGCTTTGGGAGACCGAGTGACCGGGCTCTTGGCGCTGCAAGACGGCATGCGTCCTGGGGCTCGGGCTGCCGTCCAGCGGGTGCTCGACGCGCAATTGGAACCGGTGCTTCTGAGCGGCGAGGCACGAGAGACCTGCGAGAGCCTGGGACGGGCGCTCGACATCGAGCACATACGCCCCGAGATCCCGCCGATGGCCCGGGCCGCCGAGGTGCGAACCCTCACCGACGGGGGCCATGTCGTCGCGGTGGTGGGACGAGCGGCGGGCGACGACAGTGCGCTGGCAGCGGGGGATGTCGCGGTGGTGTTGGGAGCGGCGGGGGCGAGTCCGATCGAGTGGTCGGTGAGCTTGGCGTCGGAGGATGTCCGCGATGCGGCGTCGGCGTTGACCCTTGCGCATCGGAGCCGAAGGAGGCTCCGCGTGGCGTTGATGGCGGCGGTGGCCCCCGGCCTCTTTGCTCTATTGCTGCGTGTGTTTGGCTTGGCGCCGTTGGCGGTGGCTCCACTAGCCGCGCTCTTGGGGACCGCGGCGGCTCTTGTCTACGCAAAAAGCGAGGGGTGAAGGGCTCTTAGCTAAGAACGGCGGCCTAGCTTCGCGTCACTCGCGACGCTTTTCGACGTGCCTCTTGCTAAGAGCAGACCTCAATGCGTTATCGTTTTGTCTTCTCCCTGACCGCGTTGCTCGCGGCAGGCTGCAATCAGTCCCCCGCACGCCCCCAAGAAGCCGGAGGAGTCGAGCTTCCCACCCCCTCGCGTTCGGCCGCTCCCGTTGCCTCGACGGCGCCGGTCCCTTCCACGAGTGCATCGTCCCCGGCGCCTTCTGGACCGACGGCATGGACCGGGACCTACAAGAGCAACACCGCAACGCTTTATGTCCCGACCGACGCACCGAACGGCGGGGACTGGAAAGGGGTCAAGTGGCGTGGGGACGACTCCCGACTTGGGCTTGGCGAAGGCGCTATGGCCATCACCGTGGAGCCGGGCGGGAGGTTCAACGGAACGCTCGACGGGCCTCTAGGTCCGGCGCTGGTGTTCGGCGTGCTCCAAGACAATGAGCTCGTGGGAACCGTGGCGCGCAAGACCACGTCGGACCAAGGGTTCACAGGGACCGCGACAGGGAAAGTTTCGGCAAATACCGTCGAGGGGACACTTCAAGTTGCGGTAGCGAACGCGAGTGTTTTGCGTACGGCGACCTTTGTGTTACGGCGTCCCTGACTTCCTCACGAGGAAGGCACGTTCGATGGTCTCTGGTCACCACCCACGAAAGGTGCGACCATGCCGCGGTCGCTGACGACGTTTACGTTTCGAAGGAGATTGAACATGAATCGCGTTCTTCTTGGTTTTGCCTTCCTTTCACTTGGTGCCGTGGGATGCGGTAGCACTCCTACGCCCCCGCCCGAAGCTCCCCCGGTAGCTTCAGCGGCCCCGACCCCGACGCCCGAACCCCCTCCCCCGCCGCCGCCGCCTCCCGTGGATACGACGCCGCCGCCTCCCCCGCCTCCTCCCCCGCCGCCGCCGAAGGTGACCGGCGCCAACATCACGATGGGAAGCATCGAGGCG
>CAITRH010000092.1 GCA_903894755.1 uncultured delta proteobacterium
ACGCTGGACGTGGATTACGGACACGTCGCGCATGTGAACGTCGAGGTCGACGTGGGCAAGGCTCCAACGCGCAGACCTCGAACATCGGCCAAAGGGACCACGAGCATCGCACACATGGACCTCAATTGGTTGGCCGTGACCACGTAGAGCATCTACGTCGCGACGTGCAACCATCGAGGTCGCGCACGTCAAACGTTGCGCGGCGACGTTCGATGCTTGCACACCGCGACCTCGATGCTTGCACACTGCGACTTCGAGGGTCCAAACCATGGACTTCGAGCATTGCACGCTGGACGTGAATTATGGGCACGTCCTGCATGCCGATGTCGAGGTCGAGGCAGTAGATGCTCCAACGCGAAGATGTAGAGCATTGGCCACAGGGTCCCAAAGCATCGAACAGCTGGACGTCGATTTCGGGGCTGTCGCGACGTCAAGTTCGAGGTCGCGATGTACAACCATGGAGGTCGCGATGTAGGAGGGGCGAACGCGCTGGGTGCAAGCGTCGAGGTCGCCTCGTGGGAGCGTCGAACGGGCGGCGTGCGAGCCTTCGGGTCGCGTCGAAGGTGGTTTTGAGCGCGGGGTGCCTAGCCGCACATTGTCGGCATGCCACCGCGATCATCGACCTCGAGAAGGGGCAGCGGGAGATCCTAACCGTGCTCAAAGAGCATTCGCGGGTCCTCCAGGAGCATACGTCGGCGCTCGCGCTTCTCATTCGCAAGAGCGATGAGCAGGGGGCCCACTCAGCGCGTGTGTTCAAAGGTGAAGACGTCGGCAATCTTCGAATCCCCTGCCTCCGTGCGAACGCGCAGCGAACTGTCCTCGTTGGCCTGGTCCGGGGCCAACTCGATCCCACGGCTTCGCACGCAGCCCGGCGCTGCCGCCGCAGCAGGCGCGTCCAATTCCAGAGCCCGAGTCCTGCACCCAGAGGACCCACGGGCAATCCCAGTCACCTGGGTCCCCGCCCCCCCTGGGTCGGCGAGCGGCTCGACCGACGCTACAAGGAACACTTGCTCTGTTCCCAGATCGCGCTCATTGAGCCGATAGGTCTGTTCCCCCTGCGGGATCCGCAGCACAGTGCTCGCTGCAATGGGGTTGGCCAGGTTGATTCCCGAGTGGGGAAACAGCATCTGCACTTTGCCGTCGGGGCCGCGCTGAAAGACATAAAGGTGCGCCGTACGGGAGGCTCGAAGCGTGAAATGCAGCCGGGTGTTGGTGGGAAGGGAGGTTCCCGATGCAATAGCGTGAGCCCTGTCGTCGCCTGGCTTTTTGGCATGCACTGCAAAGTCGAGGGAAATATCAGTGCGGGCCTCGGAGGGCACGGCCGTATCGTAGGCTTCTGCGAGGGCTTGTCGTCGCGCCTGGTCGGTGGTGGCACGTTGGAACTGTTCGGCGAGCTCGGGAACGCGGGCGATGCGGCGACGCATGTTTTCACTGCGGGTGGCGTAGGTCTCGCGGTCGAGGACACATTTGTTGTATTCGTCGCAGAGGCGCTTTGCGAGCGCGACGTAGCGTTCTGTTTCTTGGTCGATCTGGCGAATGGCCTGCCTTTCGGTGGCACCCTGGACGCCGACTCCGGCCACGGTGAAGCCTGCGGTGGCCTTTCGTCCATCGTAGGCAAATTCGCTCTCGCAGGTGAGCTGCGGGCGGCACTCGGAGCCGCAAGGGCGACAGGTCGCGTCGGGGGTTGTTGGGGTGGGAGGTCCACCGCACGCGGAGAGGAGCAGAAAAAGAGGATAAAATGACTGTCCTTTTGCCATGCGTCGGAGCATACCGAGAATTGCACGCACACGGCAAAGTATGAGAGGCATTCCCCTTGCGATGGACGAAGCTAGCCCATGGGGGTCAGCGGAAAAGCTCCTCGTAAGTCCATTTCGGGGCTGTCGAGCGCGAGGGGGGAAAGCCTTCTGCATCACCCTTGGCCCGGGGCGCTCCGCGCGATTGCGCCGCGCGTTCCTGCGCTTGCAGTTCTTCTCGCCCCGACGGTCGAATTCATGGCGACCGGGCCCAGTTCAGCAGCCGCCGTGCGTCGTGAATGGACGCCTGCTACCTATTGGGCATGGCCGACGACGTCCTATCTCTAATCCCCGCTATCCTGAATGGTATCCGCGACGACATCCGCGGCGTGCGCGACGAGGTGCGCGCCACCAACACCCGCATCGATGCCGTACACGTTGAACTACGTACTACCCGCACGGAGCTCACCGAGCGCATCGACGCGAACACTCGCGAACTCATTCGGCACGCCACCGCGATCGTCGACCTCGAGAAGGGGCAGCGGGAGATCCTAACCGTGCTCAAGGAGCATTCGCGGGTCCTCCAGGAGCATACGTCGGCGCTCGCGCTTCTCATTCGCAAGAGCGATGAGCAGGGGGCCCGCATCGATAACGTGCTGCTCGGGGTACCAGGGCAAACCATGCGCGACGTGCAGCGGCGTGTGGCACTCATCGAGCAGAAGCTGGGCCTCGTAGGGTAGCGGGTGTCGTGGGGACCGGGTGAGTGTTCAGTATCCATTGACTTCCGCGCGTTCCAACGAAACACTGCCCCGCTAGGCGGCCATCGCCGCTCCTGGAGGCAACCATGCGGACCATTCAACAAGGCGTCCTGCTCGCGGCGGTCGTAGGCGCGGTTCAATGTGGCGGGGCGGAACGCACGTCCGTAACCCCTTCGACCCCCCGAAGTCTCGACTTCGCCCCCGAGCCCGACGGGAGAAAAGAGCCGCGGGCTTCGTTCCGTGCTGCCGACCTGGAATGGCAGAAGCAGCCTGCCCCCAACGAGATGAACTGGGAAGACGCCAAGTCCTATTGCCAGGGGTTAGCCCTCGCTGGCGGCGGTTGGAGGCTCCCGTCGAAAGACGAGCTCCTCGCACTGTACGCAACCAAGTCGTCCGGTACCGCGTCGTTCCCTGGCATGGACGCCGGCGGGTACTGGTCTTCTTCCGCGGTGGCTGGCTCGTCCGGCTACGCGTGGGACGTCTCCTTCTACGGCGGCTACACCAACGGCGACGGCGTGGGCTACGGCTATCGCGTTCGTTGTGTTCGTTGAGGACGGGCTTTTTATATTGACATTTCGACTTTTTTCCCTTTGTCTGGAGTCACCGTGGGGGGGCGGTGAGGTCTGAGAGGGAGCGCGCGAAGCGCGCCGAAATTTTTCATAGGTTGTATGTAGTGGATGGGGAGCGAGGAGTCAAGGGGAATCTGTTGCAAAGGGTGCATTTTTGTTGTGTGTGGGTTGTGTGTGGGTTGGGTGTGGGGACGTTGTGCTACAGGCTGCAGGGGGGCCCGACCGCGATACCCTCGTACCCAGGGTTCCCCACCCTGGGCTGATTGACTCGCCCCTTCGGGGCTGCCAATCAACGCGGGGGCTTCTCGTTGCGTAAGGGGACGTGCTGGAAAGGACCACGTGTGTTGATCGGCAGCCCCGAAGGGGCGAGTCAAATCAGCCCAGGGTGGGGAACCCTGGGTACGAGGGTATCGCGGAGTGAAAAGTGCCGCCGCTTCTTGGCAGACGCCACGTGGACTCAAGGCAAAGAGACAAATAGTCAGCTAGGCCACGCTCGTTGCCTCTTGATGACGAGGCGCAGGGCTTCGAGGGCGCGTTGATCGAGGCTTTCGATGTGGGTGATGCGCTCCGGGGTCACCTCGATGCCGAAAACCTCGCACAGGTCGGTGATGGTCTGGCGTAGCCCGTCCCTGAACCCCTCGTAGCGAATCCGACGAACCTCTGCCTGCACCATCTGCTCTAGTTCCATGACTAACCTCCGCTTTCGATCGTCCTCGGGCTGACCTCGTAACCATACGCCCCATCGAAATAGCATTTGGCTCACGGCCCGCCACAACGGATCCGTCGGCGCAAGCAGCCTGAACTCCTGCGCAATCTCCAGCCGTAGGTCGTCGCTTGCAAAAATCCGTAACGGCAACGTCTCGCGGGTCTTCGGAAGCTCCTGCAGGACCACTACGGAATGCGCAAGCCACGGAGGTCCTTCGTAAAACCCATGAGGCCACCGCACCATGGGACGCATCCAGCCGTTTTGCAGCAGCGTCGTGGGACATCCGTTCGACAGCAGCCAAAGCCGCGGGAGCGGGACAGGGTCCTCCTTGGACGCCAACGTGAGCTCGTGGTGCAGCGAAAGCTGCTTGCGCACGCAGTCCCGAGCCGCGTCTTCGGGCACGGCACGAGAGAAAACCTCGATGAGCGTCGATTGACAGGCCATCTTGCCCAACCAGCCGAGCGCTTCCCACATGGCTACCTTGTCGCAGTGCTCCGATGCGACGAAGACGTCGACAAATTGCGCCGGGGGTTGGACCGGGTGCTGCGTGCGCACTTCCACGAAGGGGCTCAGGAGCGCTTCGAGGCCGATCTTCGCTAAGGCGTCTTCGTCCATGGCGGCAGTGTAACAAGGTGGCGTCAGGTGGGCCAATGGGTCAGCGGAAAAGCTCCTCGTGCGACGTCGCGGTGACGCCTTGGAGCAGCCAGCGCCGCAACGTGGCAGGATCGGCGCAGCTCCGGAGCGTCTCGCGTGCACTCTCCGGCACGTCGATCCCCCTCGCCTCAAGGAGCGCCAGAATCGCCTCCCGTAGCGCATCTTCCGCTTGGCTCGCGCGTCCGTCTGCCTGGAGCGCGCGTCCGTCTGCCTGGAGCGCGCGTCCGTCCGCCTCCGACGCCCTAACTTCTAGATCGCTCATCATCCCGCGCAGCCGTCCCAACAGCTGCCCAGTACCGAAAACCTCCGCCATGCCGTGGAACAACTGCAGCTTGCCCCCCACCACTGCCAGATCGAGCCCCAACACCGCCGAAGGGACCAGTCCAATACTCCGGGATACCTAAATGCGCATAACGCTCCACGTTCTCCACAAGGTCCTTCTTGCGGTCTCCTCGGTGCAGCACCTCCAGTACCCAGTCAAGACCTCGCCCCTCCTGCGCCACC
>CAITRH010000093.1 GCA_903894755.1 uncultured delta proteobacterium
CGAAGACGATCGTCCTTGCCCGCATGGGCAAGGAGGATGTCGAGGGAGAGGGGGGCTGGGGGGGTGAGGTCTGCGCGAGCGGAAACCTGCGGTTTTCAAGATGGGTTTGGTTTAGTAGCTAGCCCTGCCTGCTAAACCACGCCCATCTCGAGACCCGCCATTCCCGCCATATCGTGTCTATGGGGTGTCCAGGTTGCTTGCGGCAGACTTGGGAGGTGCAATACAGTCCGGCGACTGACGCGACAAAGGAAAACTGCGGGGTCAAACCACCTTGTCGTCGCCAGGTGCCGGCGCAGGCGCAGGCGCAGGCTCGAGCACCAAGGGAAGCACTTCGTCCATCCGCTTGACCAGGTGAACCTTCAATTCAGCCCGGACATCGCTCGGCACATCCTCAAGGTCCGCTTCGTTGCGCGCCGGAAGCAACACCTCGCGGATCCCCGCCCTATGGGCCGCCAATAACTTCTCCTTGATCCCGCCCACCGCAAGCACATTGCCTCGCAACGTGATCTCCCCAGTCATCGCAATGTCCTTGCGGACCGCACGCTTGAGAAGAAGCGACGCAACAGCGGAATACATAGTTACCCCAGCACTGGCCCCGTCCTTGGGAGTCCCCCCCTTCGGCACGTGCAGATGCAAGTCTATGGTCTTCAAGAACTCCGGATCGAGCCCGAGACGGGCCGCGCGGCTCCGCACAAGAGACACCGCCGTGTTCGCGGACTCGCTCATCACCGCCTTGAGGTTCCCCGTGATCGTCACCTCCCCCTTGCCAGGCATCTTCGTCGCCTCGATGAATACGATGTGGCCTCCCGCCGGAGTCCATGCAAGCCCGGTCGCCACACCAGGTAACGACAACCGCTCGGCAAGCTCCGGTGTGTACTTGCGCGGTCCCAAAATCGTCTGCACCGTCGACGCGTCCGCCACCAGGTGCACATCGTTCCCTTCGGCAAGCTGCATCGCTACATGACGGCAAATCGCGCCAATCTCCCGTTCGAGTCCCCGTACGCCGGCTTCCCGTGTGTAAAAGTCGATGATGCATCCAACGCCGTCGTCGCGGAACTCCAGGCGCTCATCGGTGATGCCGTGCGACGACAACTGCTTGGGACAGAGAAACTCGCGGGCAATCGAAAGCTTCTCGGTCTGCGTGTACCCAGAGACCTCGATAATCTCCATCCGGTCGGCCAGCGGTCCTGGGATCGTCTCCAGGTTGTTCGCTGTCGCAAGGAACGTCACCTGCGACAAGTCGAAGGGGAGCTCCAGATAGTGATCGGCAAACGCCGAGTTTTGCTCGGGATCAAGGACCTCTAGAAGCGCCGAGGACGGGTCCCCCATCACGTCAGCCCCGAGCTTGTCGACCTCGTCGAAAACAACCACCGGGTTTCTAACGCCGACCTTCTTGAGTCCTTGGATGATGCGTCCAGGAAGCGCCCCCACGTAGGTGCGTCGATGCCCACGGACCTCCGCTTCGTCGCGCACTCCGCCAAGCGCAACACGGTGGTAGCGGCGTCCCATGGAGCGCGCGATGGACCGTCCAAGAGAGGTCTTGCCGACGCCTGGGGGGCCGATGAAGCACAAGATGGGCCCCTTCTTGTCGGCTCGAAGTCCGCGGACTGCCACGTACTCGACAATCCTTTTCTTGACTTTCTCGAGTCCGTAGTGGTCCTCGTCGAGGCAACGCCTGGTTTGTTCGACTTCGAGGGTGTCGGGAGTGGTCTTGGACCAAGGCATATCGACAATCCACTCGATGTAGCTGCGGGTGACGTTGTATTCGGCGGACTGGGGTTGCATGACGGAGAGGCGACTGAGCTGCTTGCGAGTGGCTTTGAGGACTTCCTCGGGAGGGGTGGCCAAACGGAGGCGGTCGCGAAGCTCGTCGAGGTCGTCTTCGTCGCTGGTTTCGCCGAGCTCCTCTTTGATCGCCTTCATTTGCTGGCGGAGGATGGCCTCGCGTTGCGACTTGCCCTCGTCGGCAACCATGGTGGAGATCTCGTGTTTGACGCGGAGCAGTTCGAGCTGGCGATTGACAATGGAAAGAACGAAGCGGACCCGCTCTTTGGCGTTGAAGGTTTCGAGGACCCGCTGTTTGTCGGCGACGGTGGCTTGTTCTTGGGCAAGGTTGGAGGCGATGAGGTCGGCGAGGGCGCCGCTTTCGCGTACGTTGTCGAGGATTCCGGAGGTTTCGCGTGGCAGATTGGGCAGGTGCGTGATGACCTGGCGCATGCCTTCTCGAAGGCTTGCTCCGAGGGCGTCGAGCTCGGCGTCGCGTTCGAGGTCCTCGAACACGCGCTGCACGCGGGCCCGCATGTACGGCTCGATGGAGACGGGCGCGAGCAGCCGAATGCGCGACAAGCCGTGCAAGACCACGGAGTAGTTCGAGGGACCAAGGCGAATGATCTTGACGACGCGGGCGATGGTGCCGACCTCGTAGAGCTCGTCGAAGCGGGGCTCGTCGGTTTCCGCGACGCGCTGGCTGACGATGCCGATGACGGCGCGGTCGCGTCCCATGAGGTCCTCGACGAGGCGGACACTTCGGGCGCGACCTACCGTGATGGGGACCACGCTTGCGGGGAAAACCACGCTATTTCGAAGGGGAAGGATCGCAATGGCTTCGTTCTCGGACGCGGAATGGACTTCGTGGCTCACGATCGAGTGTCTAGTACACGATGGTCCTGGTCTCCATGAGGATGATGCGTGCGATCCTCGGAGCGTCTCTCGCGCTTCCGAGTAGTTCGGAACTGGCGCCGGTCAGAGTTTGAAGAGGCCCCGAGAGACCCACCTTCGCATCTTCCACCTTGGTCGTCTTCCTAGGTTTCCTCCCCGCGCTCTTCTTCGGACCTGCGGAAACCTGCTTCCCCTCGTCTTCCGCCCGCACGCGGTTCAACTCCAACAGCCTTGCCAACACCTCGTCTCGTATGTCCTCGCCCCATGTCAGCCGGATGCTCTCGTCTAGCTGCTCGCGGAAGTCGTACACCGGCTGGACATCGCTCCAACCGTAGGCGTCAAGAACAACGCGGTCGATCTGGACATGCAGTTCGCGGAGCTTCTGGATGTCAAGCGAGCGCTCGTCCGAATTGTGGAAACGGTTGTACGTCTTGGTCAGCCCCTCGTTGTTCCTGACCATGAGGGCGGCGCGGAAGTCGTAATACGCATTGCCAACGCTTTCCAGAGCCGCATTGGACTCATCGTTTGGGGGAAAGGGGAAGGTCTCCAAGCAGCCCGAGGGGGTGTACCGCAGTGTCTCTCCCAGCGTAGAGCCCAAGAACCGGGCCCACGCCTCGTGAAGACGAGACTGAAGAGCGGCCAGCAGGCTACACTGCGAGGATGCGAACACCACAACTTGTTCGGAAGGTACGGTCCCTGGAGGCAGGAACGTGAACGCACAGTGCTGGCTAACTCGAGCAATCGCTAGCACCCGATCCATCCCTCGTATGGTGGTGTACAATCCGGGCGTGTAACCTCCCCACTGCCACCAGTATCCCTTTCGCCGACGCCCAATAGGATTGTCCCTGAGTTGCAGACGCTCTGGCTTGACCCTCTGTTCGACAACTGCCATCAAGTCCGGCCATTGTCGCGCCTCTTGCTCGGTCATCTGGGCGAAGTTGATCACGAACCTATGATGTGCATGGGTGGGGCTCGAGTTCAGCTCTTCTCCACCCAGATAAGGAAATATGCGTTCCGCGTTGCGGGGGTCCTTGGCGATGAGGCGATGCATCTCTGCGACTGGCGACGAACCCTTTCCAAGGTTCTCGTCGTCGAAGGTAAACCCCATCCCCAGCACGTAGCTTCCAATGAAACTCTTCTCCGCATTGGCCTTCAACACGGCAGGATCCTGATCTCCACCTCGGTGGAACAGGAAGGCCGATACTCGTTCCACTGGCAACCCGTCCAGTACAGCATGCACCGGACCGCTGGGTTCTTTCTGCACAGCAACGATGCTCACCACCACCGCGGCGAGCCCCGGCCACTTGGTTCTTCGCGTTGCATGGTAAATGGCACCGCCGTTTTGGCCGATCCAGCGCAAGCCGGTTCCCCGTGTGTCGCCCTGCGCAATAGTGTTCGTCGCGATAAGCGCAAACGTCCCTTGTCGGCGCACCAGAGTGAATGCGCGTCGGAAGAAGTGGGCCACGAGGTCCGAATTGCCATGTGCCTCTGCATGGATCCCCTTGAGCCAGTCAAGATAGAGCGCACCTGACGTGTCCGTGATCGTGTTCTTCCCAGCAAACGGCGGGTTCCCCACAAAGCAATCAAACCCAGGGTTGTCCCTCGCAAACACCTCTGGGAACTCAATCTCCCAGTGGAACGGCACCAGTGGCTTCTC
>CAITRH010000094.1 GCA_903894755.1 uncultured delta proteobacterium
CGCATGGGCAAGGAGGATGTCGAGGGAGAGGGGGTTGGGGGTGAGGTCTACGCGACATTGGGGCGCGGAAGCGGTAGATCGGACCTGCGGTTTTCAAGATGGGTTTGGTTTAGCGGGCCATTGTTCATGAAATAAGGAAGGATGTCGTAGAAACGGCGGTCAGTCAGGACGTCGCTTGGCTTGCTCCCAATACTGATCCAACACCTCCAGCGGAAGGTGCGCGGCGGCCCCCGGATCGCCCCAGCCACCATGTTCTTCTCGCACCCGCTGTTCGACAAATGCAAAGCGCTTCGTAAACTTGGCGATCGTGCCGCGAAGCGCCCCTTCGGCGTCCAGATGGAGCTGCCGTGCTAGATTGACCAGCGCAAACAACACGTCCCCCAACTCTTCCTCCATGGCCGCCGTGTCCGAAGAGGCAAGAGCCTTGTCGAGCTCCCCCAGTTCCTCGGTCACCTTGGCCCGCGAGCCGGTCGCATTGGGCCAATCGAACCC
Organism: uncultured delta proteobacterium; assembly: GCA_903894755.1. Taxonomy (GTDB): domain Bacteria; phylum Myxococcota_A; class Polyangia; order Polyangiales; family Polyangiaceae; genus CAITRH01. The sequence continues at coordinate 493 of CAITRH010000094.1, forward strand.
CACCCGCGCTACCTTCTCCCCAATGCGTTGCGCCCGGGTCAGTGCAGGAAGACTCCGAGGTACCCCGTCTAGGATTCCCTGTCCCTGCTTCTTCTTCGCCTTGAGTTTCTCCCAATTGCGCAACACCTCGTCGGTCGTGGTCGCGTCGATCTCACCAAACACGTGCGGATGACGCTCGACAAGCTTGTTCACAATCCCTGCCACCACATCGTCAATGGCAAAGCTCCCCTCGCGACGTGCAAGCTCGGAGTGAAACACGATTTGCAACAGGAGATCCCCTAGCTCCTCGCGCAGCGACAGGCGGTCGCCCGAGTCGATCGCGTCAAGGACCTCACAAGCCTCTTCCAGCACGTACTTGCGAAGGGTAAGGAACGTCTGCTCGCGATCCCATGGGCAGCCTTCTGGGGCAAGAAGACGTCGCATGACTCCAACGAGCCAAGGAAGACTGGCGCCGTCTTGGCGTTCCAGGGAAGCCACCTCGCGAGGCTTGTCTTCGTCGAAGCTTTCGAGGTCGCTCATTCGATCCCCCCGAAGCGCTCGCCAAGCTTCAACATGTGTCCTGCAGAAAGGCGCAACACAGTACGTACGGCTCCTGGTGCGTACCGCGCCAAGGCCTGCGCTAGCTTGCCATGGAGCGAGACGATGACCTCGGGACGGCGCGCTTCGATCCCACGTACCATTTGCTCCGCTGCAACGTCGACAGGGACCACCAACAGGGAAGGCATCGGTTCGGTGCTCTTGGATTGAAACACGCCATGGGAGTCGACCCTTCGAAACTCGCTTTCGATGAAACCAGGTGCCACGTGGGTGACGGAGATCCCGGCTTCAGACAGCTCGATCCCCAACGTCTCGGAAAGCGCCCGCACCGCGAACTTGCTCATGGCATAGGCGCTCCAACCGGGAGTCACCACGTACCCGTTGATACTCCCCACGATGGCGATCCGTCCCTTGCTGCGCTTGAGGGGGGCGAGGGTTGCCTTTACGGTACGCAAGACTCCAAATACGTTGGTCTCGAACTGACGGCGGTAGTCGTCGAGGGACAAGGATTGTACAGTGCCTCGCACTCCGAAGCCTGCGTTGGCGATGACTGTATCGAGTTGCCCAAACTTTCCGAGGGCCTGCTCCACCGCATGTTCGATATCCCCGTCGCGGGTGACATCGGCGGCTACTGCAAGGGCCCCCTGAGGTGCGTGGCGAAGGAGCGCTTCGAGGCGATCGAGGCGACGGGCGAGAAGGACCAGGCGAGCGCCTCGGGCGGCATAGGCCCGCGCGAGGGCGGCGCCGATACCAGAGGAGGCGCCCGTGATGAGAACGACTGAGGACGACATGACGGCATCATGCCCTGTCGGGGGGGTCGAACGCCAGGGTTGCGTCAAAGGGGGAGCTTACGGAGCACGGCGACGTAGAACCCGGCAAAGAACTTGGCGGGGGTGTCGGCGAGGGCCCACTCGAGGTGCCTGAGGACATCGCGCAACACCGGGACGCGCATGACGGCGGCGGCGGGGGTGACGATGCGCACTCCACGTGCGTTCTCGAGGACGAGGCTGGGGGGGAGGATCTTTTTGATCCTCCACGGCGGGTCGAACCGCGTGTAGACGTCGCTTTCTTTGGTGGTGTCATTGATCCTTTGGTCCGGGCCAAAGCGCTTGAGGAGCCCTCGCAGACTGAGGGGGTTGTAGAACTCGGCCAGCACGACGCCTCCGGGACGGGTGACACGGGCCATTTCGGCCAGGGCCAGTCCGATGTCAGGAACATGCGCCAAGACCTTGAAACTGCAGGTGACGTCGAAACTCGCGTTGGGAAAGGGAAGGTGCGTGACGCTTCCTTCGATGACGTCGAGGCCGCGTTCTCGGGCAACGGCGAGCATGCCGGGCGAAAGGTCGAGCCCTTTGGCGCTTCGGGCAAAGGTGGTGAAGCGCTCGAGCAAGAGCCCCGTGCCACATCCGCACTCGAGCAGGTCGTGGCCCGTGCCGTATTGGGCGGTCAGCGACACCTCGATATCGTCGAGGAGCGCGTGGTAGCCGTACGGGTCGGCGGGACGGCGGTGGGCCTCGTACGAGCGGGAAAACTCATCGTAATAGGCGCGGGTAGCTTCGCGATGGTCCGACATGGGGCCGGCTTAGTACAGGTTCGGCTTGCGGCGCGAATTTCCCCGCTCGACCTCTTGACGCACCACGACAAGGTCTTAGACTGGGCTGTACAAACGAGCGCACCGGGACGCAAGAAGTCGTCATTGAGGCGTGCGCTCGACCTAAGGTGGCATGCAAGACAGCACCACAAAGGGAGATCATCATGGAAGTAACGAAGCTTGAGAGTCGCCAGCCCTCGTATCTTTTTCAGATGTCCGACATGCTGAAGGCATGGGACCAGAAGCTCGAGACGCTGCAGAAGAAGGGGACCGACACGGTCGCGGAAGTCCGAAGTGACTGGCACCGGATTACGGCGGACCTTCGACAAGAGCGCCTGCGTGTCGACCACGACGTGGAGCGGCTGAAGGGCGCAAGCGGAGAGAGCCTCCGGGATCTGAAACAGAGTTTCGCGCGAGCCTGGCGCGACCTCTCCAACGGTTACCAAAAGGCAGTTACGAGTCTGAAGTCTTGAGTACGGTTGCTTGTGCAGGTGGGCCTGTGCGCCATGCGGGCGCTTCGGTTTTCCCCTGCTGTTTAGGCCATCACGTTGAGGAGTTAGCTATGAACACCACTGAAACCACCAAAGAAGTTGTCTCGAGCGCCCGTTCCGTCGTTGGGAAGATCTATGAGGTCGGCACCGGTTGGGTTGCCATGGGCATTGGCTTTGGACGGTCCACCCTCCAGCAAAGCGCCCACACTCTCGAGACCGGCGCGCAAGTCCTTGACTCCGTGGTCACCAAACTGACCAAGAAGGATGCCGCTGCCGAAAAGCCGAGCGACGAACCGAAGGTCTGAACCTCCGCTTTTCTAAGCAACGCGACTTGCCTCCGTAGCATCGGACGGCACCGTGAACACCCGATCCCTTCTAGAAGCCTCCCGTATCTCCCCCACGGCCACCCAAAAAATGGCCGAGTTCCACGCCGACGTGGTTGCCGAAGTCCAGGCCACCGTTGCACGCGACCCTGTCGTCGTGGTTGGCATGTCCCAAAACCCCCACGTAAAGAATGTGCGCAGAGCCCTCAAGGACGCTGCCATCGAGTTTACCTACCTCGAATACGGAAGTTACTTCTCCCAGTGGAAGCCGCGGCTCGCCATCAAGCTGTGGAGCGGCTGGCCCACGTTCCCTCAGGTCTTTGTGCGCGGGGTTCTCCTCGGAGGCGAAGACCTGACCAAAGCCGCCCTGGCGGACGGCACCTTGAAAGCGCGGCTGGCCCAGTAACCCACCCCCAGTAACCCAACCCCACCACCATGGCGCGCTCTCTCGTCGAGCTCCTCACCGCCAAACGCAACGGCGAAACCCTCACCTCGAACGATCTGCACAGGGTGATCCAAGGGTATCTCGACGGCGCGTTTGCCGACTACCAGATGTCGGCGCTCCTCATGGCCATCTTCTTTCGCGGTCTCGACGAGACCGAGATGGTTGCACTCACCAACGCGATGCTCCACTCGGGTAAGGTCCTCGACCTGTCCTCGATCCCGGGGGTCAAGATCGACAAACATTCGACCGGTGGGGTGGGTGACAAGATATCCATTTGTCTGGGCCCTATGGTTGCCGCATGTGGCGTCCGGGTCCCGTCGCTTTCGGGACGGGGCCTGGGACACACGGGGGGAACCCTCGACAAGCTCGAAGCCATCCCGGGATTCCGCACGGACCTCAGCGTCGAGCAGTTCCTTCGCGTGGTCGGTGACGTAGGGACGTGCATGATGGGCCCTACATTGGACATCGCACCGGCAGACAAACGCATGTACGCCCTGCGCGACGTGACCGGCACCGTTGAATCGCTCCCGCTTATTGTGGCGTCCATCCTTTCGAAAAAGCTGGCCGAGGGGGCGGACGGGCTAGTTCTGGACGTAAAGGTGGGGCGCGGAGCGTTCATGAAGGATCTCCCCCAGGCGCAGGCCCTTGCCGAAGCCTTGGTGCGTGTGGGGACTGGCGCAGCAAAACGTGTGGTCGCGCTGCTCACCAACATGGACACTCCGCTTGGACATGCCGTCGGCAATGCTCTGGAGACACGAGAGGCCTTGGAGGTGCTCCAGGGAGGAGGCCCAGATGACGTCGTCGAGTGCACCTACGCTCTGGGCGTCGAAATGCTGCTTCTGTCGGGAACGGTCTCTGGAAGCGCCGAAGCGACTGTCATGCTTCGGAACGCCGTGTCGACAGGTCGAGCCGCAGAGGTGATGGAACGCATGATCGCTGCCCAAGGTGGAGATCCCCGTGTGGTTCGCGATCCGCAGCGCCTCCTGTTGGGCGTGGGCCCTGAAGTGGTTCGGGTGGCTGCCTACCGAACGGGGGTGGTGACCGACGTGGACCCACTCGCTATCGGACTTGCCAGCGTAGCTCTGGGGGCTGGAAGGGCTCGTGCCGATCAGGCTATCGATCCTGCGGTAGGGATCTGCGTCGACGCCAAACCTGGAACCCAGGTAAAGGCGGGCGATACGCTTGCGCGGCTTTTCGTAAGGAAGGGGTCCGATGCCGACAGCGTACGGGAGCGGGTGCTGTCGGCCTTTGCTCTTGGGGATGAGGCTCCTGTGCCCAGGCCTCTTGTGCTTGGACGTGTGCCCGTCAGCTCGCGAGCTGCTGATCGCGATCCTTGAGCTGCTGCCCATCGACCTCGGGCTGGCAAACGCTGGGCAGCGCTGCGTTGGCACTCGGAGCGGGCTCGAGAACGCGCATCTCCGAGAGCGGCACAGCCTCTATGAGCGGGCCTTCAATGGCATCGAGGACCACGTCCACCATCTCGCCCGCGGCTCCGTTGATGAGGCGGACAATCCCATGAACCCCTTCCACACTCGCGTCATGCAGCTTGTGGAACCCGCGTATGGGTGTTCCCACCAGCGGGATCTGTTCAAGCGCGTCAAAAGGCACCCGAGCGACATCCTTCTGTACCCGCTCCATTAGAATCGACCCGCGTTCCACTGCAGTCTGAACCGTGCGCTTGAATTCACGAGATACCTGCGTCATGACATGCCTCCATTCGGGACCCCAGCGAACGTCATCGCCGCTATCGAGCCCACGTCGTACGCGCCAATCGCCTCGCCTCGGCGAACCCGAGTGGTCGATCCAGTGTGCGTACAGATGTACCAAGTAATGCGGTCTCCGAGGCGGTCCGTCAAGATGCCGCACTGCAACAAAGCCAAGCAACTTTACGATTAGGGCGTCTGCGCCTACGACAGCCGCGTGTTTACCGGTCTTATCGAAGAAAAGGGGATCCTTCGGCGGCGCGCTGAGCGGGGTCCCGGGGCGCGCCTCAGCATCACCTGCAAGCTTGGCGAGAGGGAGCCTTTGGTCCTTGGCGAGTCCATCGCCGTCGACGGCTGCTGCCTCACGGTCACATCCTTCGACACCACGAGCTTCGAGGTCGACGCCTCCGCAGAAACGCTCTCGAGAACCACCTTGGGGCCGCTTGCCATGGGCTCCTTGGTCAATCTCGAACGCGCCACCAAGCTGGGCGCCCGCATGGGAGGCCACATCGTCTCAGGCCACGTCGACGGGGTCGGGACCGTCACCAGCCGCCGCTCCGTGGGCGACGCTCTCGAGGTGACCTTTGAGATCGCCGGTTCCCTTGCGCGCTTCGTGGCGGAAAAAGGCTCCATTGCGGTCAATGGTGTAAGCCTCACCGTGAATCGAGTCGACCCGAGCCACTTTGCCGTCGCGCTGATCCCCGTGACCCGCGGCGCCACGAATCTGGACGGCTTGACCGTGGGACAGACGGTCAACCTGGAAGTCGACCTACTGGCGCGTTACGTTGCGCGTTTTCTCGAGACCGGGCAGCGCTCCGATGCAGCTTGGATGGACCGTTTAGGCCGCGCCGGCTACCTGTAACCCACCATGCGACCCATCGATCCTAAGCTTCTCGAACGCATCAACGGCGCCATCGCGGACATCCGCGAAGGCAAAATGGTGATCCTGGTCGACGACGAAGACCGCGAAAACGAGGGGGACCTCACCATGGCCGCCGAATTCGTCACCCCCGAAGCCATCAACTTCATGGCTAAACACGGCCGCGGCCTCATCTGCCTCACCCTGACCGAAGAACAGGTCGAACGCCTGCGGCTCCCAATGATGCAGAGCCCGGGACGTCCCGGTCCCCCCCTCGGTACAGCGTTTACCGTCAGCATCGAGGCCGGTACGGGCGTCACCACAGGCATCAGCGCCGCCGATCGAGCCCACACGGTTCGCGTGGCCTCCAACCCCCACTGCCGTCCTGAAGACCTGGTGACTCCCGGCCATGTGTTTCCGCTCCGAGCCCGCAAAGGCGGTGTCTTGGTTCGCACGGGCCAGACCGAAGGAAGCGTCGACCTGGCACGTCTTGCCGACCTGACCCCTGCGGGCGTGATCTGCGAGATCATGAATGACGACGGCTCCATGGCGCGCATGCCGGACCTCGAACGCTTTGCAGAAACCCACGGGCTTCGCATCGTGACGGTGGCAGATACGATCCAGTACCGTCTGGTCACCGAGCGTCTCGTGCAACGCGTGCAGGAGACCCACTTGACCCTCGATCAGACGGGGACCGATTGGCGCGCCCTTCTCTACGAGAGCACCATCGACGGCCGCGAGTTTTTAGCCTTGATCAAAGGGGAGCCCACGTCGCACGCGGCGCCGCTTTGCCGGGTGCACTCGGGGTCGAACGTTGCCGATCTGTTTGCATCCACGGCCCGCGACGGGGGACGGCACTTACGCGAGGCCATTGCGAGGATCGAGACCGAGGGGTGCGGCGTGGTGGTGTATCTGCCAGCGCGGGGAGAAACCAAGAGGGAGCTGCAAGCGTACATGTCGCAACGCGCCGCGGCGCCGACGACATGGACCGAGCTGCCGCTGCGGGAGTTCGGGCTAGGCGCGCAGATTCTGCTCGACCTAGGGCTTCGACGCATTCGGCTCCTGTCGAACAACCCACGAAAGATTGCAGGCATCCATGGGTTTGAACTGGAGGTCGTCGAGCGCGTGCCACTGACCTCCATGGGACCATGAAGCCGCCCAAGAAGACTCTATGCGTGTTCGTGGCAACGCGTCTCGAGGACGTGCCTGCAGGGTGTCTCCGCTATGCCAGTGTGGATGGCTCGGTCCCTGGGGCCGTGGTGACATGGGACCACCACGTGACTGGGGAGGCGATCAACCTGGACGCGATGCCCAAGGTGATCGGCCCCGACAGGCTGGACGGGCTGGACGGCGTGGGAACGACCTTGGCCGACACAGATGCGTTGGCGAGTGTGGTGGCAGTCCTGTTACAGGGGAGCATTCCCATGCAGGTGCGTTCGGTGCTCGAGGCAGCGTCGTACCGCTGCGATCACCTGAAGAAGCACCCGGGGGTGAGTGCCGAGGACGATCTGCTTGGACGTGGACTTCACGGCTATGTGAGCGATCGCTTGGCGACAGCAGGTGCGGACCGAAGTAATCGGTTTGGGTCCCTCTGTCATGAGGTACTGGAGGCCGTGGTGCGAGGAGACGCGCTGCCGTTCGATCGGAGCACCGAGGAGCGCAATCTGGCACGAGTGGCGAAGCTCGACGCGGCGGGGCGCATTCGCAGGGGGCAACGAGTGGGGATTGTGGACCTGCGGGGCGAGGGAGGCGTCGCCGTCGAGGCGCTTTACACGAGGATCGTCGAGCCGGTAGCCCTGATTGTGGGAGATCACGTCGATGGGGGACGTCGCTACACTGTGGGGGTCAACCCTGGGTCCGAGCACGCGCCGACGACGTTGGAGCCGTGCCTGATCGCGCTGGCGGCCCTCGAGTTTTCCCATGGAGCCCCGGCGTTGCGTGCCGAGCCGACGCCCGGTGCGGAAAACTGGGGCGGACGTCGCACTGTGTTTGGCTCCCCCTGGAATTACGGATCACGGCTCGACATCGACGAGGTGGTTCAGGTGCTCGAAGCCTTCTTGACCCGAGCGCCCGCTGCGATTAAACGCTCCTCAACATGATGCGTCTTTCCCTCTGGACCGCTCTCGTATGCTGCGCAATCCTGACCGCCTGCAGCTCGGACAACGCCATCGACCTCCAGGCAAGTCGCCAATCGAACGGAGGTTGCGGCTCGGGGTGGGGGACCAAAGCCGCCGGTGCTGCCTGTTCGTCAGCCGAGGAATGCTCCTCCGCCTGCTGTCCATGCAGCACTGGAGGCAAGTCGTGGTCTGCGTCGTACTGCACAGGCACTTGCTCCACTGAGGCAAAAGCCTGCGAGGTCACCCGCGACGATGCTTCTCGCTGCAGTCCCTGAGGACCCGTTCACGAGCCATGAAAAACGATCGGACCGCACGGAACGAGACACGAGCACGCAGATGGGTGGTCGTCGGCCTGGTGCTCATCGCGCTGGGCCTCGCGATCGCGTCCTCGTGGGACCCTACCGCTGGAGGCCTGGTGCTCTTGGCTGGTTGGGGCACCGGCCTTTGGTCGTTGCATCGGTACGGGCGCACCGGTGCACAGGCGATGGCCGAGGAGCTGGAGGGCTGAACCTGTGCGGCCTCGCGGTGCGGGTCCATCGGCCTCGCGGTGCTCCTCATATGGTCACGTAGTGCTGTTCTGTGGACCTCTCGGTGCTCCTTATATGGTCACGTAGTGCTGTTCTGTGGACCTCTCGGTGCTCTTTGTAGGGTCACGTAGTGCTGTTCTGTGGACCTCTCGGTGCTCTTTGTAGGGTCACGTAGTGCTGTTCTGTGGACCTCTCGGTGCTCTTATCGTATAAGGGGGGGTGAGGGTCCGAGAGAACGATAGAGCGTCTCGCTTCGGCCCGGCCGTGCTACGGCTGTCCGCATTGTTACTCAAACGAGGGCCTGGTTGATGTTGCTGTCCGTCCACGAGATGCTCCACCTGCAGGCCCCCTGAGGGGCAGGTCCACGTGTTTGAAGGTCCCATTCTGGTCATCGACCGCGACGCGAGCAGTCGGCAGGCGCTGACCGAGACGCTTCGCGGCGCCGCGCTTGCTCATCGAGCCGTTTGCTCCTGCAGCGAAGTCGGTTCCCAGCCTCCGCCATCACTGATCCTTCTCGACCTCGATCCGCCCAACAGTTGCGACGACGTGCAGGTGCTTCGGGATTGTCCGCACGTCCGCGGCGTGCCGATCCTGGCCTTGGCGTCGCTCGACGACGAGTCAGAGGTCGCCAAGGCGTTTGCGAGTGGCGCCGATGATTTCCTTCGCAAGCCCTTCAAGCCCATCGAGCTCATCGCGCGCATTCGTGGGCAACTTCGCTTGCGCGCCGTGGTCGACCAGCTCGCAAGAAAAGAAAAGGACGCGCTCCTAGTCCTCGAGCTCACCCAAGCGCTCGCATCCAACCTCGACTTTCGAAGCATCTTGTTCACCGTGGTCCAGCGCATCGCCGAGGTCGTCGGCGTGGACCGCGCCTCCATCGTGTTGGTCCAAGAAGAGGGCGACGTCGGCTATGTCGTGGCGGCGTCGGACGACCCACACCAGCGCGATGTCCCCATTGACATGGCCAACTACCCCGAGATCCACGAGGTCATCGGGAGCCGTGTGCCGCTCATCGTGACCGACGCGAGTCCCCTTCCTGGGACTGAGACCTTCCATGCGCTGGCCATTCTTCCCATCCTCTACGAAGGGAGAGCCCTGGGGGTGCTCGGCCTACGCGCCAGACGTGCCTTCACCTTTGGCCCTCACGAAATCGCACTCTGCACGACGGTGACCAACGCGATGGCGGTGGCGCTTCGCAACGCACGGGTCCTCCAGTCGCTTCGCGACCAGACCACCCGATTCTCGGTGGCGCGTATCGAGGCGGAGCGACGGGTTCAAGCTCTCGAGCGCTACGCCGACTTCTTCGAGAGCGCTGCGGATGGCATCATCGTCTGTGATCGCCGCGGACGGGTCCTGTTCTCCAACCCGCGCGCAAGGACCATCACCGGTTATACCGAAGGGGACTTTCGAGACGGTGGTGTTGGAACCATTGTCACTCCCGAGGACCTGCCCGCGGCCCGTTTGCTTCGGGACGGATTTGCACGAGGGGTATTTCCCCAGGGAGTCGACCTGGCCATCACCAAGGGAGATGGAGCGACGGCGATCCTCAGCCTCAACTTCAACCCGCTGCGTCGTGAAGACGGGCTTGTGCTCTGCTCATTTCGCGAGGTGACCGAAGAGCGCGCGACGGCGCAGGAGCTACTGCAGACCAAGAAGTTCCTCGAGAGTGTCATCGACTCGTCGGTCGACGCCATCGTGAGCGCCGACGTTGCGGGGGTGATTCGGACGTTCAACCGCGCTGCCGAGCGTCTCTTCGGCTGGTCGTCGGTCGAGGCTGTGGGCAGGGACATGAGCACGTTGTATCCCGAGGGGGTGGCGCAGGAGATCATGGCGAAGACGCGGGCGGAGGGGGGACGGATCGACGGGCTTCGAACGACCATCGTCGACCGTGGGCTTACGTGGATTCCGGCTTCTGTTTCCGTGGCGCTGCTGTTCGAGCCGGCCTCGTCCGATTCGGAACGGCCGTCCTCACGTCGAGGGTCGCGTCCCAACGTACGGGGGGTCGGCTCGGTAGCGATTTTCACCGATCTTCGCGAGCGGGTACGCATGGAGCAGAGGCTACAGCAAGCGCAGGAGCAGCTTCTCGTGCAGGAGCGCGCGGCCATTGTCGCGGAGCTTGCGGGGACTGCGGCCCACGAGCTCAATCAACCGCTGACGAGCGTGCTCGGGTATGCGGAGCTTCTGAGGCGGCGTCTCGACCCCTCGAGCCCGTCGTACGCGGCTGTCGAGGTGATCGTCACGGAGGCCGAGCGGATGGCCGAGATTGTGCGCAAGATCGGCAAGATCACGAAGTACGAGACCAAGGTCTACGTGGGCCAGGCGAGGATTCTCGATCTCGAACGTTCGGCTCCTCCGTCTGGAATTCTTCCCGACGACGCGGGTTCCGATCCTTCCAAGGCATCGAGCTAGGCGGCCATGGAGCTCGCGAGTCTGAAGCTGGTGGAGACGTCCGACGGGGTTCGTTTCGAGGTGCGAGCGAAACCACGGGCCTACAAAAGCCGACTGATGGGGGTGGTGGATGGCGAGCTGCAAGTGGCTTTGACGGTCGCACCGGTGGATGGCAAGGCCAATAAGGCGCTCATGCACTTGCTGGCCGGAGCGCTTGGCGTGGGCAAACGCGACATCTCGCTACTCCGGGGGGCGACGGGACGGCTCAAACTGGTGGAGGTTCGCGGGCTGTCTGCGGAGGTCCTTCGGGAGCGTCTCGCGCAGGACAAAGCACAACGCACTTGACCAAAGCTTGCGCGTCTGCGGAGATCGGAACATGCCGACCAAGCTGCGCGACACGAATCTGAAGAAGCTCGAAGACCACCCGTACGACGTGCTGGTGCTGGGAGGTGGCATCAACGGTGCCGTTTCCGCCGCAGCACTCGCGGGTCAGGGGGCGAAGGTGGGGCTCATCGACAAGGGCGACTTCGCGTCCTTCACAAGTCAGGAGTCCTCCAACCTGGCGTGGGGCGGGATCAAGTACATGGAGACGTTCGAGTTTGGACTGGTGCGCAAGCTGTGCTTGTCGCGAAACCACCTGATTCGAAGTTTCCCGTCGACCGTGCAGGAGATCCGGTTCTACACGACGCACACCCGTGGGTTTCGTCACGGCCTCTTGAAGCTGTTCTTCGGAACCTGGTTTTACTGGCTCATAGGAAACCTCTTCACGAAAACGCCACGTCTCTTGTCGACCCGAGCGATGCAGCGCGACGAGCCCATCGTGCGGGTGACCGACGCCGACGGTGGCTTCGAGTACTCGGACGCGTACCTGTACGACAACGACGCTCGGTTCGCGTTCAACTTCGTGCGCACGGCGATGAACTACGGTTGCTCTGCGGCCAACTACGTAGAGGCACTAGGGGCCGAGCGGGGCAAGGACGGACTCTGGAGCATTCGGGCGCGCGACGTGCTGACGGGACGCGAGTTTGTGATCCGCTCGAAGGTGGTGATCAACGCGGCCGGTCCTTTCGTGGATTCCTTCAACTCCGTGGTGGGTCAGAAGACGCGTCACCACCATGTGTTTTCCAAGGGGATCCATTTGATCGTGCGCAAGCTGACGCCGCACAAAAGGGTGCTGACCTTCTTTGCCGACGATGGCCGGCTCTTCTTCGTGATCCCGATGGGAGTCCGCACGTGCATCGGCACGACGGACACGAAGGTGCAGAGTCCACACACCGAGGTGACTTCGGAGGACCGCCGTTTTGTCCTAGACAACATCAACAAGAGGCTGCTGCTCGACGCGCCGCTGACGGAAGACGACGTGATAGCGGAGCGCTGCGGGGTACGTCCGCTGGTCGTAGCTGGGGAGGGGGATGGGACGACCGATTGGATGCTGTTGTCACGCAAGCACGCCGTGGAGGTGGATACGGAGCGGAAGTTCATCAGCATTTTCGGAGGCAAGCTGACCGATTGTCTCAATGTGGGCGAAGAGGTTTGCGGGTTCGTGACGGGGCTTGGGGTTGCGCTGCCGCACGCGGGACGTCGCTGGTATGGGGAGCCCTCGGAAGCGGTTCGCGAGGAGTTTTTCCATCAAGCGACGCTGATGGAGCTTGACAAGATGACGTGTCCGAGCTCGTCGGAGCCACTGAGCACGCGCCTATGGCGACGTTATGGGGCGGAGGCGATCGTGCTTCTCGAGACGATGCGGAGGGATCCTGCGATGGCGGATCTACTGATCGAGGGGGCGGAGTATATCCGCTGCGAGATCGAGCAAGCGGCGCGTCGGGAGATGGTGACGAAGCTCGATGATTTCCTTCGGAGGCGTTCGAAGATCGCGCTGGTAGTGCGCAAAGAGACGCTTCGTCACGCGCCTGGGATGGAGGAAGCGTGCGCTATCCTTTTTGGGAGCGAGGCGAAGGCGAAGTACGACGAGTATTTTGGCTGAGACGAAATCTGCACGATCGCACTTGCGTTCTTGGGGCCTGGCAGGCTAGGTTCTTCCTGGTCAGGCGCCCGTAGCTCAGCTGGATAGAGTGTCGGCCTTCGAAGCCGAATGTCGCAGGTTCGAGTCCTGCCGGGCGTACGAAACACACCAGTGTTTGACTGGTCTCGCGCTTCCATACGCCGTACCGCCGCGGTTAAGCCTCTGACCTCCTGGCACGGTATCCTCGTCGAGTTGTTGAACATCATCCAGGACCAAACGACGGAATTGCAGCGACTGCGTGATGAAAACGAGCAGTTGCGCAAAGAAATTGCGGAGTTTACAGGGTCGGAGGTTGGCCTAACTACCGCGATCCCATCTATTGGCGTCTGCGAGGCAAGCTGGATGTGCCCAAGGAGCGCTTTATCAGCTATCCCGGGTGCGAGTCCGCCGAGGACAAGGGTCCAGTGTACGGGTGGGCGGGTTGGAATCATTTGCAACAGGCGCAGGCGCTGGCGGCGCTTTACCAGAAGCGCAAGACGGAGGAGACCTGGGACAAGGAGCGACTGACGCCGGTACTTGCGGGGGTGTTGGAGCTATTGCCGTGGGTGAAGCAGTGGCACAACGAGCCGAGCGAGGAGTTCGGGGGGCTGCGGCTGGGGGACTACATCGAGGAGTTTGTGGACAGCGAGTGCCACGGGCTTGGGCTGACGCGGGAGGATTTGCGGGGGTGGCGTCCTGCGGAGAGGAAGGGGAGGAAGAAGAAAGGCTAGACCTCACCCCCCCCGCCCCCCTCTCCCTCGACATTCCGCTTGCCCATACGGGCAAGCAGGATCGTCTTCGAGAGAGGGGGGAGGAGAGCCACTTGTACAGCGGTTCCGAGCCCCCTCTCTCGAAGACGATTTTCCTGGCCCGAACGGGCAAGGAAAATGTCGAGGGAGAGGGGGTTGGGGGTGAGGTCTACGCGACATTGGGGCGCGGAAGCGGCAGATCGGACCTGTGGTTTTCAAGATGGGTTTGGTTTAGGAGGCTCCCATGCGACTTGCCCTGGTTTTCGCGCTTGTAGCCTCCCTCGGCGGCGCATGCTCCTGCCGCCGTCCCGCCCCAGGGCAAAGCTCGGTCCCTTCAGCCTCCTCGGCCTCTTCTAGCAACTCGGGGTCGCATGCACTGCCTTCGCCCGCTTCTGCCGGCGAGGCCACGGTCCATGTGGTGGACGTAGGAACTGGGCTCGCCATATTCGTGGAAGGGCCCGACTTCACGCTCGTGTACGACGCAGGCAGCAACGACGACCTCCGCGACGAGCGTCACAACCGTTTTATCGCCTACCTTCGTGCGGTGCGCCCCACACTGCGCGCCATAGACCATGTCATCTTGAGTCATGCCCATCGGGATCATGTCGAGCTGCTCGCTGATGTCGTCAGCAAGTACGAGGTTCGCGAGGTCTGGGAGCCCGGTGTGCTCTACAAGCCGTGCGCCTACCTACGTTTTCTCAAGGCGGTCTCGGAAAAACCAAACATCGTGTACCACACCGCAGCCAGTCCCCCAGGTTCCCGCAGCGTGGAGCTTCCCAAAGCCACCTGTGGAGTCCAAGGCGAGCTGAGACTCCCCTACGGTTCCCGCATCACCGCGGGCATGAAGGTCCCGCTCGGTGCCAGTGGCTTCATGACGTTCCTACATGTCGACGATCGACGGCGCGACGACATCAATGCCAATAGCCTTGTGGTACGTCTCGACCTTCTGGGAAGCAGCGTATTGCTTGCAGGCGACGCCGAAGCTGGCAAAAGGGCGCTCCCTACAGATGCACCTCTTGGCAGCTCGGTTGAGGGAAAACTCCTGGCGTGTTGCCGGGCGTCCATCGACACCGACGTGCTCGTGGTGGGACACCATGGAAGCAAGACCTCGTCGCGGACTGCGTTTCTCGAAGCTGTCTCGCCTTCCATCTCGGTTATTTCAGCCGGTCCCTTCCAGTACGACCATGTCCAGCTTCCCGACATCGAGGTGGTCACCGAGCTGTCGCGACGGGGAAAGGTGTTTCGGACCGACCTCAACGACAGCACCTGCGCTACCCAGCGAGAGAAGATTGGACGCGACGCGGATGGACATGCTGGAGGCTGCGACAATGTTCGTGTCACGCTGCGGAAGGGGCAGCCCCCGCGAGCGGCCTATTGGACTGGCCACGACTGAGTTGAGTTGCGGAGAGCAGCACGCTCTAAAGAGCGAGATGAAAGTGAGGCTCGGCACTGGTGCGCTCGTCGATCAGCGACGCGCCGGGCTCTTCGGAGACAGCAGCTCGCAATGCGGCCTCGTGAGCCGGCGTCATGTCAAAGGAACGCACGTCAGCGGCACCGGACTTCAAGTGCTTGGAAACGAAGACGCCTCGGGCGACCTGTGCGCCGATGCAATCGCGTACGGCATGGACCACGCGCTTTCGGGAGAGTCCTTTTGATGTGGCGTCGCGGTAAGCGTCACGGACCTCGACAACGGCCTGGCGGTTTTCGTAAAGCGCTACGAGGTCGTCGCCATGGGCCAGCTTCTCGACCATGAGGTCGGCTTGACGTTCTGGGGTTCGGGTTCCGCCGGTGACCACGAGACGTCGTCGGGTCGCCTTGTGGTACCGGGCGGCGATGCGTGCGAGGCGCTCCACGCCACTACCGGTCAGGCGGACATTGCGCGCGCGGACTTCGACATGGGCACCGGTACATAGGCGTCGCATCCTCGCTTCGACAGAATGGGCCGAGGGGGCGAGGAGCAGGAACGCAGCAGTCAGAAGGATAGGGGTTCGTTTCATGGGCCTTGAATGCCAGGCGCCTGCCACGGCGGCCGGGAGCCGTCAATGCCGTTCGACGCATGCCGCATGGGGAGGAAAAATCGGTCTCCAGTGACGTCGTTGAGGCCGACATAGAGGTCGGCGGAAAACGTCTCGCGCAGGCGTCGGTAGGTCATGACCTCGGCGACGGGACCGCAGGCAAGCAGCTCCCCGTTTTTGAGGAGAGCGACACGGGACGCGTACGAAGCGGCGAGGTTTAGGTCATGGAGCACCACGACACAGGCGAGCTGTTTCAGTTTTGTTTGCTCGACAAGAAGCTCGCAGAGGTCGACTTGGTGGCGGACATCGAGGAATGCCGCAGGCTCGTCGAGCAGAAGGACCCGGGGTTCTTGCGCAAGGGCCCGGGCGATCGCGACTCGTTTCTGTTCGCCTCCACTTAGTTCGTGCACCAGGCGCGACGCGAGGCTCTCAAGGTCACAGCGATCCAAGGCGGCGTCTACAATTTTGCGGTCGTGGGCGCCGGCGAGCATCCAGCTGCCTTGATGCGGGGCGCGTCCCATGGTCACGACATCCCGGACCGAAAACCCAAGGGCAATCGTCTCGTTTTGGGCGACTACGGCCACGGTGCGGGCCAGATGTCGCCGGTCCATGCGGGCCATGGGCTCTCCGAAGAGAAGCGCCTCGCCTTCGTAGGGACACAGCGAGCCTGACGCCACGCGAAGAAGAGTCGACTTGCCCGCACCGTTAGGACCGAGCAAACAGACGATTTCGCCAGGCGTTGCGACGAAGTCGACCTGTCGCAGCGGCTCGCCATCACCACGGGCATAGCGCGCCGACACTTTACGAAGCTCGATTGCCGCGCTGCCGAGGTCAGGTGAGGCGTCAGGTGAGGCGTCAGGTGAGGCGTGAGGCGCGTTTGGGCTCGTCATCATTGCCATTCTGCGTTACTGTACGCCTCATCTTCCCGAAACGAAGCCGAAACGCAGCCACGCGGCTGTAAAAGGAGTCTAATCGTGGACACGAATCCCGAAGTCCCCACTCCGCCGTCCGCAGAACGCGCCCGACGGGTGATCAAACGATATTCCAATCGTAAGCTCTACGACACCAAAGATAGCCGCTACGTCACGCTCCTCCAGATCGCTGAAATGGTGCGCACTGGAGAAGAGGTCCAGATCATCGACAACAACTCGAAAGAGGACCTCACCGAGGTGACCTTGGCCCAGATCATCTATGAGGAACAAAAAGCTCACGCGCGAAGTGTGCCTCTGCAAACGCTCA
This sequence comes from uncultured delta proteobacterium, assembly GCA_903894755.1. Taxonomy (GTDB): domain Bacteria; phylum Myxococcota_A; class Polyangia; order Polyangiales; family Polyangiaceae; genus CAITRH01. Next base: position 17,476 of record CAITRH010000094.1, read on the forward strand.
AAGAATTGATTCACACCCGCACCGAAAAAGTGCTCGAGGGCCTCCGCGAGGGCCCCATCGGACGGCTCATTCCAGGCGGCGCAAAAGACAAACCCCTCGAAGCCAAAGCTGAAGACGACCCGAAGAAGCCCACCCTGGTCGACCAGGCCAAGGAAAAGTTCGAGGACATCCAAAACCAAGTTGACGAGCGTATCCAAGCGTTTTGGGGTAATTTCCGCCCCTTCGAGCAGCTCCAAACCGAGGTCAAACGCCTCGCTGAGCGCATCGAAGAACTTGAACGTCGTCTCAAGGGGACCGCTCAGAGCCCCGACGAAACCAAAGCCAGCTCCAAAAAAGACGGCGCGTCCCCAAGCTGACCCCGGGAATACATCACCACCTCGGCGGTTGCGCCCACAAGGCTCCTCCTTCTTGTCTTAGAGCCCGGAGATTTTGCAGCATGCATGCGCCCGATTCGAACGACGGCTTCACCGAGGAAGTGCTGGGTCATGTCGATGGACTTTATGGCGTCGCATGTCGCCTGACCCGAAACCCAACGGAAGCCGAAGACCTCGTTCAAGATGTCCTTCTTCGCGCGATGCGGGGACGACAGACCTTTCTCGTGGGCACCAATCTCCGTGCTTGGCTGTTCCGCATCCTCATGAACACCTTCATTAACAAGTACCGTCGTGGCGGGCTTGAGCGCTCCGTGCTCGAGGGGCCCGACGCCGACCCATTGGCGGACGGTTGGGTGAGCGCGTCCACGATGCGTCAGCTTCGCGACCCGGAGCAGGAGATGCTCCTTCCGCTGGTCGAAAAGGAAATCCAACGCGCGCTCGATGCGCTCCCTACGGATTTCCGGATGGTGGTACTTCTCTGCGACGTGGAAGAGTTCTCGTATGAGGAGGCGGCGCGTATCATCGGCTGCCCCCAAGGGACCATCATGAGCAGGCTGCATCGGGGGAGAAAACTTTTGCAACGTGCGCTCTACGAGCATGCGTTGGCTATGGGGATTATCAAAGCAGAAAGCCGCGTCGGAGAGGGGACCAGCGCGCCAACGGACCTTGCAGCGTATCGCGCTCGCAAGCGAGGTGTCGCATGACCCGCCCATTATCTCGCGCAACAAGCGTTTGCCGCGAACAATCTAGACTTCTTGGTCCTTACGCCGACGGTGAGCTCGAGCCGGGATGCCAGTGCGCGCTCGAAGATCACGTCGCAGAATGTAGCTTCTGCTCGGAACAGTTGGGGCTGTTGCGAGCGTCGCGTGTGTCGATGCAGCGTGTGGTTCACGCGCCGGTCCCCAGTGCACTCCGCGCGCGTCTCATGACCGCCCTTGCGGCAGAACAAGACCGAGAGCGAGCTCGAAGCGACACGGGTTCTTCACGCGGTAAAACGGCCTGGCGAGCGTTGGTCCCGCTGGCAACTGCCGCTGCGTTCGCGCTGGCTTGGGGGGTCTTCGAGCGACGGTCCGCGAACTCCAGCCAGGTCAACGACCTGTTGGCCGACCTCGTTGCCGAGCACTCACAGCCGCTTCCTCCCGATGCCACCGATCCAAAGGCCGTGCGCAATCTCGAGAAATACGTCGGGGTCCCCGTGCAGGCGGGACGGTTCGAGCGGGTTGGAGCCACGTTCGTTGGCGGTCGGGTTCTTCCCCTCCATCAGCAGCGGGCCGCCATGCTCCAGTACGTGGTCGGAACAGGGGACAACGCGCGTCGGGTGAGTGTCCTCGTGTTCGACCCCCAGCGCATTCAGGTGAACCACGCCGAGTTCGCCCCTCGAGCCGTGGGATCGTCCCAGGTGCAGGTCGGTACCGCCAAAGGCTACTCGGTCGCTCTCGCCGAACGTGCTGGCGTTGGGTATGCCCTCCTCGGGGACCTCGATGCAGAAAAAAGCGCGCAGTTTGCCGCCACCGTATACGACGAATAACCTCCGCTCTCGTGAGCCGTCTTCTCGCCGCGATCCTCCTCCTCCTCGCCCTTAGCCTCAACGGCTGCCGTTCTCGCAAACCTCCTCCGCCTGCTCCTACGGTCCAAGCCGCCACCGAGCTCGCTCCCGCTCCCGCACCAGAACGCCTGCTCGCCGAAATCGCGGTCCTTTCCCCCTCGTCCCTCTGGACCCAACTCCAACACGCCTTCGGGGCCTCCCTCACCGCGATCGCCCCCACCGTCGATCTCCTCGTCTGTTCCGCTGCCGGACTCGACCCTGCCCTCGGCGAGCTGCTCGATATGGACTCCCCCGCCTATGGCGCCGTCTTGGAGAACCCAGGTCCTCTCGGCTTTGCCATCGCAGTCCGCGTCAAAGACCGCACGCGTCTCGAAACCGTCCTCGCCGAGTCGGGAACATGGAGCGACAAGGAAGGGCTCAAGACCTTCAAGAGCAGAAAAACCCTCCCTCTCGAGCTCGCGTTGGCAGGCTCCTACTTGGTCCTCGCCTCCACCCCTGCAGACCTGGAACAAGCCAGCGCCTTCGTCGTTGCCACGCTCGCTCGCTTGCCACCTCCGACCGGCGCCGTCGAAGCGAGAGTCCCTCGTGCAGCTCTCGGCACCCTCTGGACCCTTGCGGTCCGCGAGTGGTCCGGCGTCAAGACCCTGCTGCTCGAACAAGACAAACGCATGCGAGACTCCCATGGAGGCCGTCCCCCCGACTTCGGCGACCCCGCGGCTCTCTTGGCGGGCGTCGACGCGTTCATCCAGCGACGTTTGACGGCCCTCGCCGACCTTGACGAAGCCCGCCTACGTGTCGAGGCCAACGACGCACGGGTGACGCTCGATGTCACCCTAAAGCCCCGTCCCCAAGGCCCCGCGTTCGCTTTCTTCGCCGCCATGCGTCCAGGAGACCTGAGCCCACTTCGAGGCGTCTCGGCCGATGCCGCAGCGGTACTCGTGGTCCGCGACGACCCTGCTACACGCGCCAGCGACGCGGCAGACATGGGCGATTTCCTCGAACGAGGGCTTGGACCCCGTCTCGCCAAAGGCGATCTCAAAAAGCTTCGACGCTCGCTCGACGGCTGGGCGGCTGGACGAGGCGATTGGCTCACGACCTCCCTTGTGCTTGGGGAAGGCAAGTCGCTGGCGCTCAGGACCCCTTCGGAAAACGACGCTGCCCTGTCCGCCCTGCGTCAGGGACTCGAGCTGGCCGAACGCCCTGGTTTCCGCGAGCCTCTAAAAGTCCTGTTGAGCATTCAGGATCAGTACCGCGGCACCTTAGGGGTCCCGGGCCTAGGGGGCGTCGACGTGGTCACGTTCCGCCGTCCCAAGGGCCGCGGCAAATCATGGCGTGTTGGATGGCTCAAACGCCAGACCGAAGCCCGTGTGGTGCTCACCGAAGGGGGGACCGAATCGCTGCGCGCTGGCCTGGCCCCGCCCCGCACGCTGGAGGACGACCCGAGCATGAAGCGTCTGTTTGGCATGACCGACGTGACCTTTGCGTTTCTGGTCCAGCCGGCGCGTCTCGAGCCAGGTCAAGGCGCAAGCGAGCCGGCGATGCTGCTCCATGGAAGACGCGAGGGGGACGGGTGGATTCGGGTCGAAGTGCCCACGTCAGCGCTGGGAAGGCTGGCGCGGGGGCGGGGCTTTTGACAGGTAAACTGGGGAGCGCGATGAAGAAGCCCCCTAAAGTGCTGCGGGTCGGTCCCGAAGTGCTGCGGGTCGGTCCCGAAGTGCTGCGGGTCGGGTCCCGAAGTGCTGCGGGTCGGTCCCGAAGTGCTGCGGGTCGGTCCCGAAGTGCTGCGGGTCGGTCCCTAAGTGGCGCTCACTTCAGCAGGGAGCGAACCCAGGCATCCTCCACGGTCGACTCGGGAAACGTGACCACGTCGCCGTCCGCTTTGCGTCGCGTCATCGGACACGCTGGAAAGGCGGCTGCGAACCTCTTGTTGGCGATCTTCTTGCCGGTGGTCCGCTGGAACACCGTGAAGTCGTCCGTGTAGCGCGTTTTGGCCACGGTAAAGGTTTGGTACGGGCAGTTGCCCGCCCCGGTGCGCTCCCAAGCGTTGTGGACAATCAAGTCGACGTCGCTCAGGGTGCGGACAGCCCCTTTGTCGCCGACGAAGCGGACCCAATGGCCCGTGTCTGCGATGAGCGCCGAGCGCGCGCTTGTCCTCGTTTCTTCTGTCGGGATAAACTTGACAGGGCCTCGGGTGATGTTGCGAAGCAGCTCCCAGAGGACACTCTGGGCTTTGATGCTGAACGTGAGATCGAGGGAAGCGCCCTCGGACGACGTCGCCTTTGCGGCGAACGGGAAGACGGCGTTTTTTCCCACGACCTGGTCGACGGTAGCGGCGCCTAGAAGTGCGATGAGGTCGATTTCGACGGGCCCTTGCGAGAACTTTTGCCCTGCCACCTCCAGCGTATCTCCCGGCTCTCCTTTGAGGGTCGCTCGAAATTTCGCCGAGCCTGGCAGGGTGCGGAACGTCGCGCTCCCCTCGCAGTTGGTAGTGTCGGCGCAACCGAAGTCGTCCGAGCCGCTTGGTCCAGCCGTTCCGCTCGCCAATCGAACTTTCGGTGGGGTCGCCACGCGGTCGATCAGGACCGAGCCGGTGGCGCGGCACGTCTGGAGGGCATTGAGCTTCGCCTCGATCTTCACCTCGAGGGTTGCCTTGCCCACGGGCACCTCTTTTAGAGGCACATCGAACGACCCTTTGGACTTGCCCGATATGGACTTGCCACTGAGCGCAGCAAAGCCGGTGACGCCAGAGAAACTGATCTTGCCATCCTTTGCACAGGGGTTTTCGACGGTGACGGTGATCGTGGTGGTTGTGGCGGCGGTGGTGACTTTGGCCTCCGTTGGTTTGCCTCCGCAAGCACACAGGGTCAGTGCGACAGCCAAAATTTCGAGGGGTAGGTGAGTACGTTGGTGCATAGGCGCACCCTAACCGTCTTCTTGTCGGAGCTCGCCGAAAAGCGTAGCGAGCCAAGCAAAGCGCCAACAGGCTCGCGGGCCTTCTCCCCTGTGGACTTCCCGACGCAGGCTCTCGTAGACTCCGCCTCAATTATGAAGAACCCGAGGATCGGAAAGTGGCTCCGAGTGGCGGTGCTCGTAGGGCTCACGGGATGCAGTCGCGACGCTATCGAGGCGGTCAACCTCGCCAACGAAGCTGACGAGCTGAAGAAGACGAACATCGACGGTGCCATCGACAAGTACGAAGCGGCATCGGAGAAGGACCCGAGCAACCATCGGATCCTCTGGAAACTTGCCCTTGCGTATCAGAAGAAAGACGACTGGGCCAAGGTCGGTTCCACCTGCGCCAAGGCGGAGGCCGCCGACGAAAAAAGCAACAAGCGAAAGACCTTTGCCAGCTACCACTTTCTACATGGCCACGCGCTCCTCGCCCTTGCAGGCAAGGGGAACGGGGGGTGGGCCGACGCGAAGGGACCTCTGACCACGGCGGTTCAGATCGATCCAAACTACGCCGAGGCTTACCGGGATCTCGGCGACGTATTGCTTCATCTCGACGACGAACAAGGGGCTCTCGAGCATTACACGAAGGCCGCGATGACTCGTCCAGACCACCTCGAATACTATGTTCCTCTGGCCGATCTTTATCGTCGTCTCGGGCTGCTTGATCTGTCCGCGCAGGTTCTCAAGGAGGCGCTCGGGTTTGCCAAAGCGGGCGACGAGCAGCTCTTTTCAATTCACGCACTTCAGGGGTTTCTTCTCGAGCTGAAGGGCGATCTCCCCGGGTCTCTTGCCGCCTACGAGCTCGCCAAGAAGGCATGTGGCGACTGCGACAAGCACCGAGAGGCGTACTTCTACCTCGGGTCGGCGTATTTCCAGGCCGGCGCGTCTCGCAAGACGGAAGCGTTGCAGCAGCTTCGGGCGTTTTGGAAGACGGCGTGCGTGGGCGGGTTAGCGGCCCGTTATGGCGACCAGTGCGCTCAGGCCCGCGAGATCGGGCAAAAGCTCGGAGAGAGCTTCAAGTAGACCAAGTCCACCGCAACACTCGCCCTCACGCCTCCCCCTCTGATAGCGTGGCGTCGCGCGGAGTGGTCGAGCCACATCGACCCTGCCTGCAGGAGATTCTGAGGCGATCCTATGGAACTGCACGAGCGGCTGACGCAACTCGAAAACATTCGTGATTGGCCGGGACTCGCCGAGGAGCTCGAAAAGGCCCTCGCTTCTACCGGAGCGAATCCCGAGAAGGCCGCCTACCACCTGCGCTTGGGACGGGTGCAAGCGCACAAGATCCTAGCCGGTGTCAAGGCCATCAAGCACTTTCAAGATGCCTACAAGCTCAATCCAGAGCTCGCTGAAAGCCTTTCGGCCGCACGCGCCGTGTTCTGGGACCTCGCCAAACATCCGAAGGTACAAAGACTTCTTGACCACGAGCTAAAGGACGCGTTGTCGCCCGCCCGTGCGAGCGCCATCTTGCTGGAGCTCGGTGACGTCAGCTCGGACATGGGCGACGACGATCGAGCTCTCATGGCCTACGCGAAGAGCTTGGCGGAGAGCGGAGGGAAGAATCTCGAGGCCAGCGCATGCCTCGCCGACGCCCAGATCGACCCGGCCCATTGGCAAGAACGTCTGGCCGAGCTCCTTCGCGCCTCGAACAGCGAGGACGACGTCACGAGCAAAGGGCGTCTCCTTCTTCGCGCCGCTCGTCTGGCTCGCCGTTTTGCTCCCGAAGAGTACGAAGCCCTCTTGACCCGCAGCTACGAGACCGACCCTCTGTCGGTACAGACGGCGGCTCTCTACGAAGGACTTCTTGCCGACGACAACCGCCTCGACGCGCTCGAAGCACTGCAAAACCGGCTGCTTGACGCCACAGGAGACCGGGCCACTCGCGCCCTTCGTGCCGGCGTTTTTGGCGCACGCTGGGTTCAGCGTCATCAAAACGTCGACGTTGGCGTGCGGTTTCTCGAGGACGCACTTCGCAACGATCCGCTCCAAGAGGCGGCGTTCTTCTACCTCCGTGAAGCTTACGGTCGTCAGGCGGGGGCTTGGGGACGGGTCATTGCGCTTGCTGAAGAGTCGACGCGCGCAAGGACCGACGCAGTCTATCTCCTCGCCCAGATCGGCCTGATCTGCTGGCGCGAAATGAACGACCTGGCAGGGGCTCGAAAGGCATTTCAGCGTCTGGCCGAAGTCCAGCCGGACCACTCCACGCTTCGAGAGTTCGAAGCCGAGGTCGGAGCCGAGGTTGGAGTCTTGGCCACCACCCGCGAGGTTGACGTCTTAGCTGCCGTGGCTCCGTCCGTTGCTCCAGCGGCTGCTGCCGCGGAGGCCCCAACGACTCCGCCACCGGCGCTGCAAGAACCGGAACGTCCGACCGCACCACCACCGCCGCCGCCGCAAGTGGTGGACGACCCGAAGATCGGCGAGCTTCGCGCCCTTCTCGAAAAACAGGAGGCTGCCAAACGCTACAACGAGTTCGTCAAGACCCTTGTTGCGCTCTCGGCGCTGGTCCCGAGCGCCGCGGAGAAGATCGCGCTTCTCGGCAAGGCGGCCGACCTTTACGTGGGACGTTTTGCGAACCAGGCCGAGGCGGTGAAGGTCTACGAGCAGATCCTCGCGATCGACCCTGAGCACCCGGCCGCGAGCGACTTCCTACGCTCCGCCTACGAACGTCGACGCGACTGGGAGAGCCTTCTGGGGCTGCAGCGACGCGAAGCTGTGCGTCTTGTCCGCGGTCCTGCACGAGCCGCCAAGTTTCTCGAGATAGCGAAGCTTGCGACCGAGCGGGTGAGGAAGCCCGAGATCTGCAGCGAGCTTTGGAACGAGGTCCTTGCGAGCGACGACAGCAACGTGGACGCGATCATGGCGCTCGCCTCCATCCATGAGCGCGCCAAGGACTATGTGTCGTTCGCCAGCGTTCTCGAGAAGCAGGTCGGCATCACGGTCGACGCTCCCGCGAAGATCCAGCTGCTTGCAAAGCTCGGTGCCCTCTATGGCGATCGTCTGGCCAACGACGACGGTGCGGTTGGGGCTTGGCGCGCGCTCCTGGCGCTCGATCCCAACGATCGGCGGGCCCAAGACGCGCTCAAGAAGAAGTACCTCGCGCTTGGCCGGTGGGACGATCTCGAGGTCTTCTATGTGGAGTCGGGCAAGTGGGACGAGCTCATTCGCACTCTCGAGCAACAAGAGGCCAAGGAGACCGCGGCGGAGGCCAAGACCAGTCTCCTTTTCAAGCTCGCGCAACTCTGGGCCGATCGCAAACAGCGTCCAGAGCGCGCGGCGAAGAACTACGAGAAAGCGCTCGAGATCGATCCATCGAGTCTTCGAGCTGCCGAGGCGCTGATCCCGATCTACACGGCGGCCAACCAGCCCAAGCCTCTCGCGTCGGTTCTCGAGGTCAAGCTCCGACACGAGGCGGATCGTCACGAGCGTCTCTTGCTCCTCCGCGAGGTTGCGGCGTTGTACGAAGGGAAGGTCAAAGAGCCGGTCCTCGCTTTCGAGCGTTACTGCGCGGCTTTCGATCTGTTTCCCGGCGACGAGCAAACCCGCACCGATGCGGAGCGAGCTGCGCGTGCGACGTCGAGTTGGGAGACGCTCATCACGAGTTACCGCGCTGCGATCACGAGCGCCGACAGCGAAAACGACCTGGAGACCGGCACGGCGATCCGGTTGAAGCTTGGCCGCGTGCTGGTCGACGAAGTGCAGCGGATCGACGAGGCCCTCGAGGTTTACCGCGCTGTGTACGATGCCGAACCGGAGCATCCGGAAGCTCTGAGCGCGCTCGAACGCCTTTACCGTCAGACCGAGCGGTTCCCCGAGCTCCTTGGAATTTACGAAAAGAGGCGGGACCTTACGAGCGAGCCCGAGGAAAAGAGGGCGATCCACTACTCCATCGCCAAGCTGTACGAAACCGAAGTGCGCGACCGCGCAAAGGCCATCGAGACCTACCAAGCCATTCTCGAGGACGATCCGAGCGAGGGACCGGCTCTTGCGGCGCTTGACGTACTCTATGCGGAGCTTGGCCAGTGGCAGCCCTATGCGGAGACGCTTCGATGTCGGATCACTCTCGAGGCAGACGAGCGTGTACTTACGGACATCAAGTTCCGGCTGGGGCAAACGCTCGAGAAATATCTATCGGACCCGGCGGGGGCACTTGAAAACTACCGCGAGATCCTGGCAGTAGATGCGGGTCATGAGGGGGCGAGGCTCGCTCTCGAGGCGCTTCTGCTCGTCCCCGAGCTGCGGGCCGACGCTGCCGAGACGCTGGAGCCCATTTACGAGCAGCGCGGCGACTGGGAGAAGCTGATTTCGACGCTCGAGACGCTCTGCACCCATGAGGGGGACACCTCGCGACGCGGGGCACTTCTAAGGAAGATAGCGCATGTTTGCTTTGGGGAGCTCAAGGACCATGCGCGGGCGTTTTCCTCCCTTGCGACAGCGCTTCGCGAGGATCCCAAGCAGCTTGATATTCGCGCCGAGATGGAGCCCATTGCGGCCGCGTCGAACCGTTGGGATTCGCTGGTAGCGCTGTACGCAGCGATTGCAGCGGAGCTGGACGATCAAGAGCTGGCTCGCGACTACTGGCTGCGCATTGCGGCTATTGACGAGGACCGCGAGCTGACCGACGACGCAGCGGGGGCGTACGGTCAGGTTCTTGCGCTTGATCCGACCGATGCAGAGGCGTTGGGGTCCCTTGAGGCGCTGTTCCGACGGACGGAGCGTTGGAACGAGCTGATAGCGGTGCTTCAGCGACGCATTGCACGGACTGACGAGGCCGTTCTCAGCGAGGAGCTTCTGAGTCAGATCGCACGGATTTACGATGAGAAGCTTGGCAAGCCCGCGGAGGCTATTGAAGCATTCCGCAAGGTGCTCGAGCAGGACCCCGCGAGCATGCGGGGGCTGACAGCGCTTGACGCCCTGTTTTTGCGACAGTCGATGTGGACCGAGCTTGCGGAGAACCTAGACACGCAGCTTTCGCTTGCAAGCACCGATGACGCGCAGCTTGCATTGATGTTGCGGCTTGCGGCGCTTCGGGAACGGGAGATGGGCCAGGTTGATGTGGCCATCGAGGGATACCGTGCTGTGCTTGAACGCGAGTCGAGCAGTGCGGAAGCGCTCACGGCACTGGAGCGTCTTGGGCAGCAAGCGGCGCACGAGGGGCTCATTGCGGATCTTCTCGAGCCGTTCTACCGTCACCATGGAGATCACGCGAAGCTGATTGGGGTTCACGAGGTCCAGATACGTCTAGCTCCAGATTCGGACCGACGGGTGGAGTTGCTACATCAGGTTGCACAGCTCCATGAAGACGCAGCGGGCAATTTGTCGGCGGCGTTCGACACGTATGCGCGGGCACTGGCAGAGGATCCCGCGGGGGAATCGGCGCGAGCCCAACTGGACAGGGTAGCGAGGGAGGCGGGACGTCTTCAGGATCTTGCACAGGTACTTCAGCAGCAAGCCGCGCGGGTTCAGGAGTCCGCGCTTGCCGCCGAGCTGTTTACCGCAAGTGCGCAGGTCTACGAGGTAGATCTTGGCGAGGTGGACACCTCCATTGGGCTGCATCGAAAGGTTCTCGAGCTTGACGCAGCGAATCTAGCCGCTGCGGAGGCACTCGAGCGCCTTCTGCGAGGGGCCGGGCGTTACCAAGAGCTATCGGCCATATTGCAGCGGAAGTCAGAGATCCTGGTGGAGGTGGATCTTCGGAAGGAGGCACTTTTCCAGGCGGCGTCCATCGAGGAAGACATGCTGCAACGGCCTGAGGAGGCCATTTCGGTTTACAACAAGGTACTCGAGCTCGACGCAGAGGACTCGGGGGCACTTGACGCGTTGGTGCGGCGTTACGCAGGTCTTTCACGTTGGCAGGACCTGCTTGCGACCTATGCGCGCAAGGTTGATCTTGTGGTGGACACGACGGAGAAGAAGGCCATCTACTTTGCGGTGGGGGCGGTCTACGAGCGCGAGCTGACCGATGGGGCGCGGGCGATTGCGACGTACGAGCGGATCTTGGAGCTCGATCCGGAGGATGTAGCTGCGTTGGCCCGTCTTGATGTGCTCTATGAGCAGGGGAGCAACTGGCAAGAGCTTCTTGGAGTTTTGGGGCGTGAGAGCGAGCTGGCCGTGGAGCCTGCGCAGTCGCTGGGGTTTCGCTATCGGATTGCGGCGCTCTACGAGAAGCGTCTTGGGGATGTCGCCAGGGCGGTGGAGCTCTATCAGGAGATCCTCATCACGCAGAGCGACCATGGGCCGACTCTAGAGGCGCTTGAAGGGATCAAAGACGGCACTGCAGAACCGTTAGCAGCTGCAGCGGTGCTCGAGCCCGTGTACGAGGCGGCGAGCGACTGGGGACGATTGATTCGGGTGCACGAAGTACAGGTGACGCACGCGAGTGATCCGTTCCAAAGAGTCGAGTTGTTGCATCGCATTGCAAGGCTTCACGAGGAAGCGCTGGGGGATGCTGCGTCAGCTTTTGCGACGTTTGCCAGGGCGCTCGTGTTGGACAATGGGAACGAGGCAACGCTGACGAACCTGGAACGTCTTGCGCAGCTTCTTGGGCGTTGGTCCGAGGTGACGGGGCTTTACGATGCGGAGCTTGACAAGCTTGTTGGGGCCCCCGATCGTTTCGTGGAGCTTGGACTGAGGGAGGCGCAGATCTTCGAGGTCCAAGTGGAGGACCTTGACAGTGCGATCGCACGTTACCGCAGGGTTTGTCAGGTCGAGCCCGAGAACCAGAATGCCATACGATCTCTCGATCGGCTGCTGTCGCAGACGGAGCGTTGGTCCGAGCTCGCGGGGGTGCTCGCCCTCGAGGCAGAGACAGCCCCGACGGACGACGAGGTTCTTGAGTTCAAGTATCGGCTAGGTCAAGTTTATCAACTTCGCCTGGGAGACCTAGGGCGCGCGATTGGGTCGTACCGCGATGTACTGAGTGCGGCGCCCGAGCATGGGCCGTCACTGGAGGCTCTCGAGGGGCTCTTTGCTTCGGGAGTCCAGCAGGCGACCATCGCCGAGCTTCTCGAGCCGCTCTACAGACAGAGTGCGGAATGGGAGAAGCTAGCGCGGGTATACGAGGCACTGCTTGCTGATACGCACGGACAGGAAGACCGGCTGGCGTCCTATTACCGTCTCGGGGAGCTCTACGAAGAGAAGCTTTTCGATGCGGCGCGGACCCTGGATGCTGCAACGCGGGCGCTCAAGGAGTACCCGTTGGACGAGAAAGCGGGGGACGACACGCAACGTCTTGCCGGGACTGTGGAGGGGGGCTGGGAGACACTTGCGAACGCGTACGCGGACATCATCGATGAGCGCGCAAACGAGCCCGCGGTACAGGCGCCCATCGGGCGTCGTCTTGCACGGGCGTATGAAGACGAGCTGGGGGATGTAAGCAAGGCAGAAGAGACGTACAAGTATGTACTGTCTGTGGATCCACTGGATGTCGAGACGCTGACCAATCTCGATCGCATTTATGTGTCTCTGGAGGCATGGTCCGACCTTGCGAGGATCTTGGAGCAGCGTGTTTTGGCAAGGGCCGAGCGCTTCGAGTTGGTGGAGCTGTATGCGCGCCTCGGGGAGGTTTACGAGGAGCGATTGGGGGCAATGGACCCAGCGATCGTGGCGTACCGGCGGATTTTCGACGAGCTCGAGCCAGCGCATGAAGGGGCCATTGCGGCACTGGCGCGGATTTACGAGGCGCGTGGGGCGTGGACCGAGCTTGACGTAGTCTACCAGCGAGAGCTTGCCAATGCGTCGGGCGACACAGAAGAAGCTTCCATTCGGGCAAAGCTTGCTCAGCTGGCGGCCAGCAAGCTGCACTTGCCGCAACGGGCGATCGACACGTGGAAGATCGTGTTGGATCTTCGCGGGGAGGATCCGGAGGCGTTGGCTGCGCTAGCGACGCTGTACGAAGGGGAGCAGGCGTGGGCGGAGCTTGTGGACGTATTGGAGCGGGAGCACGACATTGCATCGACCGATGAGGATCGGGTCAATCTGTTGTCAAGGCGAGCCCGAGTGTTCTGCGACAAGCTGGCGCGCGATGACCAGGCGTTGGACGACTACGGTCGCATTCTGGATGTGGATTCCTCGAACCTTGCGGCACTTCGGGCCATGGCAGCCATTCGTCGTCGTCAGGACGACCCGCAGGAGCTGGTTGCAGCACTTACGCAGATTGTCGACCGCGCTGAGGCGATGTTGGACGGCGAGGAGCTGAAAGAGCTCTATCGCGAGCTCGGCAGGACCTACGGACAGCGACTGGAGCAGTCCTACGATGCTGCGGAGTCTTGGCGAAAGCTTCTCCAAGTGGGACAGGACTTCGAGGCGTTCGATGCTCTCGAGGCTATTTACAGGACTGAAGAGCGCTGGATTGATGTCATTGAAGTGAAGATGCAGCGTGCCAAGGCTCTCGAGGAGCCTGCCGCACGCATTGAGGAGCTTCGTGGTGTAGCGGGTCTGTGGCGTGATGTCGCGGGAGAACCCGACTCGTCGCGAGTTGCCTACGAAAAGATATTGGAGATTGCACCGACGCACGACGAGGCGTATGCGGAGCTTGAGAAGCTCCACACGGTAGCGTCGCGTTGGGAGCCGCTTATCGAGCTGTACCTCGGGCGTTTCGAGACCCGCGAGCAAGTGGTGGAGGGCGACGCTACGCGCCATCCAACTGCGGAGAAGACGGAGCTGCTTCGTAAGATTGCGAAGGTGTTCGAAGAGCGGCTCGACGACAAGAACCAGGCATTCGACGCGGTGATGAACGCGTTTGCGCTGGACATCCACGATCGGGAGACAACCCGTTACCTCGAGAAGCTTGCACAGGCGACGGGACGTTGGGCGGAGGCGCTACAGAACGCCAATGGAATGCTCAAGGTCGAGACGCAGCACGCGGAGAAGATTCGTCTCTGCCTGCATCTGGCCAAGTGGTACGGCGACGACCTGGGACATCCTGAGTATGCGCAGCCCTATTATGGGCAGATTATTCAGATCGACCCGAACAATGTGGGAGCCATGCGGCAGCTCGCTGCGCTCCACCGAAAGGCTGGCAATCACCAGCAGGTGGGGGTCACGCTGACACGGGCGCTCGATGTTGCGGTACAGGACACAGACCGCAAGGAGATCATGGTGGATCTTGGCGAGCTGCTCGATCTTCAGATGAAGGAGACCGACCAGGGACTCGCGTTCTTTCACCGAGCGCTCGAGGTCGATCCTGGGTTCTTGCCGGCCCTCGAGAACCTGGAACGCATCTTTGCAGCGCGCAACTCGCACCGCGACCTTGTCGATGTGCTGCATCGGAAGGTCGCTGCGCTGACCGAACCCGAAGCGCTGGTGCAGACCAAGCTGCGCATTGGCACTATCTACGAGACGCTTGGAGAGCACGCTCGTGCGGCGCAAGTTTACCGTGAGGGGTTGGAGCTCGACCCGGTGCATCTTGCGACCTTGCGAGGGTTGGCACGCGTCTATGAAATCCTCGAGCAGTGGATTGAGCTGGTCAAGGTGCTCGAAACCGAGCTCGAAGTGGTGGCCACGGAGCGCGACCGGATTGACCTTTCGCTGCACCTAGCGAGCCTGCAAGAACAGCGGTTTCTCAAACCCGAGCTCGCCGCACTGCGTCTTGAGCAGGTGCTGGAGGTCGACCCGAACCACGAGGACGCCTGCGTGTCACTCGCCCGGTGCTACCGCAAGTTGCGCCAATGGCCTGACTACATTGCGGCCCTGGAGCGTCACATCTCGGCGACGTCGGACCGCAAGACCAAGAGCGATCTGTATGCGGCGATGGCCCAAGTGTACGCAGAGGAGCTCGAAGATACGGAGCGAGCCATCGACGCCTATCGGAACATCATCGAGCTTGACGAACGGAATGTTCCTGCTCTCGAAGCGCTGGCAAAGCTGTACGAGAAGCAGGAGGATGCCGCGCAGTCCATCGACTACATGACCCGTGTTGCCGAGCTCACGACCGAGCCTAGGCTGCGGGTCGAGGCTTTTTTCCGCATTGGAAAGGCCATCGACGACAAACTGGGGGACCGGGTGACGGCCCAAGAGCGCTTTGAGCTGGTGTTGGATCTAGACCCAACCCATGTGCAGACGCTGGCGGCACTGCGGGCGATTGCCCACGATGGGGGCGATTACGACAAAGAGGCCCGATACCTGGATCAAGAGCAGGCCAATACGGCCGCGCCGCGTCCCAGGTCCAAGCTTCTCGTGGAGCTTGGAAGGCTCCGCGAAGAGGTGCTTGGGGACCATGAAGGGGCCGTTGTGGCCTGGGAAGGGGCCATGGAGCTCGACCCGGAGAACGAGGACGCTGCAGCCCCCTTGTCGGACGAGTACATCCGCCAGGAGGCTTGGGACAAGGCCGAGACCCTCCTCGAGCTTCTGGTGCGCAAGGGCAGCCGCCGTGAGCGTCACGAGCAGCACGTGCTTCAGAACAAACTGGGGCAGGTTTGTGCCGCCCAGGGCAAGGATGACAAGGCTCTCAAGGCGTACCAGGCGGCGCACCAACTCGATTTGACCGACCAGACCAGCACACGTGGCCTCGCGGAAGTCTGTTTCCGTCTCAAGGACTGGCAAGCCTCTCTCACGAATTTCCAGAAAGTGCTGACCTCACTGGGCGACCAGGAAACAGAGGAGCGTGCCAATGTCTACTTCAAGATTGGCTGTATCAAACGGGAGCAGGGCCAAGCCAAGCAGGCCATCAGCAACTTCGAGAAGGCTTTGGGGGTCGAAACGGGGCACAAGGCCACGCTGGACGCGCTCGTAGCCCTCTATGTGGACCTCAAACAGGTCAAGCAGGCGGTCGAGTACAAGCGCCAAATTCTAGACCAGGTGTTGGAAGGCCCCGAGCGCTTCAAGATCCTCTGGGACATTGCGGACCTGTGGCAGGACCAGGACAAGAATCCGCAGAGTGCCTTGGAGGCCCTCGAAGAGGCTCGTGAGATCGATCCGCAAAACAGTCCCCTCTTGATGCGCATGTTGCAGCTTTACCAGACTACCGAAAGCTGGCGGAAAACCATCGATACCCTGCAGGCCATCGCTGACCTCGAGAAAGATCCCGGGCGCAAGGCCAAGCAGCTCTACGCCATGGCCCAGCTCTATCGCGACAAGGAGGACAACCAGGACAAGGCCGTGGAGCTCTTCGGCGAGGCACTGGACCTCAATCCATCCTACTTGGAAGCCTTCGAGCGCATCAATCGGCTCCTCAACGACCGCAAAGACTGGAAAGCCCTCGAACGTGCGTTCCGCAAGATGCTTCGACGCCTCAAGGTCGCCAATATCGACAATCCCGAGCTCCAGTTCAGTCTCTGGCACAGCCTCGGCATCATCTACCGCGACCGCATGAAGGAATTCGTTCACGCCATCGAAGCGTTCAAGATGGCCACCACCTACCAGCCCAATAACGCCAATGAGCGGCAGATCCTTGCCGAGCTCTATGAGGTGACGGACAACCTCGAGGCGGCTATCAGCGAACACTCCTTGGTGCTCCAGCGTGAGCCCTCCCGTGTCGAGCCTTATCGGAGTCTGTACAAGCTGTACCAAAAGTCCCATGAATACGATCGCGCCTGGTGCATGTGTTCTGCATTGGCGTTCCTGGACAAAGCCGACGAAGACGAGCGACGCTACTTCGAAGACTACCGTCCCAGAGGCATGATCCAGGTGAAGTCCAAGCTCGACAACGAGCAATGGGTCAAGAACCTGTTCCACAGGGACGAGAACCTGTACATTGGTAAGATCTTCGAAATGATCACCCCTTCCGCGATCCAAGCCAAGCTTGCCCAGCTCAAAGACTCCAGGCAGCTCCCTGCGCTCGACAAACGCTTCAAACAGGATCCGGCTACCAGCACGGTGACCTTCGCAAAAACCTTTGGATGGGCCGCAAGTGTGCTCGGCATTCAGCTCCCCGATCTCTATGTCCGTAACGACGTCCGCGGCGATCTCTTGGCAGTGCCCTCCAATCCACCGGCCAGCATCGCAGGACAGAACGTCCTCACAGGCTACAAACCCGAGGAGCTCGTGTTCATCGTCGGCAAGCACCTCGCGTACTACCGCGGTGAGCACTACATCCGCAATCTGTTCCCAACGCTCAATGAGCTGAAAATGCTGCTCTTTGCAGGGATGAAGATCGTCTTGCCGGACTTCTCTGTCCCCGCCGACATGGGACAGGCCGTGCTCATCACCGCCCAGGAGCTTGCGCGCTACATGCAGCCCCTTCCTCGCGAGCAGCTCAAGATCGTGGTGCAGAAGTTCGTCGACGATGGCGCTCGGGTCGACCTGAAACGATGGCTGCAAACCATCAACGTCACTGCGCTTCGGGCCGGGCTGCTGCTCTGCGGCGACCTCGAGATCGCCGGCCGGATGATCGAACAAGAGCCGCAATTTCCTGGCGACCTCACCAAGGACGACAAAATGAACGAGCTCCTCGTCTTCTCCGTCAGCGAGCAGTACTTCGCGCTCCGCAAGACGTTGGGGATCGCGGTCGGCAACGCGTCCTAAACCAAACCCATCTTGAAAACCGCAGGTCGGACCCGCGACACCCGCGACCTAGGGTTACCCACCCTAGGCTGTTTTGATTCGCCCCTTCGGGGCTGCCAATCAACGCTCGTCACC
>CAITRH010000095.1 GCA_903894755.1 uncultured delta proteobacterium
CGCGCAGCGGCTTTGCGGCGAGGCTCTAGCGAGGTCTTGTGAACGGGTCGTCCGGATCGTGCCTGGGAGGTGTTGGGGCGGCAGTCGGAACGGTCACGACCGGCGGGGTGGGAGCGGGACGAGGACCGACCGGGGCAACCGGCACGGGTTTGGTCTGTCGGGTGAGCGTGATGAGCTTTGGCTCGTCGCCCCCTTTGAGCGCGACGGTCTCGCTTTGATAGCCATTCGAGGAGATCACGAGGTCCACCGTCTCGCCTTCGGTGAGGAGCAACTGTGCAGGGTTTTTCAACGTCTCTGTCCCTCGCTTGATGACCGCCTCTTTGGGAAACGCCGTGACGACCGTGAGCTTCTTTGTCTCGATCGGGCTTGGCGAGGCGCTCGGTAGAACCGGTGGAGATGAGGGAGCGGCCGATAGCATGACTGACGCGGCGGTGGCCGAGGGCTGCGCCGTCGTGGGGCTTCCGCGCATTAGAATGACCGTACTCAGTCCGGCGATGGTGGCTCCAGCGGCCACGGCAGCGAGGACCGGCCACCGACGGGGTGGATGCCCAGGGGTTGCAGGGACCGGCGGGGGCAACCCTGAGGAGCGAAAGTAATCGGCGGGCACATGGAAGGAGCCTGAGCGCTCCATCATTTCGCGCAGCGCACCTGGGTTTTGGCCGTGTTCGAGGAGCTCGAGGTCTGCGACGATTTCGTCCATGCTCGCGTAGCGTCCATCGGGCTTCTTGGTGAGGCACTTCTGAATGACCGCGTCAAACCCGGGAGGAATGTCGATGTGCGGCACGAGCGCCAGCACCGGGACTGGCGACTTGTACATGTGCTGCGTGAGGATCCCCATGAAGTTGTCGGCGTCGAACGGGACCTTTCCTGACGCCATCTCGTAGAGGATCACGCCAAGGGCATAGACGTCGGTGCGGAGGTCGACGGGGAGGCCGGCGGCCTGTTCGGGGGACATGTAGTGGGGAGTTCCGAAGACGCTTCCCGCCCTCGTCTTCATCGAGGAGGTAGGTCCGCCGACTTTGGCGATGCCGAAGTCGAGGATCTTGACGAAGTCCTTTTCCGTGCCTCGGGTGACGAGCATGACGTTGTCGGGTTTGAGGTCGCGATGGACGATGTTGGAAGCGTGGGCGGCGGCGAGCCCCTGGGCGATCTGCTTGGCGATATGACGGATGTGAGGGGCAGGAAGTGGCGCATGGTCGGAGATGAGATCGCTGAGGCGACGTCCATCGAGGTACTCCATGACAAAGTAGGTCGAGCCATCGGGGAGCTCGCCGAAGTCGGAGATATCGACGATGTGAGGGTTACCGATCCTGGAGGCTGCGCGGGCCTCTTGAAGGAAACGGTCCGTCATCTCGCGGTTCGAGGCCATCTCGCCGCGGAGCACCTTGATGGCGACCTGCTTGTCGATGACCTTGTGCCGTCCCCGATAAACGATCCCCATGCCGCCTTCGCCGAGAACGGCCTCGATGACGTACCGGCTGTCGAGGGTTCTGCCGACCAGGATCTCGGCGCTCGAGGGGGACGAATTCACGGTGAGTCCCGAGTTGGTAGGGGCCGCAAGCGTTGGGACCGGAGGCGGCTGGGTCGAGGCGAACTGGAGACGGGACTTGGGTTCATCGCTCATTGGGGCGTTGCACTCGTAGTGCGGTCGTTTGCGAGGTGGGTCATTCTAGCGCGGGCTCGGAACACAAGCAGACTTCGCGGCGCTGGTCGGCTACTGAGCACGCTCATGGGCTATCCGCTACTTCTTGCCCGCCGGTATCTCGCTTCGAAAAAACGCAACATGATTTCTAAACCCAACCCATCTTGAAAACCGCAGGTCCGAGCCGCGACCCGTTTCCCAGGGTTACCCACCCTGTTCTGATTCGCCCCTTCGGGGCTGCCAATCAACGCACGGGCACTTCGTCAATATCGGAGCCGCGCGTTCTCTGGCAGCCCCGAAGGGGCGAGTCAAATCAGCCCCGGGTGGGTAACCCTGTTGCGCCAGGAAAGCTTGGAAGAGGAGGATGAATGTAGCAGCTGAACCCTTTTGATGCGACCCCGGGTGAAAGTCCCGCTCCGATAAGGCTGAGGACCGCCGCCGGAGAGCGAGTTTTGC
>CAITRH010000096.1 GCA_903894755.1 uncultured delta proteobacterium
CATCAAAACCCGCGTCCCAGCCACAGCAACCGCCGTCCCAGCCACCCAAACCCGCGTCCCAGCCACAGCAACCGCCGTCCCAGCCACCCAAACCCGCGTCCCAGCCACAGCAACCGCCGTCCCAGCCATCAAAACCCGCGTCCCAGCCACTGCAACCGCCGTCCCAGCCGCCAAAACCCGTGACCTAGCCGCGGGGAAGCCGGTTTCGGCCCCACCAACCGCCTCCCGTTTGCTCCCAACGCCCACTGGCGCTATGCGCGCTCTCATGCCCGCGTCCTTTCCCGGCGATCTCCCCGTCACCCCCGCGCTCGTGGCCACCCACAAAATCACCCCCTCCGAGTACTCCACCCTCGAAGCGGCTCTGGGACGCCCCCCCACGTACACCGAGCTCGGCGTCTTCAGCGTCATGTGGAGCGAGCACTGCTCCTACAAGTCGTCGCGCGTCTTCCTCCGTCGCCTCCCCACCCAGGGCCCTCGCGTCATCCAGGGCCCCGGCGAAAACGCTGGCGTCGTCGATATCGGTGACGGGTTTGCCGCGGTCTTCAAAATGGAATCCCACAACCACCCCAGTTTCATCGAGCCCCACCAAGGCGCCGCCACCGGTGTCGGAGGCATTCTCCGCGATGTCTTCACCATGGGCGCTCGTCCCATCGCCTCGCTCAACTCGCTCCGCTTTGGAAATCCCCAGCATCCACGAACCCCCGAGCTCCTTCGCGGCGTCGTCGAAGGCATCGGCGGCTATGGCAACTGCATCGGGGTCCCAACCGTCGGAGGCGAGCTCCAGTTCGACGCGCGCTACGACGGCAATATCCTGGTCAACGCCTTCACCTGCGGAGTCGCCCGCACCGACCGCATCTTCTATGGAAGGGCCACAGGTCTTGGCAACTCTATCCTTTACATAGGGGCCAAGACTGGACGGGATGGGATCCACGGTGCGACCATGGCCTCCGACGAGTTCTCTGCGTCTGGCCCAAGCCAACGTCCCACGATGCAGGTCGGTGACCCGTTCATGGGAAAGCTCCTTCTTGAAGCCTGTCTCGAGCTCTTCGAGTCCGATGTGCTCGAGGGGATCCAAGACATGGGAGCTGCCGGACTTACGTCGTCCAGTGTAGAGATGGCGGCGCGGGCGTCCAACGGCATCGAGCTCGATCTCGACCTGGTTCCGAGACGGGCGGGGCACATGACGCCGTACGAAATCCTTCTCAGCGAGTCGCAGGAGCGGATGCTCCTAGTTGCAAAGCCTGGAAAAGAACCCGAGGTGCTCGCCATCTGCAAAAAGTGGGAGCTCGACGCGGCAGTCATCGGCAAGGTCACCGACACCAAGCGGTGGGTGATCCGAGCGACTCCTGGCTACGACCCCTTGGCCGACGAGCCCGGACCGCGGGATTCGCAAATCGCTGCGGATATCCCCATTGGAGTGCTCACCGACAACGCCCCCGTGTACGAACGTCCGCGGCTGGCTGCGTCCGCGAAGGCGCCGGTCGATCCGAGCGAAGTGCCGCGTGTAGACGACCTCAAAGCGGCGTTGCTGGAGCTACTAGGTTCTCCCAATGTTGGCTCGCGCCAGTGGGTATGGCGCCAATACGACCACATCGTGAGGGGCGGAACCGTGGTGGGACCTGGGTCGGACGCGGCAGTGGTGAGGGTTCCTTGCGAGCGGGATGGAACACGTATCGACAAGTACCTGGCGTTTGCAGTGGACTGCAATCCAAGGCAGGTGGAGCTTGATGCTGCCCGTGGGGCGTCCATGGGAGTGGCCGAGGTGTGTCGCAACCTTGTGTGTTCAGGGGCCGAGCCGATAGGCATCACGGACTGCTTGAACTTTGGAAACCCGGAACGTCCCGAGGTCATGGAGAGCTTTGCGCGCGCAGTGGACGGGTTGGCGGAGGCTTGCCTGGTACTGGGGGTTCCGATCGTGAGCGGGAACGTGAGCCTGTACAATGAAACCGATGGGCGAGCGATCCTTCCAACGCCGACGGTCGCTGCGGTGGGGCTCCTTCGGTCGGTGGAGGATGTGGTGTCCCAGGGGTTTCGACGGGCTGGGGACCTGGTGTTTCTTCTGGGGGCGCTCGATACAGACGTTGAGGCGTTGGCAGCGAGCGCGTGGTTGCCGGGGCTTTCGGGACAGGGGGTCCAGTTCGATCTTGAAGCCGAGCGACGTCTTCAGGGGCTGGTGCTGGAGCTGGCTCGAGGTCACCTGTTGGCGAGTGCTCATGACGTAGCCGACGGTGGGTTGGCAGTGGCACTGGCGGAGTGCGCGGTGTTGGGATCGATTGGGGCGCGGGTCAGCGTGAGCGCGGGCGGTTCGGAGGCGGCGTTGTGGTTTGGGGAGAGTCCGTCGCGGGTGGTGGTGAGTGTGGCCGTGGAGCAGCGCTGCCAGCTTGAAGAGAAGGCGCGGACTGCCCGGGTTCCTTTGGTGTTGCTTGGCGAGGTGGGGGGCGACGAGCTAGTACTGCGGTCTGGGTGTGGGGTGTCAGTGGGAGAGATGCGGCAACGGCGGGATGGGTGCCTTCGGTCCATGGCCCCCCTACCTTGACTTCAAGTCACTCCGCACCATTCCTAGACTCCCGCTCGAGCGCGATGCGAAGCATCACGGGAAGCGCCAGCAGCGACACCACGGTGGAAAACAGAAGCCCTCCGATCACCACCGTGGCAAGAGGACGTTGCACTTCGGCGCCGGTCCCGGTCGCAATCGCCGCCGGCACGAACCCAACTGCCGCGACTAGCGCGGTCGCCAACGGAGCACGAAACGACGCCAACGACGCTTCGTACACACGCTCCACCGCTCCTCGATGAGCAGACGTTGCAAGCAAACTCGTTGTCATCACAATCCCCGCCGTAACCGACACGCCTGCAAGCGCAATAAACCCCACCCCCGCCGGAATGCTAAAGGGAAGTCCCCGGAGCACCAAAGCAAAAACCCCTCCTGCCACCGCAAAAGGCAGATTGAGCAGGGTCACCACCATGTACCGCGCCCCTCGGAACGTTACCACTAGGAGCAACGCAATGATGCCTAGAGCCACCGGCACAAGGACCATCAGCCTGCTCTTGGCGCGATTGAAGTTTTGAAACTGCCCCCCCCACTGGACTTCAACAGACCTGGGGAACGCTATCTTGGCCACCTCCGATTGCGCCTCGTTGACAAACCCCACGATGTCCCGACCACGTACGTTGGCCTGTACCAAGAGCCTCCGCCGCATCTGCTCTCGGCTGATCTGTACGACCGTGCGCTCATCGGCAACGCTCGCCGCCATCGCCAGCGGGACCAAGGTCCCATGGCGGGTCACAAGAGGCAACCGCGCCAGATCACTGGAGGTCTGTACCTCTTCGCCCCCTAGACGCAGTACCAGGTCGAAGATCCGCTCCCCTTCCCGGACCTCCCCAACGCGAACCCCTGCCCTCGACATGGCCACGACATCGAGCACATCGCCCGATAGAATGCCAAGTCGCGCCATCCGGTCACGGTCCACCACGACGCGTACAGCAGGAAGCCCAAAAGGGACCTCCACTTTTACATCCGTTGCACCCCGCACATGCATGACAGCCCGTCGAACCTTCTCAGCAAGTTCGGACAGCATCGCGAGGTCGTCCCCATACAGCTTGATGGCAACGTCGCTCTTGACCCCCGCAATGAGATCGTTGACACGCATTTCGATGGGCTGGGTAAATGCGTTGATCGTTGCTGGCACCCGCGCGTTCACACGCTCGGCGAGCTCGTCGATGAGCGCCGCTTCGGTCAGCCCCTTGCGCCATTGGTCCTTTGGCCTGAGGATCACAAACACGTCACTCGACTCGGGGCCCGCTGGATCCACTGCCCCCTCCGGTCGACCAATGCGGTTGACCACTGTTACCACTTCGGCGGTCTCCTTGAGCGCGCGCTCGGTCTCTGTTGCCAGCGCTATGGCCTGGGTCAGCGACGTGCTCGGCGGACGTAGCGCGTCGATGGCCAGAGCGCCTTCAAATATCCTCGGTAGGAAATCTGCGCCAAGTCCTGCCCCTGTTGACAGAAGAGCCACGGTCGCCAATGACGCAATGCCCAGTGTCGCCTTCGGGTATGCAAGCACACCGCGCAGCGCCGGGCGGTACAGGCGCCTTGCACCGCGCACGAAGAGCGGCTCGATAGAGGGGGTCGACGCCCCCAGAACATAGGGGCCCACGGCCGGGAGCAGCACCGCAGCGTAGATCATCGCCCCCAGCAGCATGAAGCAGAGCGAGCACACCACTGGACGGAACATCTTGCCCTCCACGTCTTCAAGGGTTGCAAGGGGAAGAAACGTCAGCAGCACAATGACCACCGTGAAGAGCGCCGGTCGCGCCACGTCTTGCATCGCGTGCACAATCGCTTGCTCCCGGGCTTGACGCTCCCCAAACGCCGCAGAGTGGGTCATCGCATGCTCCACAGTGACCACCGCCCCCTCCACGATGATCCCGAAATCGATGGCACCGAGCGACATCACGTTGGCGCTGTATCCAAGCCATCGCAGTCCAATGAACCCGACCACCATGGAAAAGGGAATGGCCCCCGCGACGAGCAGTCCCGCGCGAAG
>CAITRH010000097.1 GCA_903894755.1 uncultured delta proteobacterium
GGATTTCGTAGGAAGTCTCTCACGCCCCTAGTAGCTCGCGGCGGAAGTCCTTGGACACTCCGGAGCAGCCGAGCCCGCGACAGGTTCCGAGCCCCCTCGCTCGAAGACGATCGTCCTTGCCCGCATGGGCAAGGAGGATGTCGAGGGAGAGGGGGGCCGGGGGGGTGAGGTCTACGCGAAATTGGTGCGAAGGGTGTGACGAGACCTATATCGCGGCGGAGGAGGCAATGCGGTTCGACCTGCGGGTTGCGCGCGAGCTTGGGAGCCGGGGTGCTGCAACCGGCGAGACGTTTCGGTTCGTGCGGAAGGCACTCGGGATGCAAGCCGACGACCTTGCAGGGCTTCTTGGGGTCTCCGCTGAAACGGTTGCACGTTGGGAACATGGGGAACGTCCTGCCGATCGTGCGGCACTGACGGTCCTTGGTGCGCTTGTTGCCGATAAGCTCGATGGACGCGCCACAACGATGAGGCTTTTGCGCGCGCAGCAGGCGCCACAGGCTTTCCACGGCCTCCAACTCGCCGTCGGCGCGAAGTAAGGACCGTGACCGTGATAGGGAAGGCAACGCCACCATGAGCCTAGACGATGCCCGCAAGCAAATTGACTCCATCGATGATCAAATCCTTACACTGCTCGATCAGCGCGCCGACGTAGTCTCGGATGTACGTCGCGCCAAGCAGGCCGAGCACGCTCCCAGTTACGATCCGGAACGTGAGCGGCAGCTTCTCGATCGCCTTGCGGCGCGGGCGGGGCGGTTTCCCAAGGAGGCCATTCGAAGCGTCTACCGCGAGGTCATGAGCGCGTGTCTGGCGCTTCAAGAGCCCACCAAAGTCGCATTCCTTGGCCCCGAAGGGACCTTCTCTCATGCTGCGGCCCGCGCGTTCTTTGGCCTTGCCGCCTCCTACCTCGAGGCCACGACCATCGATGGAGTCTTCGATGCGCTCCGAAAAAAGGAGGTCACCTACGGTGTGGTCCCCTTGGAGAACTCCACCGAAGGGGCCGTCACCGACGCAGTCGACGCCCTCATCGACAGCGCCCGTTGGGAGGACTCCACTGCCGACGCCGACCTATTGATCCGCCAAGAGCTGGTGATGGAGGTCTCCCAGTGCCTTCTGACCCGAGCCACTGGGCTCACGCAGATTCGACGCGTGCTTTCGCATCCCCAGCCCCTAGGTCAGTGCCGCATGTGGCTCGCCAAGAACCTGGGCGCCGTTCAATTGGTGCAAACGACCTCCACCGCCACGGCAGTCCGTGAAGCTGCGTCGGACCCTGAGAGTGCGGCCATTGGAAGCCGTCTTGCGGGGGACCTTTATGGTGTTCCCATCATCCGCGAGCGCATCCAAGACCGCGAGGGGAACGCCACCCGGTTCGTGATGCTCGCCCACGAGGATGCACCTCGGACCGGACGTGACAAGACCACCGTCGTGTTTTCCGTGAAGGACGGTCGCGGCGCTCTTCTGCGGGTCCTCGAGGTGTTCGACCGCGAGGAGATCAACCTGACCCGCATCGAGTCCCGTCCAAGCCAACGTCGCGCCTGGGACTACGTGTTCCTCACGGACTTCGAAGGGCACCGCGACGACTCCAACATCGTGAAAGCGATGAGCGAGCTGCGTGAGCGCTGCCCGCTCGTAAGGCACCTAGGAAGCTATCCGCGCGCACCTACGTCGCCGTCACGTTAGGCGGGGCGCTATGCTGCGCGCGTGACCACGGTGGCGAGTCCTTACGATGATGTCGACCCGGAGCTTCTTGCGCTCCCCGACCCTCCGAGTGCCGAACGTCGGCTCACTCTAGCGGCGCTGTTTGGGACCTCCCTCGCGTGTTTCGCGCTCGTAGCGGCCTTACGTCACGACCTGTCCTACGCGTTGTCAGGTTCGGAGCCGCAGGAGCTCGGGGATCTTCGCACCGCGACGAACATGGTCGGCGAGCGTCTCGTCGCGGGTCACGCGATGTTGGGGGCTGCGGGGGCGATGGTCTTCGAGCGTCCTGGGCATGCGGTGACCTACCGGTTGCTTCCGGTGGCGGGACGCAGCGACGTGTGGGTGGAGGTTCGGGTGAGTCCTGGACGGGAAAACGACCGCTGGCAACCCCCTCGACGCGTCGTGGGGCGTCTAGTCCGTTTCGATCAAGCCGGCCCACGCCATCGCGGACTGGCTGCGGCCATCGCCGAGACCACGGGACGTCCGGTGCCGTCCAACGGCTGGCTGGTGATCGACGAAGAGACCCCTGAGCGAGTCCGCTGGACTGTCGCACTTGCAGGAGTTTTCAGCCTCTTTGCGTTGGGCTGTCTCGCGAGCGCTGTAAGGCTCCTAGCGCCGCTGCGGATCAGCGCCGCCTGATCCCGCGCCTTCGCTCGCCGAGCTGCCCCGGAGCACCCTCGAATGGCGTGTGAGGAGCGCGACAACCACGCTTGCGCCTTGGCCTTGTCTTGTTACGCTCGTGCACCCAATGGATCCGAGCGAGCTCGACGGCCTCGTGTTGCGACTTGTCACGAACCCTCAGGACGAGCAAGCGCTCGTCCTGGCCCATCACGAGGGAGAAAGCGACCCTGCCGGTTATGCCGCGCTGCTCGAACGGGTGGCCCAGGAAACACAAGACCCCGCGTATGCCAGCCATTGGCTCGCAGAGGCAGCGACCATCTGGTCGACCACCTTGGGGGACTCCCACCGGGCAGCCCGTCTCCTCATGAAGGCTCTGGCTCTCGACCCTTCCCAGCAGACCGCCCACAACCGCCTCGCCGATCTCTATCGCGAAAGCGACGACATCAAAGCACTCGTCGCACTGCTCGAACAGCGCGCCAGGGTGCTGTCGCCCTCCACCGAGGATCCCGAGGTTTGCGCCGAGCTTTCTCCCCTACACGTCGAGCTCGGACGCCTCTGGGGCGAACGCGTTGGTCAGCCCAAGAAAGCCCTCGAGAACTTTCGTCGCGCCCTCGAGCTCGACGCCACCAACGCCTTCGCCATCTACAGCGCCAGGGAGCTCTTCAAAGCCTCCGGACGGATCCACGAGGCGCTCGCCATGTACGAGGCCGAGATCGCCATCGCCGACCCGGACCGCAAGGTGGTCCTGCTCCGAGATGAAGCCGCCACCCGCCGCGATGCTGGCGACTTCGTCGGCGCTACCTACGCCCTGGTGCGCGCCCACTCCCTTGCCCCCGATGACCCCGAGCTCACTCACGAAGCAGGAAGCAGCATCCTGGCCCGCATCGAGGGGGGTGAAGATGTCCCGCCCGAAGAGCGCATGGGAGGCGCCAACCTCTTCGTAGATCTAGCCGACCGTTACGATGGCGACGCTGGCCTCGCCTACGCCGGCACCGCCCTCGACCTTGCCCCCTCTCACGACCGCGCCTTGCAGCTCTATCTGTATTTCGCAACCACACTCGAACGCACCGACGACGCAAAGGTCCGTGCTGCGGCGTATCTCGCGGCGAGCCCTCGCGGTGCCCTTCGAGACGAAGCCACCCGTCGGCTTGCACCCAGTCCTGCTCCATCCTCTCCCCCCCGAGAGATCCCAGCGCCTGCTCGCTACAACACGGAAGACCCGACCCTCGATGGATCTGACCCCTTCCCGCTTCGTCCCGATACGCTCCCCCCAGTAAGCCTGGTCGTGGTGCTCGAGCAGGCCCACGCCCTCGCCACCAAGGGACGAAAGGGCGAGGCGCTTGCCAAGTACAAACAGGTCCTCGACGCCGATCCCGCCCACCCTGAAGCTCTCCGTTGGGTCGAGGACCACCTGCGCACACGACGCGATCACGCGTCCTTGCGCGATGTCCTTATGTCGGCCGTGCACGCGATGCCAGCTTCGGCCGCTACTCTCGAGATGCGTCGCCGACGTCTCCGGGAAGTCGCGTCGCTGTGCGAGGGGAACCTCCGTGACCTCGATGGCGCCATCTTGGCCCACCAGCAGCTCTACGCCCTCGACCCTACGGACACCGCCGCGCGTACGTCTCTCGAGCGTCTCTTCGAACGGGTGCATCGCTGGGACGAGCTCGCCTCCCTGTTCGAGCAGCAAGCAAGCCTCGAGACCCTCGCAGCCAAGAAGATCGCCCTCGAAAAGCACGCTGCCCAGATCCATGAGACCCGTCGACAAGACCTGATAGCCGCCGCCGAAGCCTGGACCCGTATCGCTTCCCTCGCCTCCGACGACCCCGCGTCCCTCGCTACCGCCGCCCAGCTTTACGAACGCGCCGAGAGACCCTCGCTTGCCGCGGATGTCCTCGCAGAAGGGGTCCACAGCGTCCGTCCCGGCGCCGAGCGGGTGCAGCTTTGCGAACGGTTAGGCGCACTCCGTGAGCAGCACGGCGCTTGGCTCGATGCGGGGGACGCGTACCTCCAGGCGGCCGAAGCAAGCCGACAGGCGCAGCACTGGGAAATGGCCGAACGCGCGTTCGTCAAAGCCAGCGCCTGGGGCCAGGCTGCCCACGCTGCCGAACAACTCGCGTCCATCGCTCCTCACGCGGAAGCGCCCCATCTGACCCGCGCCGCCGAGCACATGATCCACGCGGGCGACCATGCCGGGGCCGAGGAGCACCTTATCCACGCCGTCGCGATCGACCCCTCGAACGACCGCTACGCCGCCCGTCTAACCGAAGTCCTAGACAGAAGCGCCAAATGGACCCTGCTGGCCTCGGTCCTCGCCAAGCGCGCTGCCGCCATCGACGACCCCTCGCGCCGCATTGCCGAACGTCGCAACGTCGCTCGCCTTTATGCCGCTCATGGCGCTCCGGCGATCGCTCGCTCCGCCTGGCTCGATGTCCTCAACGACGGCGACGACGTCGACGCGCTCGAAGCGCTTGCGGCCGACGCCTCCGCGGACCCTGCCGAGGCTGCCGCGTTTCTTCGTCGTCGCCTCTCGCTCACTGCGCCC
>CAITRH010000098.1 GCA_903894755.1 uncultured delta proteobacterium
GACGCCCACAAGGGCCCCGAGGAATTCCGACGGCGGGTGATTCACGGCCTCGGGCAACCGTCGAGCGGAAGACTCAAAGACGCCATACGTCGTTATGCCGAGGGACTGCTGCGATGAGGCCTTAGTCACATGTGGGGGGAGCGCGGCCGCTCCACCCCACCGCCCCCCAGCCGAAAACAGGGGGCACACAAGGGACGATGTGACTATGGTCGGGATAGAGACGAGCGGCTAGAATTCAAATCCCATGAACCTTAAGATCATCATCGAGCATGGTGACGACGGTTACTTTGTGGCCCATTGCCCATCTTTGAAAAGCTGTTGGTCCCAAGGCCGTACCCGGGCCGAAGCGCTTGCGAACCTACGCGAAGCCATTGACCTCTACCTCGAGCCAGCCCCCGCGGAGTTGGTCGCTAACGAAGAACGTGAAGTCGTCGAGCTGACGCTGTGAAGCTACCGCTTCTATCAGGACGCGAGGTCATCTTGGTCCTGCAACGTCTCGGCTTCGCGGAGCTCCACAGAAAAGGAAGCCATGTAAAAATGGGGCATCCCGATGGCCGCCGAATTGTGTTCCCCTACCATAGCGAAATCGACCGGTTCACACTCAAGGGGGCATTGCGCGACGCAGACATCGACTTTGAGGAGTTTCTCAATCTGTTTTCATAACGCCGAAGGCCGCGTGGCTTCTCGTGGTTGCGGGCATGCATAGGAGGACGTGACATGACAAAGGAATCCGAAGGCTCCTCGCCAGGTCGCCAGGTCGCCAGGTCGCCAGGTCGCCAGATCGCCAGATCTTGTGGCCCTGCTGCTGACCCTGGCAATCTGCGTTGCTGCAGCGTGCGCTGAGCCACCACCACGAGTTAAGGTTCCCATCCGGGAAGAGATCCAACAGCAGCCACAGGAGACGCAAGCTAAGGTTCCCACCCGGGAAGAGATCCAACAGCAGGCACGGGAGACGGCCAGCAAGACCCCGATGGTTCCCCTGGCAGGCGGTACGTTCCAAATGGGGTCGAACACCGGCAAGCCTGACGAGAAACCGGTGCACTCGGTCACGGTGACAACCTTCGAAATGGACCTCACCGAGGTCACGGTGGCCGCGTATTCGAAGTGCGTGGCCGCTGGTGGTTGCACAGCTGCATCGGACACGGTGGATTGGAAAGGCATCGAAGACAATGAAAGAAAGCTCTGGTCGCCCTATTGCAATCAGGACAAGTCGGATCGACAGAACCATCCTGTCAACTGCGTGGATTGGGCTCAGGCCGATACCTATTGTCGCTGGGCTGGAAAGCGTCTCCCCACAGAAGAAGAATGGGAGTTCGCCGCCCGCGGGACCGCCGGACGCCTGTATCCTTGGGGTGAGGCACCTCCTGGCCCAACACTTCTGAACGCGTGTGGTGACGAGTGCGTAGCCTTCGCGAAAACGCTTGGAAAAGATTGGCAAAAGATGTTCGACGGCAGCGACGGCTTTGAAACCACCGCGCCCGTGGGCAGCTTCCCTGCTGGCAAAACCCCTGAAGGCCTTCTCGACATGGCCGGCAATGTATGGGAATGGACCTCCAGCGGCTATTCGAAAGATTACA
>CAITRH010000099.1 GCA_903894755.1 uncultured delta proteobacterium
CCCCTCGCTCGAAGACGATCGTCCTTGCCCGCATGGGCAAGGAGGATGTCGAGGGAGAGGGGGTTGGGGGTGAGGTCTGCGCGAAATTGGGGCGCGGAAGCGGTGGATCGGACCTGCGGTTCTCAAGATGGGTTTGGTTTAGATGCCTCTCTTTGCGTGATGATCGTTCCGTAGGGGCAGGAGGCTCAACGCCTGCAGCACTTTTTGAACTTCTTGCCGCTGCCGCAAGGGCATGGCTCGTTCGGTCCAACCTTGGAACCCGACCTCACCGTCTCGACAGGCTTGGCCACGCTGCCCTTGACCAACGCGTAGTGGTCTTCGAGGCGCTGATGCCACGCGGCGTCCGTGCGAAGCAGAGTCGTAACGGCGGCGAGCAATGCGTCGGCATCGGCTCCCTTCGGATGCAAGGGATCGAGGAAGGTTTGTGACATCCCCGAGCGTCGGGCCTCCTTGGCGCTGAAACCATGGCTGATGGTGGCAACGCTCTCCTCCCTACCATGTGAGTGCACGCGAAACAGCACACGTTTGCAGTCGCACGCGGGATCGACGCAGTAGAGCTCGCTTAGCTCGTAGAATTCGGCCCCTGCGAGCGGGCCCAAAACGATCGTGCGGCTCTCGCGTGCCGCCACTTCGGGAAAGAGGCTGGCGAAGGGGACCAAGCCCTGAGGACCGGCGCCGGGCTTCGCAAGAGAACGCGCAATCGCCTTCATGCCGCTGCCAAACACCGTTCTCATAAGCATCAATATCGCCAGCGGGGATTCGGTAAAATCGGTCTCCGCTCCTCCTGCAAGCGTGGTCCATTCCGCGGCCTCGTCGGCATTGCCGCGCCACGCCGACCACCGCGACATGTAGCGCGCCATCGCGACCACGCGCTCTCGTATCGGCGAGCGTGCCAGCGCCTTCAGCGTGTCGCCCATCTTCGCGCGAACCGTGGCGGCAGTAGGCGGCTGCACCCCGAAACGAATGAGATCGGCCGCGTCGAAAACCCACCCGTCGTAGATCGGCCGCTCCAGCAACGCAGCGATCGTCTCCATCGAAGTCGAACACCCAGGCGTGAGAGGCGGCGGAGGGGTCGGTGGGACACGTTCAATGAGCTCGACGGCGTGGCGCACCGCGTCCTTGACCGAGGCCCCCATCGCCACGGTGCGCGCGAAAGCCTCGTGGACCATCTGCGCGATCTCACCGGGCGGCGCCGTCGTCAGCTCGGCATTGCCGTTGGCCCGCAGGTCGCCCAACATGCCCTCGAACTCCGCGTCCGTCGCGCACGGCTCCGCGAAACCGTTGCGCAAATCGCCCGTGAGACGTAGGCACACGTTTGCCACTGCGCGCGTGCCATCGGGGTTGCGGAACGACACGAACACCACAATGGCTCCCTTGCCGTCGGCGTTCGACGCGAAGGCTTCGAGCCCCTGAGGAGGGGCGACGGTCATTCCCCATGCAGCGCGCGCGGTCTCGAGAGCAGGGCGGGACCTCCAATGAGGCGTCAGGCGTTTCTCCATGGAGACGGACCCTACCATGCGCTAAACCACGCCCATCTCGAAACCCGCCATTCCCGCCAACCTCCGTTTTGGCCTGCGGTGCCTGCTCACGTACTTTGAGTACGCTGCGCGGGCTCCTCGGCCAAAGCCTCGTCTGGCAGAAATGGCGGGTCTCGATCTGGACGTGGTTTAACGCGTGGCACG
>CAITRH010000100.1 GCA_903894755.1 uncultured delta proteobacterium
TACCTCCTCGAAAGTGTGCTGGGGCAAGGCGGTATGGCCGTGGTCTACAAGGCCAAACACAAGGAAACGCTGCAGTCCTGTGCGGTCAAGCTCATTTTGCCTCACCTCGCCGCCCAGCCCGGCACCCCTCAACGCAACTTTTTGCCTCACTGCGGTGCTGACCGTGGCAGCTATCCAGCAGCAGTGATTTAGCGCGGCAAACGATCTCGCGACAACTTCCCTCGGTTGACGAGCGCAGTTTGAATGAGCCATTCCGACACGCGGAAGTGCTCCGCTGCATCCGCAATCCCCTCATCGTCCAACCCGTTGTCGTCGGTGAAGTCGTCTAGTAGCTCGCGGCGGAAGTCCTTGGACACTCCGGGGCAGCCGAGCCCACGACGCCCGCGACCCAGGGTTGCCCACCCTGGGCTGATTTGACTCGCCCCTTCGGAACCCGTCGTCCGCTCCCCCCAGCCCCGCATCAGGCGCATCAGAAACCCCGTGCAGGTCCAAGGTGGTCGTTGAGGCACGCATCGCTTCGAGGACCTTGCGCGCGTGAACTAAACCAAACCCATCTTGAGAACCCCAGGTCCGATCCACTGCTTCCGCGCCCCAATTTCGCGCAGACCTCACCCACCACAGTGGGCGATATCATTGTGGCGCTTAGCGAAGCGGTCACCGGCATGGACCCAGCAAGCTTGCGCGCGGGAGGGCAAAAGGGACGTCTCCCGAGCGGCTTCGACGCGTGGTTCGAGCGGTGCGTGGCAATGGACTCGCGCAAACGTTGGTCCTCTGCTGGGGCTGCGTCCGCGGAGCTGGTGAAAGTGCTGGGGCAAAAGTCGACCTATCCTCCGAAGCAGCCGGACAAGCCAGAGCCCCCTCCGAAGCAGCCGGACAAGCCAGCGCCCATTCCGCAGACCTCGATAGCGGGACTGGTCGAGACGTTTGATCCGCAGAAGGCGCCGGTTCCTCCTCCGCCTCCTCCTGCTCCAGTGGTTCCCAGGCCCGTGGTGACAGGACCGCAGACCTCGATAGCAGGGCTTGTCGAGACGTTTGATCCGCAGAAGGCGCCGGTTCCATTGCCGCAGCCTGCACGGGTGGCACGGCCTGTGTTCATGGGGCCTCCACAGACTTCCATTGCGGACGTGATCCAGACGTTTCAACCGGAGCTGGTGCCTCGCGTTGATGTGGTGGTGCCGGAGAAGCCGGCAAGTCCAGCAGGGAAGTGGAAACCTTTGGTGATCTCCCTTGGGTTGGTGGCATTGGTGGGGGGAGCGTTGAGTATCGGAGTGATGGTGGCGTCTTCAAGACGACAGGCGCGGGAAGCAGAGATAGCTAAGCCTACATTCCCTGCTGCAAACCTGGTATGGCAGACGCAGCCTGCTGCCAACGAGATGAACTGGGAGTCCGCCAAAACGTATTGCAACGGGTTGACGCTCGCGGGCGGCGGTTGGAAGCTGCCGACAAAAGAGGAGCTACTGGCGCTGTATGCGACCAAGTCGTCGGGGACATCGGGGTTTCCTGGCA
>CAITRH010000101.1 GCA_903894755.1 uncultured delta proteobacterium
CCCACCACCACCTGCGAATAACAGGGACCTCGCCAATGCCCCAGCGCTGCAGCACCGCGTCGAGCCTCGTCCACCACCCGGCGCTCGTCGTCTGTGGAAAGCCCCGATGGGAACACCTCTGCGATCATCACGCCCAGGGGTTTGACATAGCAGCATTCCCATTATATGCGCGCGTATGATTCGCCGCCACGAGCTGACCGACAAAGACTGGGAGCGCATCGCGCCATTGGAGAAAAAAGCTTTTGCCGGCCTTTTCGGGATGGGTCAACATCAACCCCATCCGCACGCTACAAACCATAGCACCGTTCACCCGTCGTGACCACTGCCGCGTAGCGGCTTTGTCCAATGCTGGCATAGTGCAAGGGTACGGACTCGGGAAGGAGGATACGCAAAAGTCAAGTCGCTGGAGCCTCGCTCCTCACCTCGAAGACCGGGTGGCCGGGGAGGTGTCCTCGGCCAAGTTCCGCCCCCCGGGTGGCGAAACGTCCGTGTCGTCGTAAAGGGCGGCGACCGGAACCGTGAGCTCCACCGACTCCAAGGTGATGCTTCCCGTGATTTCCAGCGGAAGGATCTCCCAGATACCGTGCTCGTTCTTTCGATAGAGATCGACGAGCTGCTGACGCGAATCGACGAGCAGGACCTCCTTTAGGCTCTCGAGCTTCCGATAGTCGGCAAATTTCTCGCCGCGGTCGTAGGACGCCGTCGATTCAGAGAGCACTTCAACGATCAACACGGCGTGCCGCTTCACGAGCGTGTCGCTCCGGTCGCGCGGGTCGCAGGTCACGAACACGTCCGGGTAGAAGTACGCATTGGCGGCTTCGACCCGGAGCTTGATGTTCTCGACGTACGTGCGACATCGCCTCCCGCGGAGGTGCCCTCGGAGCAGGGAGCCGATGTTTTGCACCACCTCGTTGTGCCCGGAGCTCGTTCCCGACATGGCGAAGATCTCGCCGCGCACGTACTCGTGCTTGCTGGGGCTCGCGTTTTCGAAGGCGAGAAACTCCTCGGGGGTCATCGGCATGCGGACTGCGGCGGATACCATGTGAGAAGCCTACACCTCCCGCTCGCAAGAGACCAGCCTCGGGGCCATGTTTGCGCGCTCCGAAAGGTGGGGGACGCCTCTCGGTGAGCTGGGTACGGCTTTTTCCAGGTGGGGGACGCAGTTTTTCAGGTGGGGGACGCGTGGTCAGCTCACGGACTTTCGCTTTCGAACGTGCGACCGTGGCCGTGGTTACACGAGCTGGTCGCAGGTGATCTCGCTCATCGTCACGTGAGCAAGCGCGCATCGCTCAACTTAGACCGCTGGCGGAGCGACCATTTGAACGGTGGATCCCCGACCGCCGATCTCGATGGCCCCGTGAAACCGTCGTTCGAGCATGAGCGCTTCAGGGTTTGGAGGCCCAAGGATCAACATTTGTTCCGTGTCAAGAGCAAAAATATACGTTACGCCTCGATGCGTTCGGAACGTGGTCAAACTCAATTAAAATCGACGCTCAGATTTCGCGAGAGGCCATCGTTTGCGCTACTCCCTCGAAAAAGCAGTCACTTCCGGGTATGCTTTGGCCTTGGAGTAAAAAAGAGGATCGCATAATATACAGGCGATTGCGTGAGTGCGCCGCGTCAAAGGTTGCGCGCTGCGTCAAGTCCGGTCGCGGCGCAGTCGCGCAATCGTCATTTGGGCGAAGCCGCCCCGCAGGGAGCCGACGCTCAACCGTTTGGAACAGACATGAAACTCCGGGCGAGGTCGAGGCTCAGCTCCTCAACATCGGAATGATCGCGAGCCTGGCCGTGGGGGGCTTTTCTACCGTGATTCGGGTTGCCGCTGTGGCTGGGGAATCGGGAGCCGTCGTCGGAAGCGAAGGTGGGGCTTCGGGTGGGACCGCCGGGGCTCATGGTGGACGGGAAGTTCTGACCTTCGCTCCCGCCGGCGCGGCTGGGTACACTGCCGGACGTCATGGCAGCCATCACGCCGCCGACGCGCACCCGGTAGGTCTGGTCCTTGCCGGCGAGCTTCTCGACCCCGTGCGGACGCGGATTGACGGCGAGCGCTTCGATCCTGCCGATGATGCGCTTCTGCACCCTTCGCGAGCTTCTCGACCTGGGAAGCCGCGGACGGCATGAGCTCGACCCGGTGGGCCATCCTTTACAGTCCCAGTCGCGCCTTGAGCTCCTCGAGCGTGACGCGACCTTTCTCCTGCCGAGCGACTCGAACCGCCTCGCCGTCCAAGCGATCTTCGAGTAGCCGCTCTTCGAGAGCGCGCGCGATCGTCTCCTCCATCTCGGGCGGGCCGTGATCGATACGGTCGGCCAAGGCGCGGAGCATCTTCGCTTGGTGTACCTGCGTCACGTTGGGGAGTATAGCACACTCTCCCGAGAGTGTTGTCGCCGCGCGCAGATTCCTGATGTGCGGCTAAACCAAACCTACTTTGAGCACCGCAGGTCCGATCACGAGGTCGACCCCCTTGCGCTCGTCGAGGACGACCCACGCCATCCGTTGGTCGTCCTCGTGCTCCGCCACGTCGAGGACCCCGAGAATGTTCTGTGTGACGGTGCGAACGCCGGGGTAGACCACCGCCATCTCTTCGGCGAGATAAACCGCGCACATCTCGAAACCCGCCATTCCTGCCATACTCCGTTTTGGCCTGCTCACGTATTTTGAGCGCGCTGCGCGGGCTCCTCGGCCAAAGCCTCGTCTGGCAGAAATGGCGGTGCTCGATCTGGACACGACCTTGCCGATGGACGCGAAGTGCAGGCCGAGCTTGTCCGCGGCTTGCGACTTGGCCTTCTGGTGGGCGCCCCTCGGACATGTCGTTCTCGGGGTCCGAGAGGGTATTGAGCAGCTCAATCAGCCAGCGTTC
>CAITRH010000102.1 GCA_903894755.1 uncultured delta proteobacterium
CCATGAACGTTCTCGTTGCCGGAGGCGCCGGCTATATCGGCTCGGTCCTCGTCCCTCTGCTCCTCGACAAAGGCCATCAGGTCACGGTCCTCGACCGCCTCTACTTCGGCGCTACCCTCGCCCAAGCCGAAAAACAGCACGGCCCGCGCCTACGCATCCTCCGCCGCGACATCCGCTCCGTCGACCCCGCTCTGCTCCATGGCATCGACGCGGTCGTCGACATCTCCGGCATCTCCAACGACCCCTCCTGCGAGCTCGAACCCGACCTCACCCGCAGCATCAACGTCGACGGCGGCAAACGCCTCGCCCTGAGCGCCCGCGAAGCTGGCGTCCGTCGTTACGTCTACTCGTCATCTTGCTCGGTCTACGGCCACGGCGAAGGACTCGGCCTCACCGAAACCTCCCGGCGACATCCCGTCTCCCTCTACGCCCGCGCCAAAGTCGAGGTCGAAGACGCCCTCTTGGCCCTCGGACGCGACTCGAACGGCGCCTTCGAGCCCGTCGCCCTTCGTCTCGCCACAGTGTTCGGCCTCTCGCCCCGAATGCGCTTCGACCTGGCCATCAACGTCATGACCAAGAACGCCTACGTGAACCGACGCATCACGGTCGACGGCGGAGGACGCCAATGGCGTCCATTTGTCCATGTCCTCGACGTTGCCGAGGCGTTTTCCCTGGCGCTATCCAGCGACGCATCCAACGTAGCCGGTCAGGTGTTCAACGTTGGCTCGGACTCGGGCAACGTACAGATCCTCAACCTTGCATTCCGTGTCCGCGACGCCATCCCAGGGACCGAAGTGGTCCATGCCCCCACCGACCCGGACCTTCGCGACTACAACGTTGCCTTCACCAAGGCCCACGCGCTCTTGGGCTTCCGGGCAAAGCACAGCATCGACGATGGCATCCGTGAAGTCCTCGGGGCGCTGCGCGACGGACTGGTCGACCCTGACGAGCGCCGTTGGTACACACTCAGGCAGTATCTGTTCCTTCGCGAGGCAGAGCGCGCCCATGCCGAGCTGGCTCTCGACGGGCTCCTTCTTTCCAACCCCCAAGAGGTCTCTTGAACCGTGTTGAGTTTTATCGCCACCAGCTTGGCGAGGACGAAGCCAGCTCCTGGCGCAAAGTTCTCGAAACAGTTTTTCTGACCCTAGGTCCTCAGGTGGCAACCTTCGAGCGCGAGCTCGGCGAGTTCCTGGTGCGGGGGAGGACTTCCGCCACAGTGCCAGAAGTCGTGGGGACCAACTCTTGTTCGATGGGGTTGCTTGCGGCGCTTCGATCCTTTGACATAGGGCCAGGCGACGAAGTCATCACGACTCCGATGACCTTTGTGGCAACTGCCAGTGCAATCCTTCATCTTGGTGCGACGCCGGTACTGGTGGACATCGAGCCAAGCACGGGGCTGATCGATCCTGCGGCGGTACGAGCGGCGATAGGTCCGCGCACCAAGGGGATTCTGCCGGTGCACCTGTATGGTCAGCTGGCGGATCTACGTGCGCTGCGTGAGCTGGCCGATGCCCATGGCCTGTTTATTCTGGAAGACTCCGCACACGGCATCGAGATGGAGCGCGACGGGCTCCGTCCAGGCGATCAAAGCGACGCGGCAGTGTTTTCCTTTTACGCCACCAAGAACCTCACCAGTGGCGATGGAGGCGCGGTAGTGACCCGTGATGCGTCTCGTGCAAGCCGTCTGCGTCGGCTTCGCAACCACGGGGTTTCCAAGGCAGCGACCGACCGTCATGGCGGAACCTACCAGCACTGGGATCTCGTGGAGCTCGGGTACAAGTGCAACCTGACCGATCTAGATGCGGCATTGCTTCGTCCTCAGCTTCTCAAAGTAGAGGCCAAGAGGGCGCGGCGTCAGGCCCTGGTGGATCGTTACGAGCGCAATCTCCCTGAAGCGATTGCCGACCTGCGGGGACCAAGTCCTGGCAACGTGCCTTGGTTCATCGAGCGTCGCGGGACCAGCAGCCATCACTTGTTTACCGTGCATGCTCCACCAGGACGGCGCGATGCGATCCTGACGCGTCTTGGGGCGCTTGGTATCGGGACTGCAGTCAACTATCGAGCTATCCACACGCTGACCTACTTGAAGGAGCGTCTCAAACTGGCACCAGGTTCTTTTCCCATGGCCGAGGAGCTTGGGGATCGCACGTTGTCCATTCCACTTTTTCCCACGCTGACCGACGCTGAGCAAGACTGCGTGATAGAGGCGCTCGCCGACGCTTGGATGTCGTCATGACTTCGAGCCGTCCCACCTACAGCGTAGTGGTTCCTGTTTTCAACGAGGAGGACAACGTCGAAGCGCTGGTACGTCGCACCCTTGCGGTGATGGAGGCTGTGGGGGAGCCCTTTGAGATCCTGTTTGTAGACGACGGCTCGAGGGACAGGACGCCCGTGATACTACGTCGTCTTGCAGGGGCGGAGCCACGCATTCGAGTGGTTCGGTTCAGTCGAAACTACGGGCAAGAGGCGGCTGTCGAGGCGTTGTATCTCAATGCACGTGGCAAGTGGCTGATCCAGATGGATGGGGATCTACAGAATCCGCCCGAAGAGATCCCGAAGCTGATCGCCAAGCGTCGCGAGGGCTTTGACGTGGTGTATGGACTGCGCGAGGGGCGTCAGGACGCTATCTTTCGGATTCTAGCGTCCCGGGCGATGCAATGGGGGATGCGGTCAATGATGGAGATAGAGCTACCCGAGGACGTTTCCACATTTCGTCTGATGAGCGCTCCGATAGCGCGGCTAGTGGCGGCGCTTCCTGAGCGTCGCAAGTTCTTCAGTGCACTCATTGTGTGGAGCGGGGCACGCATTGGGGTCGTGCGTGTGGCGCATGCGGCGCGTGCGGCGGGGGCGACCAAGTACAACTTCACGAAGCTTCTCAATCACACGTTCGATCTCTTGGTGGGGTTCTCCTCGAAGCCACTCCGTTACATTGGGACACTAGGCTTCTTCTTTGCGTTTGGAGGCTTTGTCCTAGGGGCCTGGACCATCGTGCGCAAGCTTGTGTGGGACTTTGGCATTCTTGGATGGCCCTCGGTGTTTGCAGCGGTGGTGGTGTTGTCGGGCATGCAGCTGATGGCGCTGTCGGTGATAGGGGAGTACATCGCGCGCATCTACGTACAGGCGCAGGCGCGTCCCCTGTACAACGTTGCGGAGCGGGTGAACTTCGACGACACGCAGGACATGGACCAACTGCAACGAGTGTCGCTTCCATCCGATTCGAGCGACACCGACGACACTGACACACAGCTGTTTGCCAGTCCCGAGGAGGTCTCGTGAGTGACCGATTGCTCATTGTTGGCTGCGGCTTTCCGCAGCTATCGCTGATACGGCGGGCGCGGGCCTTGGGGTTGTCGGTACTTGGGGCGGACCTGAATCCGCACGCTGTGGGAGTCGCCTATTGCAACGACTTCGAGGTAGTTTCCACGAGCGACGCGGACGGGTTGGTGGCACTTGTGGAGCGCGCGGGGATATCTGCGGTGACCACCACGGGGAGCGAGGTAGCGCTCAAGGCGACCGCGGAGGTTGCAGCGCGTTTGAAGCTCCCTTTCTATGCGGATCCCGAGACCGTGCGGCGCTGCCAAGACAAGGACACGATGAGGGCAGCGTACCAAGCGGGTGGAGTGGCCGTTCCCGCGTTTGCTGCCTGCACGGGGGTTGAGCAGGCGTTGGCGTTTGCCGAGGAGCACGGGTTTCCACTGGTGGTCAAACCGTCGCGTGGTTGGGGGCAGCGGGGCGTGGCCCGGGTGGACTCCCCTGAGGAGCTGACCCACGCGTTTTCCGATGCCTATGCCCACTCGGCCTCTGTAGGGCTTCCAACTGTGGTGGTGGAGGCGTGGCTCGAAGGACGGGAATACTCGGTCAACGGCTGGATCGAGAAGGGGCAACTGGTCAACTATTGCGTCACCGAGCGCATCACCGTTGCAGGGAAGAGACCCCTGGGCGTGATGATCGCAGAGGTGTTCCCATCGGGGCTTTCCACAGACGACGAGCGCCGGGTGGTGGACGAGGCTCGACGCGGTGCTGCAGCGCTGGGGCATTGGCGAGGTCCCTGTTATTCGCAGGTGGTGGTGGG
>CAITRH010000103.1 GCA_903894755.1 uncultured delta proteobacterium
ATAGGAGACCACCACGAGCCCCCGTTGGCTGGCCGCCGACAACGCCGTGCGCGACGTGCCAGGCCACTCGACAATAAGCGGGTTGTTCGGGTCCTTCGCCGCGCGGCAGGTGGCTTGTTGATCCGTTGCCGCGCTCGGGGTTTTTGCCTGCATCGGGCTCTCCGCGCATCCAGCCAGCGCCACGAGAGCTCCCAGGGCCATTGTCCGTTTCATTTCTTTTCCTCCGCCAACAGTGCCTCTACAGCGTCGCGCAGCGCCCGACGGTCGCTGCCATCTCCCCCCTCTCGGTACACCCGCACCTTGCCTGTCCGATCCACCACGAAGGCCCCGGGAAGCTCGGTGACGCGCAGCGCGCCCCGGAGGATCCCAGACGGGTCCATCACGATGGGATAGGTAATGCCCAGTTCCCGTACCTTCTTGTCCACGAGCCCGGGGTTGTCGTCGACGGCCACCCCGATGACGCGCAAGCCAGCCCCTTTGTGCGCTCGCCACATCGCCTCGATTTCAGGCATGGTCGCAAGGCACGGGGCGCAGGTCGTCGACCAAACGTCCACCAGGGTTACGCTTCCAGGCGTGGGAATGGACACGATGGTCCCGGTCATGGTGGGCTCGCGACGTATGGGGAGTACGGTGCCGACGGTGGTGTGCGGCTCGGACGGCGGGACGTGGGCGGTGCACGCCGTTGCTTCGAGGGCGACCAGAAGCGCGAGCGGCGCCCAGTGGGACCGCTTCACTTGGTGGTTCCCCCGCCAGTAGGGCCAGTAGTCGGTGTGGCAGTTCCCCCACCGGCAGGCGAAGTGGCAGCTCCCTTCTTCTTCGTCTTGCCACGGCGGAAGTATTCACGCGCGGGCTTCAAGTCGCTTTCGAGACGCGCGTTCCCGCCTGACATCCGCGACAGCGCCGTATACCCTGCCGTCGCTGCCCACCACGCCTCCCCGTAGGCCTCGAGCATCGTGTCGTTGACCGTCTGCAGCACCTGCGTGAGAACCTCACGAACCGGAGCGAGGCGAGCCGCCAAGGTCAGGTCCGCTTCGATGCCTGCGGCCGACACGTCGGGCAGCGTGATGCCGTGGTCTCCCAGGAGTTTCCCTACGAGCCGTGCGATCTCTTCGCCCCCGCCTTGCAGCTTGGGGACGCGCTGGCGTTCCTCGGCGGTCAGGTCGACGCAGTACTGTTCGAGCTTGCTCTTCAGCTCCTTCATTCCTTGGACCCATGTGTCGATGTCTGCGCTGCTTGGAAGGTGGTCGCCTACTCGGTTTTCCATGTTCTGTTCTCCTGTTGCTTCGAGTTGTGGGGGGTCGCCGGCGTGTCCCGCCGATAGGAGCGCCTCTCTATTGGTGACGCGGTCGTGTCGTGGGGACACGACGACGTCTCCGACCGACAGGCGCTCGTCTCGTTGCGATAGACCGGCCTCTCCTCGCGATAGGAGGGCGTGTCCTCCGGATAGGCCGACGTGTCCTCCGGATAGGCCGACGTGTCCTCCGGATAGGCCGACGTATCCCCCGGATAGGCCGGTCCCTCTTCCCGATACGTTTTTCTCGGGAAATCGCTCGAGGGCGGGCTGTTTACATCTGTACCTGATGTGTGGGGGACGGGGGCGACACCTACATGCGGCTCGGCGGTCGGTCGTGCGTTCTTCACGCCGTCGCCTGCTTCGTCGCTTGGCCCCTGGATCATTTGCAGGCGAGGGGACCATCGGGGCGCGAGGTTGTCAACACCGAACGCGCACCGACTTCTCACCGACTTCTCACCGCGATGGTATTGCCGCGTCCTTCCCATGCGCCATCCGTTCGACCTGTTCGCCAAACGGCTCACCGAATCGGCGCTGTCACCTTCGTGCACCGTGGAGACCTCGGAGAAAGTCGCCGCGGAAATCCTCGAGATGGA
Source organism: uncultured delta proteobacterium (assembly GCA_903894755.1). Classification (GTDB taxonomy): domain Bacteria; phylum Myxococcota_A; class Polyangia; order Polyangiales; family Polyangiaceae; genus CAITRH01. The sequence goes on from CAITRH010000103.1 coordinate 1,888, forward strand.
CACGTGGATCGAACCGATGTCACACGCCATCGGTCCGCATGGATCGCCGACCGCACCGGCGATCGGAACCGGGTGTTGAAGGTGCTCCAGGATGCTTTGTCTGGCCGCGCAGGCCGCAGCCCACACGAAAAAAGGCTATTTGCGCGACAAGTTCTACCGACTCAAAGCGCGACGAGGGCACAACTGCGCCATCACGCTCGGACAGCGCAGTGCTGGCGGGGCTAGGTAATCCAATGGCGATCCGTCCCACCGAGGACGTACCTGGGCCGCCTACGCCCCGATCGCAGGCCCCCCAGACTTCTTGCGCGCCGTGGTCCACGAAGTCCTCGCCACCACACGATCGCCGACGAGGCCGGGCGACGGATCGTGACGTTCCGCATGGTCGACGACGCCGGTGCCTTCAACGTACCAGCCTTCGACCGCGCCCTCGGCGAACGCCTCG
>CAITRH010000104.1 GCA_903894755.1 uncultured delta proteobacterium
AACCAAGGGCCGCGGCTAAAAAACAACGTCTCCACAGGTCCGGAAGCCGCGATGAAGAAGTCGTAGCGAAACAGCCGATACGGGTCCTTGATGGTCAAGAGCACACTGATGCAAGGAATGACAAACAGGGAGAGAAACATCCGTCGCGTCAGAGGACGTCCCAGGTAGGCGAGAGTGAGCGCTAAGGGGAACGGAGCGAAGGGACGATCGACCAGCACACGAAGGTTGCGAAGGGTAACTTTGAGATCGAGCGACGATGCGGAGAGCTCCAGGGCGTAACAAAGCGCGAACAGGGAGAGCATCGAGACAAAGACACGGAAGATCGCGATGGCGCGAGCATTGGCGGCCTTGCCGGCGTACAGGGCAACCACCGCCATGAAAATGGACGCCACCAGAGGGGGCCAGACATCGGGCGTGTAGTGCCACGAGGACAAGATGTGGTTTTCGAGCCGTACCTCCATCGGGTCCGTGTAGCACCGGAGTGTGTGGAGCAGAAGCCACAAAAATCGTAATCGACCCTGAAAGCGACGAATCTACCTTACGAACGGGTCGGAAGCACAACGCGGCGGTGGTTGGCTCGTGGGTTTAGACGCTTTTGTCACGTGAAAGGTCGTATGAAGTGTGGGCATCTACATAGATTCGAAGCGCTGCATTGATGAGGCGCTCGTACTGTGTGCTCTGATTCTGAAACCAGCGGAGGATGAGGGGGTCGATGTGGAGCGTGACCTCGGCCAGCGGTCGATTCGGCATCCGCACCGTGGCCCGCGCGAAGAAGGCGTCGTCAAGGAGCGAGACATCGGAAGTGTCGATCTCGGCATCGGAGAGTGCCGCGACCTTAGCCCAGTCGGTTTTGGAGATAGGCATTAAGACGCTGTCGCTCATGGCTGGTAGCCTTTCTTAGGGAAATAACCCTGACAATATCTGGGTCTCGCTCGGTGAAGATGATGACAACCACAAGGGAACGAAGGAAGCCGATTCCTACCGTTCGATCCTCACCGTAGACCTCTCGAGTATCTGGAACGGTAAGCATGGGGGTGCGAAAAACCTCCCAGACATCAACGAAGTCCAGACCGTGGCGCTGGATGTTCGTTTCGCGTTTGGCTTCATCCCAATCGAAGGACACGCGAGCAGTATAGCCGCTTGCCGGGATGAAGACCAGGGTTTGGGACTTGGGAATTCGCTTTTCCCCCTTCCGCCTCTCGCCACTTGCCGTCTAGGAACGTCCCTCACCAAGGCGCAGCCATTGCCCCAGGCACCGCGCCAGCTCCCCTCGATCAATAGGCTTGCACAGATAGTCGTCCATTCCAGCTTCCACGCACTGCTGACGGAACCCTCGCATCGCATGCGCAGTCAGCGCAATCACAGGGACTCGAACCCCCGTTGCGCAACGCTCACGAAGTCGCCGAGTCGCCTCAAACCCATCCAACTCGGGCATCTGTACATCCATGAGCACCAGGTCGAAATCAGCCGACGCAAGCGCATTGAGTGCCTCGATGCCATTGGCCACAACCTGAACAGCGCAACCCAGATAGGTCAGCATGATCGACGCAACCTCTTGGTTCGTCTCGTTGTCCTCCGCTAACAGAATGCGCGCCCCCTGGAAGACCCCCGGGTGATCCCGCTTCTCCTTGGTGGGCTCCGGTTGCTCTTCGACCACCTGCGGAAAACTGGCAGTAAAAGAAAATACGGACCCCACACCAAGGTCGCTTCGGACGTGAAACGTACCTCCAATGAGCTCCACCAGCTGCTTGGAGATGGCCAATCCAAGTCCAGTCCCCCCAAAGCGTCGCGCAATAGAACTGTCCCCCTGTGCAAAAGGGCGAAATAGCGTCGCCAGAGTCTCCGGAGCAATGCCTATGCCCGTATCATGGACCTCGAAGCGGAGCGTCTGCTGCGTGCTGTCCGACTCCACGCAATGAACTCCAAGTACCACCTCGCCGTGAGCGGTGAACTTGATGGCGTTGCCTAGCAGATTGGTGAGAACTTGACGTAGCCTTGTAGGGTCACCGCTAAG
>CAITRH010000105.1 GCA_903894755.1 uncultured delta proteobacterium
CCGATCGACCCTGTGACGCAACGAAGTAGGGAGCTTTTGTCGCCGATCGACCCTGTGACGCAACGAAGTAGGGAGCTTTTGGCGCAGCACGATCCTACGACGCAACGAAGTAGGGAGCTTTTGTCTCCGCTTCACCCTACGACGCAGCAAGGTAGGGAGCTTTTGGCGCAGCACGATCCTACGACGCAGCAAGGTAGGGAGCTTTTGGCGCAGCACGATCCTACGACGCAGCAAGGTAGGGAGCTCGCGCCCCTACGCGAGCATGAACCGCATCGACCGGGGCCCCCGAGCGTGCGACACTGCCGCGCATGGCAAACGTACAAGCAGAGCTTCACCTCGCGCAGCTTACGGACGAAGAACTCTCGACCATGGGCCGCGCCATAGCCACAGGACTTGACGGCAATCTAGCGTTCCCGAACCCCGTCGTTTCTCCAGCCGAACTCGTTGCGGCTGCCGATGACTTCGATACGAAGCGCAAGGCCGACGTCGAGGCCGCTGCAGCGGCTTCCAACGCGACGGCCGACATGCGGCATGCTCGACAGGTGCTCCATGACACCATCACCCGCGCCGCCAAGGGCAACGAAGCGCAAAGTGCGGGCGACGAGCGGAAACTACGGAGCACGGGGTTTATCCCTCGCAAGGCCCCCGTGCGTCACGCCGATCTCAAGGCGCCGACCGGAGTGTCCGGGTCGCTTGGCGATCTCGAGCAAGAGGTCGATCTCCACTGGAACGCGCCGCGTTCAAAGGCGGTTCAAGGGCATCGCGTAGAGGTGACCGACACGCCTCAGAAGCCCGAGACGTTCCATGCCGTCGCGCAGGTGACAGGATCGAAAGTGACGCTGACGGAGCAGCCGCGGGGAGTTGCACTGAGCTTTCGGATCGTGGCACTTGGCGCGGGCGGCAAAGAGAGCCCGCCGAGCGCAATAGTGACCGTTGTGGTGTAAGAACAGCCACCCTCCCCTCCACTTAGCGCGGCGAAATCGGACACCATGCGATGAACCGCATCCTGTTTCTAGCTCTCGGCGTCGCCTTCGCGCTCGTCGCCGTGCTGGTGGCGTTCCTGGGACGTCGCCGGCGCGTGCTGGCTGGAGGCGGCTTGCTCGTCGCACTGTTTGCGTCCATGCCCCTCGTTTACCAGGGGCTGGTCCACCTGGGAGCGCTGCGCGAGACGTACTTGCGTTTCTACCATCCGTGGTGGTTGCTGCTGGTTGCAGCGGCAGGTCTCTTCGTAGGCGTTCGTCTCAGTGCACTCCCGCGGCGCATGGGCACAACGCGACGAGCCTTGGTGACCGCGCTGTCGGCCATCGCGGTGCTCGCGTCCTGCCTTGCCGTCGCCGAGCCTGAACTGGGACGTCCCCTCGATCGAATGACCGTGATCCTGGCGCTCGATCGATCGCGCTCGATCGATCTCGTTCCTGGTGTCGACAAGCGTCTTTCGAGCGAGCTGCGGGTCGCCGAGCTCGGAATGCGCAAGGACGATCGCGTCGGCACCGTGGTGTTTGCTTCCGAGGCCGTCACCGAGGATCCGCCTCGTCCCAAGAGCGACGTTCCCCCAGCGCAACGGATCGAAGTGGGACGCGATGGGACCGACCTCGAAGCGGCCATACGTCGCGCGCTAGCCGAGCTCCCTTCGGACAGCGCAGGACGCGTCGTGGTGCTTTCCGACGGAGTGCAAACGCGTGGAGACGCCCTCGCAGGTGCCGCCGCTGCTCTGGCTGCCGACGTGCCCGTGGACGTCGTCGTGTTGGAACAGAAGAACGTCCCCGACGTGCGGATAGCTGCGGTGCGTGCGTCTCCCAGAGCCAACGAAGGAGAGACCATCGACCTGCGCGTCGTGACGTCGAGCGCCATGGATACCGACGTCGAGATCCGCGTGCTGCGCGACGGGGTGCTCGTGCAGAAAGGGAGGACCCGGATCCAGAAGGGCGAGGACGTGCGACGCATTCCCGAGTTGGCCAGCGAGCCTGGACTGCACCGTTACGACGTGGAGATCACGGCGCTCGATCCGGCGGCCGATGGTTCCCCGGAGGACAACACCGGCAGTGCCTTCGTGAAGGTGCGCGGGCCTACGATCGCGTTGGTGCTCGACGGGGACGGCAAAGGAGCCCCGATGAAGGCGGCCCTGGAAGCGAGCGGATTTCATGTGTTTACGCGTGGGGCAACGGGCGTCCCGGGGGATCTGGGCGAGCTGGCTGCGTACGATCTGGTGGTGATGGGCGATATCCGCGCAAGCGATCTGGCGACCACCCAGATCGACGCCTTGGCGAGTTACGCCCGCGACCTTGGAGGCGGGCTCGTGTTGATGGGGGGCGATCGATCGCTTGGTCCTGGGGGATATGCGCGCACGCCGATCGAGGAGGTCTCGCCGGTGTCGTTCGATCTGAAACAGGAGAAGCGGCGTGCGTCGCTGGCCGAGGTGATCGCCATCGACTACTCGGGCTCGATGGGGGCGATGGTGGGGGGACAGACCAAACTCGCGCTAGCGAACGAGGCGTCGGCCCGGAGCGCGTCGCTGCTTGGCCCGGGCGATCGGCTTGGTGTGGAGCATGTCGATACGCTGGTGGCGTGGACTATCCCGATGGGGCCGGTGAACGACGCGACGGCCATCGGCGAGAGGATTCGCGCGGTTGGACCTGGCGGCGGAGGGATCTACACGGACCTTTCGCTTCAGGCGGCGTATGCGGCGCTGGAGGGCGAGAAGGTGAACTTGAAGCACGTGCTTCTCTTCGCCGACGGGGGCGATGCCGAGCAGATTACGGGATGCCGTGCGCTGGTGAAGCGGGCCTTTGAACGCGGGATCACGACGAGTGTGATCTCGCTAGGGCGCGGGTCCGACACGCCGGAGCTCGAGGTGCTTTCGAAGATCGGGAGCGGGAGGTTTTACCTGATCGAGGACGCTACAAAGCTTCCTGCGGTGTTCACGCAGGAGACGATCTTGGCGGCGAAGAGTGCGATCCACGAAGAGGACTTCAAGGTGAGCTTGGGAGGTGCTTCGACGGCGTCGCTTCGGGCGATCGACTGGGCGCAGGCGCCGATGCTGAAGGGCTATGTGGTGACGGTGGCGAAGCCGAGGGCGACGCGTCTTTTGACGGGGCCCGAGGGGGATCCGGTGTTGTCGACGTGGTCTGTGGGCATCGGGCACGCGGCGGTTTTTACGAGCGATTACAAGGATCGTTGGGGGGCGCGGTGGCTGACGTGGGGGGATGGGGCGAAGTTGTTTGGGCAGCTTGGGCGCGAGATGGCGCGCAAGGCCGATGACCCGAGGGTGCGGCTGGAGAGCGATGCGTCGGGGGGGGAGCTTCATGTGCGGGCGGACGTGGTGGGCGATGACGGGCGGGCGCAGACGTTTCGGAGGCTGGTGGTGCATGTAGCGGGGCCCGATGGGTTTTCGCGCGATGTGCCGCTCGAGGCGGTGGGGGCGGGGAGGTATGCGGCGACGGTGCCGTTGACGCGTCCAGGGACCTATGTAGCGACAGCGAGCGACGAGGCGACGCGAGAGGCGGTGGGGACAACGGGGGCGGTGTTGACAGCGGGCGAAGAGCTGCGGCCGACGGGGAGTGATCGAGCGCTTTTGACGCGTATTGCGGCGCTTACCGGGGGCAAGGTGCGGGACACGTTGGCGGGGCTTTTCGATGATCGCGGGGCCCGCAGGTTTGCGTACACGCCGCTAGGGGCGCCGCTGGTGTTGGTGGGGGGGCTCTCGCTGCTTTTTGCGGTGGGGGCGCGTCGATTGGGGGTGCCTTCGGTGTTTACGTCGGTGTCGGACCGGGTTCGGGGATGGCGCGTGAAGGGGGCGGAGCGTCGTGCGGAGCGCGGGCGGGACATGGCGCAGGCGGCGGCGATGCAGGCAGAGGAGCAGGGGCGTCTGCGCGACGTTTTAGCGGCTAGGAGAGCGCGCGGGGGCGTGTCGCGTGACCTGAATGCGCATGGGACGGGGGGGGCTCCGCCGGTGGTGGTTCGGTCCGGTCCTGCGCCGATGGAGGGACCCACGGCACCTGCCGCGTCTCCCGGGGAGCGTCCGCTGACAGCGGCGGAGAGGTTGGCGTTGAGGCGTCGTGAACGGCGCTGAGGACCGAAGGATTCCTGGGGAGCTCTTGCGGGCATTGCCGGTTTTGCCGTAGCCTCCGGGGCAAGCTTTGGAACGAGCGATGGTGGAGTGAGGAGGATCGAAGGGATGAACGAGGAATCAATTCAGCGTTTGGGGGAGACGCTTCGGGACTGCACGTCGGCGCTGTTGGCGTCGGTGGAGGCTCCGGTGGAGTTTGTGGCGGACGGGGAGATTGAGGGAGCCCAGCATGACATCGCGGCCACGTTGGGGTTCATGTCCGAGCCTGTGCGAGGGGCGCTGGTGATCACGGCGCACCAGGGGGTGATGCGCGCGCTTTTGCCACAGGAGCTTCGGGGCGGGGAGGTAACGGACGCTCAGGTGTGCGATTGGGCGGGGGAGTTTGCAAACCAGCTTTTAGGGCGGCTAAAGAACCAGCTTTTGCGTTTCGGAGTGACGCTAGGTATTTCGACGCCGTCGGTGGTGACGGGGCACGCCATTCATCATAGGACGCGTCCCAAGATCATCACTTTGTGCTCAGCTTTTCGTCACGCCGACGGGTCACTGCAGGCGTTTCTTGATGCGATGGTGGTGGATGGGTTCGAGTTGGTGGAAGAGGGCGATGCTGGGTTGCAGGAGGGCGAGCTCGAGTTTTTTTGAGCGGCCTAAGAACGGGAGACGATGATGGGCAAGAAGATCCTGGTGGTAGATGACTCGGCCACGGTGCGGCAGCAGGTGGGTCTGGCGTTGAGCCAGGCGGGCTTCGAGATTGTCGAGGCTGTCGATGGGGTGGATGGGTACGATACGATTCAGCGGACGCCTGGAATTGCCATGGTGATCTGCGATGTCAACATGCCCCGTCTCAACGGCATCGAGATGCTTCAGAAGGTCAAGGAGGATCCTCGTTTCGCCACTATTCCCGTGGTCATGTTGACCACCGAGGGGCAGCCTGGGCTCATTGAGAAGGCAAAACAAGCGGGCGCAAAGGGGTGGATAGTCAAGCCTTTCAAGGCGGCGCTGCTCATTGCCGCGGCAAAAAAACTGACCGCTTGAGCGGCGCTTTCACGCGTCCGTGCATGGGGGCCCAGGAGGAACACAGTGTTGGCACGCGCAGAGCAAACGGACCGTGCATCGGCGGTGACGGCGTCGAATCCTGCCAGGGGTAGCGACCACCGGGAGCGTAGGGGCGCAGCCCCTTTTAGCCCCCCCGCAGGGGGACTTCGGGAGATTTTGGACCGTTGTCGAAAGGATGTCGGCGCCTGTGTCCATCGGGCCGTCGAGATCTCAGGCAATGCCGTCTACAACGCCGGCCAAGCCATCGGTAACATCGTCAAAGAGGCGCGAGAGCAGGTTTCCGACCAGCAGCGCATCGTGGGACGTATCGATGCGGACGCACACGAGGGGGGCGAGGGGATCGGGGCCTCCATAGCGGCTCAAACGCGCGAGGTTTCGGTCTTCGTCGGCGAGCTCGTCGGACACACGAGCGCTCAGGAGCGTGCGGCAGACTTCGCGGCCACGCTCACCACGGACATCGTCAAGCTGGCTCGTGACATCGACCGCATCGCGTTCCAGTCGCGCCTACTGAGCATCAACGCGCGCATTGAGTGCGCCCATCTCGGGACCCGCGGCAATGCGCTGAGTGTGATCACCAACGAGATGAACACGGTCAGCGAGGAGATTGCCAATGCCAACTCGAACATCGCCAGGATCGCTGCGGAGCTTGTCCGCGTGCTTCCCGAAATCGCCAAGCAGGCAGGAGCCATCCATCGCACATCGGACGAGTTCTCGCTCCATTTTGCCGAGCGCCAGGCCGAAACCGCGAGGGTCTTTGCGGAGCTCCTGAGCGCGACCCGCTCCGCCATGGAGCAGGCGCAGGCTCGTGTGGAACGGATTCTGGAGATGTCCCAGAGCGCCCTCTCGGTCATGCAGTTTCAGGATCCGATGGCCCAAGACCTCATGAAGCTCGAAGGGATGGTGGACCGGGCCACGGGAGACGCCGAACGTCTTGGTCTGAGCGCAAATCCGACGGCCTCCGACTCCGTTCCGATGGCCGTCGAACAGGCGCCGCCGCAGATGCCGAGCATCCCCCCAGACGAGCCGGCGCAAAGTGCAGGCGATGTCATGCTGTTCTGAAGCAAAGGTCTCAAGCGACCACCTTTGCTTCAATCCGTGGTACCGGTCCCCTTCCGCCGGGGGCAATCTCCGGCGAAACTCATGGCGCAACCCAATGGATCAATTTACTGCTCATAAGGAACGCGGATGGGACCTGGCGCAAAAAGGGGATGCGTCCGGAGCGATCGCTTGTGCGCGTCGCGCCCTTGAAATCGACCCCAACAACCCTGAGGTCCACAATCTCCTCGGCTTCGCCTCCGCTCTCGACGGGGAAGCCGAGGAAGCCCTTGAACATTACCGCCAGGCCATCGCCATCGATGAAACCTATTTCGAGGCCATGCTCAACGCAGCCGAGGTCCTGATCCATCCCATCGGCGATTGGGATGCGGCCATCGCGCAATGCGACGAGGCCCTTGACTACGCCGAGACCGATGAGGAGATCGCGGACTGTGTCCTCTTGAAAGTGGATGCATTCGTGGCGAAGGGAGACATCGAGGAAGCAAAACGCGCAATGAAGCTTATCCCCGAGGGGCCATTCGACAACCAAACCTACGTGTTCCTCATCGGCCGCGCCTACTACGAGCTCGGTGATGTCGAACGCGCCGCTCCACTCATCGAAGAGGCCGCACGCAAAGACCCTTCCCACGCCGACTCCCAGTACTACTTGGGGCTGGTCCGAGACGACCAAGGCGACGTGCGCGGAGCCACCGAGGCATTCCTCAGAGCCCGCTCCCTCGACCTCGTTCATCCCGCGCCCCCTTGGGCCCCTAACCCAGAGGTCTTCGCCATCATCGTCCGCAGCGTCATTGAAAAGCTCGACGCTGTCTTGGCGCGTTATGTCCACGAAGCCGAGGTCTACGTCGTGGACATCCCAGGCGCCGAGTTCGTGGTCGACGGGATCGATCCACGCACGCTCCTCGTGCTCGACTCCCCCCCGCTGGTCGAGGGAGGTCTGCCTACGGCCCGCGTCTTCGTCTACCAACGCAACGTCGAGCGCGCCGCAGGCACCGTCGACCTGCTCGAAGAGACGCTCCTCGCGGCACTCGAACGCGAAGTCACCGCGGTGTTCCTCGAGTCACCGGCCCCTGACAAACGGGAACTCAACTGATTGCTCGCCCGCTCCTGCGGCTCCTCGCCCACGTAGGGATCGCCCCTGAGGAAGTCCCGTCGGAAAAACTCAATCGCATCAGTGATGCCTTCGGTCGGGTGATGACCGACCAGCAGGAGCATATCCTGCGCAACATCCTCCTCATCGCGGCAGCCATCCTCGGCCTGTGGCGACTGGGGCGGTGGGTTGCGGACCGGGAGGATCGGCGCGCCACGGAGCGCTGGCTTCGTGTGCTTGCCGGTGGGAACGACCTGGAAAGCGTGGGTGACGAGAGCCAGCGGCGCCAATGGGTGCGGGTGCCGATTCGCGACGTGGCGGTGTTTGGCGAAGAGGGCGACCTTGGGTTTATGTACTTGCTTCGCTCCTCGAAGCCTGGGTCGCGTCCAGTCCGTGAGTACGTGCGGGACCTGAGCGGAGGAGGACTGGCGTTTACCTCGAAGACTCCGCCGCCCAGCGGGGCGCTCCTTCGGATAGCTCTCGACCTGGGTCCCCCTCGTCCGGTTGGCCTCGACGCTCGGGTGGTCCGAGTCCAGCCTCCACCGCAACCCGATGGCCCAAGCTTCGTGGGCTTGTGTTTTGAAAATGTCCGCCCGGCCGACCGCGAGATGCTGGTCCAGTGGGTGTTTCGACGTCAGCGCGACCTCACCGAAACACGACGTCGGCTCGACGAGGGACTGTGTGTCAAGTGCGGCAAGCGTCTCGATGCGTTGGCCGATGAAGATGCGAGGTTGTGTTATCGGTGCGTGCGTGGCCGGGAGGCCGAGCGCGTGGTCTCCGAGTACCGAAGGGTGAGCCGCTCCAAAGCGCCCCCTTCCCGCTGAACTTCTGCCAAACCCGGTGCGCTGCGCCTCCGCGCGATCTAACCTCCCCCTACCGTGCGCCCCTCCCGTTTCTTCGTCCTGCTCGCTCTTGGTCTCTCGTTCGTCTCCGCCGCCAACGCCCAAGACTTCGACCCGCGAGGACGGCGCCGTCCCCCGGTCAATCCTGGCCCTGGCCCTGGCCGCCCGCCCCGCCCCGCCGAACCCAAAGGCCCCCAACAGGGCGTTCTCATCGAACGGTACACTCGGATTGTCCTTGCCCAGCCCGGCGCCCCGTTTCCTCTTCAGCGCCTCGCCCAGCTTTACCGCGAACGCGACGGGAACCTCGCCAAGCTCCTCGCCGACTTCGAACCTCGCGCCGCCCAACCAGGGCCTAACCAGCTCGCAGCCACCACCGCACTGGCCGGCCTCTATCGCCTCGATGCACGTCCCCTCGACGCCATCCGCACCTACGAAAAGGCGGTCGCCCTCGACCCGAAGGACCCCGCCGCGTTGCTCGCTCTCGCGCGTCTCCTCCAAGACCGCGGCGACCTTGTGCAAGCCCGTCAGCGCTTCGTGCAGGCCCTTGCGCTCCGACTCCCCACGGCCGACCGCGAACCGGTCCTTCGTACCGTGATGGGCCTTGCCCTCGACCAAAAAGACTGGGAATCCGCCAAGCGGTTCCACTCGGACCTGGTCAAGCTCCAACCCACCAGCCTTTTTGTCCGCGGTGAGCTAGGCCGCGAGCTCTTTGCACGCGGCGAGTTCGAACGTGCGGAAGCCGAATTCAAAGAGCTCGTCACGGCCGCTACCGGCGACAACCGCACGCTCGCTCCCGCGCTCAAAGAACTGGGGAGAGCCCAGGCCCGTGCCCACAAGCCACAAGACGCCATCGCCACACTCAAACGTGCCCTTGCCGCAGCGGGCCAAGAAGCCGCCGTGCGCGCCGAAATCTACGAGATCATCGCGGAAATCTACCGCGCCGACCAACAGCTGCCGGTCCTGGTCAAACAGCTCGAAGACGAGCATCCAACAGACTTCGCTCGCCTCGCGCTCCTCGGGGGCCTCTACGAAGAGACCGGCGCGGTCACCAAAGCCATCGAGACCTATGGACGCGCGCTCGCGGTCAATCCTCGCCACATCGACCTGCGTCTCCGCAGGATCCGACTGCTCCAGGCCAACGGAGAGCTAGACCAGGCGATCAACGAGTACGAGGCACTGATCCGCGCCACTCCTCACAATCCGCAGTTCGTTTTCGAGCAGTGCGAGGCGCTTCTCCAACGTGGCGACCGCGCACGCGCCCTGAGGCTCCTCGGCGAGCTCGAGGCTCGGGCGGGGCGGGACGACGATGTCCTTGCACGCGTCGCCGACTTCTATGGACGCATCGGAGAAGCCGCCCGTGCCCTCAAAGTCCTCGAACGCCTTGCACAACAAAGTACCGGTGACCCCGCACATATCGTCGACCTTGGAGACCGCTATTTCCAGGATGGCAACAAACCCCTTGCCCTGTCGACCTGGAAACGCATCTTGCTCGTCATCCAGCCGCGCTCCAAAGCGCTCACGGCCCTCGGCACCGTGTACCTCGAACACGACATGGTCGTCGAGGCCCTGGCCGCCCTCAAAGAGGCCGCGCAGCTCGAACCTGCAGACCTGAACATCAAGAAACAGCTGGCGCAGGTCTTCGAACGACAGAAAAACTACAAAGAAGCCCGCGCCATCTATGTCGAGCTGCTCGCCAAAGCCAAAGAATCGGGCGACAACCTCCTCGCTCGCGAGTGCAGGGGACGTCTCGTGGCCGTCTGGGCTCTCGAGCGAACCCTGGAGCAACAGGTCGCGCCGCTCACTGCCCGCTTTCAAAACACTGCGCACGACCTCGACGCTGGCAAAACCCTTGCGGAAGTCCTCCTCCGACTGCGTCGCGTCGCCGAAGCCGAAACAGTCCTGCGGCGGCTTGTCGAGCTCGCTCCAGGCGACCCTGACACCTACCTGGTGCTCGAACGGGTCCTGGTGCAGCAAAACAAGATCGCCGAGGCTATCGCAACACTGGAAAAGCTCCTGCAAGTCGAACCCAAACGGGCTCGCGAGCTCTATCAGCGCATGGCTACCTATGCGCTCCAAATCTACAAAGACGACGACGCTATCAAGTACGCCGAGCGCGCCGTGGAGCTCAATCCAGACGATGCCGAAGGGCACCGTCGCTTGGGGGCCATGTACCGCTCCAAACAGGACACGGAGCGCGCCATCGTGCAGTTCCGTGCGGCCTTGGCCAAGAACGAGCGCCTCTTCGTGGTCTACTTCGAGCTCGCCGACCTGTTGCTGGCCCGAGGTGACGTCGACGATGCGGACCGCTTGTTTCGTCGCGTGGTCCGGGGCGCTCCCGACGAGGAGCTCGTGGCTCGCGCAGCGCGTCTCTCCATGCAGATTCACCTGGGACGGGGCACACTGGAGACCCTAGAACAGGACCTCTTGCCTCTCGCCATCGGCAATCCACAACGACCGCTCTATCGACGTCTGCTGGTCGAGATCTACGGCAACCTGACCTTCGGCCTCGTGCAGCGCGTTCGGCACGGCACCGGCAGCGATAGACAGGAAGCGCGTCGCAGTCTCGCGCGCATTGGGGCACGGGCGGTGAAGCCGCTCCTCGACGCGCTGACGGACCGCGACATCGGGCAGCAGCGGGTTGCTATCGACGTGCTCGGCTATGTCGACAACAAGAACGCAGCGATGCCACTGTTTGCGTTTGCCACCGGGCCGGGTGACGTGCCGCTTCGGACTCGGGCCATGATCGCCTGCGGTCGCCTTGGGGAGGTCGCTCTTGTCCCACGCTTTGAAGCGCTCCTTTTCCCCAAAGAGGGCGACGACGTAGGACTGTCCGATGGCGTTGCGTCAGCGTCCGTCTGGGCCCTGGCCCGTCTTCGCAATGCAACTGCGCTGCGCGTTCTGCGTCGCGTGGTCCAGAACGGGACTCCTGGCATGCGAGCGCTAGCCCTGCTGGGGCTTGCGTCGGCACACGATACGGCGTCGGTACCGCTTGTAGCGTCCGTGGCAAGTGCAGTGGAAAGCGGAACTACGGCGCGTGCAGCGGCGGCATGGACCCTGGGAGCTCTTGGGGCGACCTCGGAAGCGCCTACGTTGCTGGGGATGGCGCGTCAGGGGGAGTCGCTGGTGCGTCCCATGGCTCTCGTTGCCCTAGCGCGCCTTGGAAAACGGGAACCTACGGTGGCGCGTCTTGCGGTGCCTGCGATGGCGGAGGCTGTGGTTTCTGCGGGGTTTCGCGATGTCGGAGCTGCGGCACTTGTGGAGCTTACTCAGGCTGGTGCAGAGAGCGACGGACTCACGTTGGAGGAGCTTCCCATGACTGGGTTGGATGGGGGGTTGGACGTCGAGGCGATCTTGCGGGGACTGGTCCCGAGGGGGCACGGAGCAGCGGAGCGTTCGGCGGCGTTTGTCAAGTACGCGGACATCCTGGGACAGGTTTCTGCGATTGCGCTGCAGACGTCGGCGGACGGGGCGCGGGCCGTACTGGGGGCACTTGCCGACGGTGGGTTTGCTCCGCTGGTGGGGGGGGATGCACCGGAAGCAGTAAAGGCGCGGGTGGCTGCATTGGGGGTGGAGCTCGAGCCGCGGGTGGTACCATTGGCGCGTCATCCGGACCCAGCATTGCGCACCAAGGCGGTGGTATTGTTGGGGCGTTCGAAGAGCGAGTTGGCGTCGGCTGCGGTGGCCGATGCGGTGAGCGACAGCAACGATGGGGTGCGCAGGGTGGCGCTTGGTGCAATTGGATGGCTTCCCAGTGATGCAGCGTTGGGGGCTGTTGGAAAAGCGCTGAGCGATCCAGAGTGGCCCATTCGGGTATTGGCGTCGGAGGCCATGGGGCGACTGGGAGCCTCGGGGAGGTCCAAGGAGGCGTCGGCGTTGCTCGAGCGGGTGGCGCTTGGGGATACGTACGCTTTGGTGCGCGAGGCCGCGCTTACGTCGCTGGCGTTATTTGAGCCAGCTGCGGCGCGTCGGGTGGCGGCGGTGGTGAGGACGCAAGATGCGGAGCCGAGGCTGCGGGCGTTGGCGGAGGCGTTGGAGACGCACATTTTGGTATCCTCTCATCTATCCGGGGGTCAGCCATAGCGGGGATTGCATCGCAAGACGAGAAGGTGTGGAAACCTGTCGCCTCAAGGGTCTGGGTCTGAGGAAAAACCTACTGAGACAAACCCAACTCTCATATGGAGCCGGGCCAGCCTTCGGCAGTGGTCATGGCAAACACGTGTTTGAGGAGGGGGTCGTCGGGATCGAAGCCGGCTTGGCGAAGACGGACCGGGTCGACGACGCCGGGCGAGTCCCACCATGAGACGAGGCTAGAGAGTGCATCGACGGCCCGGTCGCGTCCGTAGCGCGAATAGATGGTTTGAAGGACTTCTTCCCGTCGGTCGTGTTCGAAGTCTCCGAGGCAGTAATAGACTGCGCTGTTGGCGGCGCTTCCACGGGTTTCGATCTGGATGTGGTTTATCCCGACGATGCTGTGGACACTGAGGAAGTAAGGAGCGACCTCGAGTTGGGCGATGAGGGCGAGCTCTTTTTCGATTTGCGAGCTCGCATCCGACGACGAGGCGGAGCTGGGACTTTTTAGCGGCCTGATGGGCGCGGACCATTCCGTAGAGTCCGTGCTGATCGGTGAGGTCGAGGGTGTCGTGGCCGGTTTCGACGGCTCGGGCTCAAGATACTTCGTTGATGTATTCGGGAGGGTCTGGTCGGCTGGCACGGCACCTTTGACCCTCCGTGCGGTATGGACGGTGAACCGATGCACTAGACTGCCGTCTCCGTTTGCGCCCAGCCACGATAACTACGCGGCCTCCCGCTGATTGCGCGCATAGGCCAGCCCCTTGCGCAGGAGCGACTCCAGGGGGGCGACCTCGATCTGCTGGTCGACCCACTGGAAGAACGCTTCGACCAGAGGCGCCGATTGCTCCTTGCGGATGCGCAGCCGCTCTTCGGGACTGCGCAAGGTCAGGTCCCGCTCAATAAGGAAAAGCTTTTGGAGCCACTGAAGGGCCGTTGACGCACGTGTGGGTCTGGGTACCGCAGTTGCCGCAGGTTCCGGATGCGGTTTCGGACCCGGTGCAGAGGGCACTCGTGACATTTACGATGAAGTCGAAAAGCTTTGTCCCGCCCACCGCGGTCTTGACCTGACCGGAACGGCTCCCCGCCAGGGTTGGAGTGCATTCGAACGGTGGATTCGCTGGGTTGACGGGACCTCCCAGTAACAGTAGATGGCAGTCCGTGGAGCCGTCGAGGGAGAAGGAGAGCGTCGCAGGAAGGTCGCTCCCGGTCACGGTGAAGGTCGTAGGTTGATTTTGCCGTGCGGTCAGCGGGGAGACGGCGGTCACGACGGGGGCGCGTTTGAGGTGCAGGACGACGTTTCCGACATTGCCGATCGCGCTGACGTTCATGACGAGGAAGAACGAGGATTGGGCCGGATCGATGCCGAGGCCCTTCGGAAACCATGCCCGTAGGTCGTTCATGACGTCGTAGTTGGCGTTCTCCTTGTCGGCCCAGTAATTCAACAGGTAGGGCAGGAAGTCTAAATTCCCCCCATCGTAATGCCGGACGAGCCACGTAAAGAAGTCAG
>CAITRH010000106.1 GCA_903894755.1 uncultured delta proteobacterium
AGGGGATTTGCGGAAGGGTTTGGCGGGGTGGTCTCATGAATGAGGCATCGGAAGCCCTCGGCCATTTCGCGCGCCTACAACTTCCCCATCGATGGCGGGCGTATGCTGTCTGAAGCGCGATCGCGTGCTAGGCTCCGTCGTCCATGGGCCAACAGCGTACCGCCTGGCATGTTGCTTTTTTCCGCGTCGTCGAACAACGCTGTCCCCCGTGTTTCCAAGTAACCCCCGAATTCCCCTTCGGCACCCAGCCGCAGCGGGCCGACCTGCTTCTTATGCGCCGTCCGGAACAACCCGCAAACGACACCTCCGCGCGGGTGCTCCGTGGCCTCTGGCCCCACGTCCCATCCGGGTTGTCGAAATCGACGACGTCTCCGACGACGAGCGGAAACTCCTTCTTCTGGCGGAGGGATCTTCCCTCCTCCACCGAGATCGGCCCCTGTCCCGGCGTTCCCGATCACGGAAGACGCCAAAGAGTTTTTTTTTCGGCCGTGTGCTCCCTTCTGCTCTTCCGCGGAGCTTTTTTCTCTCCCCGCTTGCGACGCTTGACCGCGAACCCTCGAGCACTACCCTGTCGACCGTTGTGATGGCTGATGTTCAACTTTCCGCCCTTATTTCTGACGAAACACAGGTGCGACTCGATCGCTACGTGCGCGCTCATGGCGTCTCGAAGGCTTGGGTGATTGAACAGGCGCTCCTGCATCACCTGCAGGCACTCGAAGCACTTCCGGAGGACGCTCGAATACCTACACGAATGGTGCTCGATTCCGACAGCGCGGCACGTGTGTGCCACATCCTGGGGAATCCGCCGGAACCGACGGAGGCCATAAAAGAGCTCTTCGATGACCGTTGAGGTTCGGATCCTCGCCGCCGAGGATGACCGGACCGCATTTCGCTCCGGGGACGAAGCTCTGGATCTCTATTTTCATCGCTACGCGGGGCAGAACCAGCACCACATAGGAGTGACTTATGTGGCGGTCGAAGCGGGGGCTATCGTAGGCTTTGTGACGGTCTCGCCTGGTCAATTGGACGCGGAAGCGGTCGGTTCGAAGCGCCGGCCGCCCTACCCTGTTCCGGTGCTGCGCATCGCGCGCCTGGCGACGGGTGAGCGATCACGAGGTAGGGGCGTCGGCAAGGTCTTGCTTCGTTTCGCCATCGAGCTTGCGGAGAGGCTGCGAAACGATGTGGGATGCGTGGGCCTCGTAGTGGATGCCAAGTCTGGAGCCGTAGAGTTTTACCGGCGCTACGGCTTCGAGCCCATCTGCCTCGTGGAGGGTACTGCCTCGCAAATCCCCCGTCCGACAGCCATGTTCGTCTCTCTTTCTTCTGTGCCGAAGCGCCGGTAATGAAAACATCGCAGCAGAAAAAATGATTTCCACAGCGACGAGACCAATTTCCAATTTTTGACGTCGACATCCTCTTGCCCAATCTACGCCGTAACCCTGGCTCACGACACGCAGCAACACCGGAGCCCGAGTTCGCGCCTCCCGCTCGCCGCCGCAGATGCCCGCTGTGGCCGTTCCGCCCGCGGCATGGCCCGCCAGCGCCGCTCGCAAGGGGGCCGGAGGCGAAGGCGCTGCTCGAGGATCTGCTTAGTCCGCCGGTCGCCGAGATCGGCTCGATGGGAATGGACGATTTCCTGCCGAGGCGAGAGCGCAAGGGGCTTGCCGCGGCGCTGAACACGCTTTTGGCGTCGCCGACGTTCGAGGCATGGCGAAGGGGGAGCGCTCTAGACGTTGCCGAGTGGTTAGCGCCCCGGGCAGACGGTCGAACGCCGGCAGTGATCGTGAGCGTGGCGTATCTGGACGACGACGTGCGGATGCTGGTGCTCGGGGTGGTTTTGGAGCAGTTTCAGGCGTGGGTGAGGACGCAGCCGGGGACACGGCAATTGGGTGCGCTTCTAGTTTTCGACGAGGTGTACGGGTTCGTCCCGCCGCACCCAGCGAATCTGCCGACGCGGCGTCCATTGGTGTCGCTGTTGAAGCAGGCGAGGGGCTTTGGGGTGGGGGTGCTGCTTGGGACGCAGAACCCGATGGATCTGGATTACCGAGCGCTTTCGAACGCGGGATATGGTTCGTGGGGCGGCTGCAGACCGATGCGGATCGGGCACGGGTGGTGGAGGCGATGGCGAGCGACACGGGGCTAAGCGGGGTGGAGCCGGAGAAGTTATCGGACACGTTGAAGGTGCTTGCGCCTCGGTGGTTTGCGATGCGAAGCGTGAACCGCGGGCTGGCGCTGCTGCAATCGAGGAAGACGATGTGCTGGATGCGGGGGCCGATGACGCGTGGGGATTTGCGGAAGGGATTGGCGGGGTGGTCTCATGAATGAGGCATCGGAAGAGATCGCACGGGGGGAGCGTTTCGACTTTGGGGAGAACTGGAGCCGATTTCTTCGCGATGTCGACGAAGAACGCATAGGACAAGCGGTCGCTTCGCTTACGGGCATGCTTGGCGTGACGACTCTCGACGGCAAGCGTTTCTTGGACGCTGGCTCGGGAAGTGGCATGTTCAGCCTCGCCGCACGCCGTCTCGGGGCGACGGTGCACTCTTTCGATTTCGATGCTCGGCCCGTTGCCTGCACGGCGGAACTGCGCCGTCGGTACTCCACCGACGACGTTCAACGTGGTCTATTCGTGGGGCGTTCTGCACCATACCAGCGACATGTGGCGAAGCGCTCGCACTCGCACTCGTCGATCCACTAGTAGCTCGCGGCGGAAGTCCTTGGACACTCCGAAGCAGCCGAGCCCGCGACACCCACGACCCAGGGCGGGTAACCCTGGGTAGCGGGTCGTGAGTGTCCAAGGACTTCCGCCGCAGGCTACTAGTGGGGCACGGCTGTAACTTTCTCATTGGGATCTACAGCGCCAAGGACCGTACCGAATTCACAAGTTCTATCAGCAGCATGACTTTTCCCTCTCCCGCCTCAAGGCGTGAGGCCACAGCCACCGCGAGTTTATGTTTGAACCACCATAGAAGATCGACGGGGGACATTCAGATCCAGGTTCGCCGCCAAGAGTCTTTCTCCTACCGGCCGGACATCGATGGGCTGCGCGGCGTAGCTGTCCTTGCCGTGCTTTTCTTTCATGCCTTTCCGATTGCAGCCCCCGGCGGCTTTGTCGGTGTTGACATATTCTTCGTCATATCGGGTTTCCTGATTTCAAATATTATTCTATCCGATCTGGACGCAGGTAGTTTTTCGCTTGCCCGGTTCTACGAGAAGCGGCTGCGACGAATTTTCCCTGCCCTAATTGCCGTTCTCAGCGCCGTGCTAGGTATTGGCTGGGCGCTGCTACTTTCCGACGAGTTTACCAACCTTGGAAAGCACGTTGGGGCGGGCGCCGCTTTCGTTTCGAACATGGTATTCTGGAGGGAAGTGGGGTACTTCGATATTGCAGCCGACCTAAAGCCACTGCTGCATCTGTGGTCCCTGGCGGTCGAGGAGCAATTCTACCTCGTTTGGCCAGCCGTGTTGATGCTGCTGGCGCGGCGAACGAAGATCGGTTGGGGCATCGCGGCCATCCTTGCATCGTCCTTCGCATTCAACGTGCTCGTTTTGAATCACCGTCCGGTAGCCGCATTCTTCCTTGCACCGTCGCGGTTTTGGGAACTCATGACCGGCGCTGTCGTGGCGCATTGGAATGCGCATCCCAGGTTTTCGGCGCGATGGCCTGGAAATGTCCTTTCGGCGTTGGGCCTCACCGGAATTGTCTGGTCCGTTGAAAGTTTTCATCGTGCACTGCCCTACCCCGGGTGGCGTTCAATCATTCCCGTGGCGTCCACCGCTTGCCTCATCGCGGCCGGGCCGGAAGCGTGGTCCAATCATCGATTGCTGAGCGTTCGCGCACTCGTTTACATCGGCCGGATCAGCTATCCGCTTTACCTTTGGCACTGGCCACTGCTGTCATTTCTTCGCATCCTGCAACATGAACCATCAACATTGTATCGTTGGTTGGCAGCGGTCGCCGCGTTTGCGCTATCGATGGCAACATACCACCTGATCGAACTCCCCATCCGCTTCAATCCGGCACGGTTGGTCCCTATCACCTTGCTTGTTGGTATTGCCATTCCGTCAGTAGCCGGCACTCTGGCCGCTTTCGGCTGCCTGCAAGGCCGGCTGCAGGGACAGGGGACGCAGGTCGTGGAGGCGCGAGGTGACTGGGCGTATCCGCTCATGGGTTCCAGACTCGATGGGGAACCTGTTCGCTCCCTTGGGAACGGGCACCCGCGCGTACTATTCATCGGTGACAGCCATATCGAGCAGTACTGGCCCCGTGCCGAGGAGGTTCTTGCACGTGGCAACGCCGGGTCGGTGGCCTTCATCACTGGGGGAGGTTGCGCGCCAATCCCCAGCGCCATCGCCACCGACCACCCTCACTGTACATTTTTCAACAAACTCGGCGCTCTCGCAGCACACGTCGGTGCGGATCGAGTCGTCGTCGGCGGCATGTGGTACGCGTATCTCGACGGTGAGACCGCGTTCCGCATGGGACCCAGCAGCGAATTCAATCTCGGCTCTGGCACCGGCAGGGCCCTCGGACTGCAACTTCTGGGGCGCGCCCTTCGATCCCTAACAGAACGCGGTGTGAGTGTGACCCTCCTCCTTCCGATCCCAACCGGACCGGAATTCGATCCAGGGCAAATGCTAGTCAGGACTCTTGCTGCCGTCGAATTCCAGCCCCACCCGATGGAGCGCGAGCCATTCGACATGCGGCATCGCCAGAATCGGGAACGATTAATAGATATGGCACGGGAGTCTGGGGCGAACGTCATTGATCCCGTCGAGTTCTTGTGCGATACAAAGATCTGTGCTACGATTGATTAGAACGGCAGACCAAAATACAAGGACGCAAGCCATCTCCGGGCTTCCTTTGCGCGTCATCGTGCCACATTCATCGACCGACTTCTCACGCGCTAAATTGCGCACTCCTGGAACGGGGGCCTGGAGGACGGGCGCAATGGTAGTTCACGTTGGAGGAGGGTCCAGACCTGCGACCCCAAGGAGCTCCTAGGAAGGCAACGATGTTTGCATCGACTTCGTGGAAATACATGATACGCGATTTATATCTCGACTTTGTTCATCACGTAGTTCCATGGGCGCGTAATGTGAGTGTTCTGGCAAACCCAGAGTCGTCAGAGGTGAATCATTCACGATCGCAGAAGCCGGCGGAGTTCTTTTTCCTTGGGGGAGAAAGCTTGCACACGGGAATCTATGTGTCTCTGGTTCTCACATGCGCAAAGCGGGGAGTCCCCGTTACGCTCATCCTGCCGCATAGGATTCCGCTTCATAAGGCGTATTCCTTTTTCGTGAAACCTACGTACATTGGCCCGAACTCGGTTGCAGAACTGCGCGAGCGTCTCGGGCGAGACCTCATCATCCTTCCGTATCTTAAGCTGCCAGGAATCGCCAATCTGCTATTCTCCGGGCTAGTGGCGATTGCGCTGTTTTCACGGATTCGTTTTGCCAAACGTGCAGTAATTCATTCTAAACTTATGAACGAATGCGCAGAACATGTGAAGAAATTTGTGGGCCGGTCCCGAGTATCGATTGTATGTGAGTTTGAAGGCGATTTTGAGAGCGAGATCCAGTATGCGCGATGCAAAGGAAAGCTTGCCTGGTACCACGGAATCTTGCAGGATTCCGTGCGCAAGATGGTCCAGAGGGAAAGGGCGGTGATCCGGAGCGCAGATGGGCTTCTGTTTGTGACAGAGAAACTGAAAGAGGTTGTCCTGAAGCGACAGCGTCATACGTGTGACAAATCCCCGCAAGCCATGGGCATCTATCCCACGTTCGCATCATCCGAAATCTTTTTCTTTGATTCAGGGGAGAGGAAACGGGTGAGACGACAGTTGGGGCTCGATGGAGCGACAGTCCTAATCTACTCGGGGAATCTGAATTGTGCATGGCAAATACCGGAACGCATTTCTTCGCTCTACCAGTTCATTGAGAAGGAACTCCCCTCTGCTCACCTGGTCGTCTTGACCCAAAAAGGAGATGAACGCTACATACTGCCATCCCTGAAGGAGCACCGTGTGCATCGGTACATCATTCTCCACCCACCGCACTCCGAAATCCGGGGCTATCTTTGTGCGGCGGATTGTGGATTGATGCTTCGTGAGCGGCATCTCATGAACGAAGTGGCGAGTCCTGGAAAATTCTCTGAGTATGCCCTCTCCGGCCTTCCGCTCCTAATGAGTGACGGGATAGGGGAGTACTCGTTGAGGATGAAAGATAGTGAATATGTACTGACGCTGGAAGGTCTTGAATGGAATCCCCAGACGCGCGCACGGGTTGTGGGGTTTGTTCGGGACAGGATTCATTGTATCGATCGAGCAGCGTACAGCGCGTGGGCGACAAAGTCATTTTCTATTGAAGAAAATCTTGATGAACTCCTTGCCGTCTACAACGAGGTTGCCCACCGAGTCACTCCTCGTCCATCGAATAACATTCCATAGAGATGGGCGCTGGAGGAGGGGCGGATATCCGAGGACGGCCCGCTTCCGTTGGACCGCTCCCGATGGGGAGCCGTCGTTGACATCTTGACAATAGGGACCACCATAAGTTATCAGAAAGGTATCGATAATCTGGTGGCAGCAAGTTCGGAAGGAATTGGGGGCTGCGATATGTTTCGTACAGAATTAATTCAGGCTGTAATCGATAAAACAAATGCGCGTCGATACTTGGAGATCGGCGTGGCATCTGGAGGATGTTTTTTTCCGATAAAGGCGCCGAAGAAAATCGCCGTGGACCCGAGTTTCACCTTCACGTTTCTTCGGAGAATTTTGTGGACGTTGATGAATCCATGTAACATACGAGCCCAGTTCTTTGAGATGACCAGCACTTCTTTTTTTGAGAGCAGGTCGATGGGGCCCAATCCTCATCTGTTTGATGTCGTCTTTATCGATTCCTTACACACCTATGAGCAATCGGCGGAAGATGTGCGGCAATCGCTCAGATTTTTGGCGCCGTCAGGCGTGATTATTATGCATGATTGTAACCCTCCACACGAGGCGTCCGCCCAACGTGCCCAGTCTTATCAGCAAGCTGCGCGGATGAATGTACAGGAATGGACCGGGGAGTGGTGCGGGGACGTATGGAAGACGATCTGTTTTTTGCGCTCGGCACACAACGGGCTGGAACCTCTCAAGGTCTTTGTCCTGAATTGCGATTATGGCATCGGCGTCGTGACACGAGGTCAGGCGGAGAGTTCCTTAAACTTAACACCTGAGCAAATTTCGAAGATGACTTATGCAGACCTTGATGCGGATCGCGAGAATCTGCTCAATCTGAAGTTGGAAACCTATGCAGAAGAGTTTATCCGTCATCTATAGGAACCTGTAGGAACCATCCAGCCGCGGATAATGGTTGACAATTTCCGAAAAGGTGCGAGCACGGGGCGCCATGGCGCGCTAGGATAGCCCCAAGTCTGGACAGGAGATGTTATCGCAGGTTGGTAATCTGCTTAAAATTGTTCACCAAGGGAAGGTCGAGACCGTCCCAGGAGGGGGCCACGGATTGCCGCGAATTCGGTGCGCCTTGTCTTCTACCTCGCCCAACGCACCACTCTCGTCAAGATTTGGGCGCCCTGACGCCTGACTTCTGGCTGCGTGATGGCACTCGCAACTGCGCAAACTGTGCCGACCGTTGCAAGGGACATGGCCACGCGGAGCCGTTCCCCATGGCCATCATAGCTGAGGTACGCGATGAGCCCGACGGTTTCGCTTGCGAGCCAACTCGGAAAGACGCGATGGACCAGCCACTTCGTATGAATCCCAGGTGTCAGCCGACGATGCACGAACGAGGTCCAAGGAAACCAGAAGATGACGTTATGCATTGCCCATGCGGCTCCAGCTCCACGAGCACCATAGGTGAGGGATGCCCACACGATCAGTGGAAGCAGCACGAAAAGGAATAGGACGGTGCCTGCCACGTGCAGTCGGAGGTTTCCTTTAGCGTATTGTAAATAGAACGGGAATATCCCCATTGTAAGGGCCCCATTCCCTATTGAGTACAGAATCATGACGGGCGCCGCAGCGGACGCCATAGTGCGACTTCCCGTCCACACCCATACAATGGGCTCGGCAAAGTACGTAAACATCACGCATACAGGAGCCGTCAACGTGCTTGTCCACTGAGTCGCATGAAGGTAAGCATTCATGAGTCCCGCTTCGTCCTTTTCGGCCGCCAACTTCGTCAACCGCGGAAGCAGCGCTTGAGAGATGGGCGATGAGACAAGGTTGATAGTTCCGGCGAGCAGGACCGCCAACGTAAAGACTCCAAAGTCCTGAAGCGTGAGAGTCTTCGACAGCACGAGACGATCCGTCTGCGTCGCCAGCACCCAGAGGATACTGGTAAATGCGATGGTCATGCTGAAACCCACGACCCCGCGCAGTGGCGCCACGGAGAAGTGGACTCGATCCGTCGTCGACGGGAGCGAACGGTACGTCCTCCATGCGAGTCCAGCACATTCGAGTCCTGTCACGATCACGTGGAAACCAAAGAAGCTGATGATACCCAGGTGAAAGAAAGCAAAGAGAGGAACGATCCCAGCGGGGCGAATCGTGGCGATGACGATGTTGAAGCCGCTCAGCCAAATTTGGTCCTCGAAACCGGCTATCGCGCCACGATAAATGGCCGCGATCCAGCGAAGTGCGACCGCAACTGCCATCAGCCGGACACTTGTAGCGACCTCACGAACCGGTAGGTGCTCCACCCGAAGCCAGTGCTCCGCAATGAATCCGGAAGCCGCAGCAATGGCGACCGCACCGAGGAGTCCGATCGAATAGAAGATGCCCTCCATCGCCCGCAAGAGACGCCGAAGATCAGAGCCGGTGATGGCACCGCCCCGATAGCGAGCCACCTGCCGCGCCAAGGTTGGACTGAGTCCGATGTCGAGCATCAGGAACCAGGCCTGAAGCATGGCAAAGACCCCGACCAATCCGTAAGCTTCGCGACCGAGGTACCTCAGATATAGGGGTACAACGAGGAGATTGACCGCCACAATGTAGCCCTGGCCGACGTAATTGGCGATGGTGTTCTTGACGAGCGACACTTGCTAATAGTTAGTTGGACAAAGCCGCTACGCGGCAGTGGTCACGACGGGTGAACGGTGCTATGGTTTGTAGCGTGCGGATGGGGTTGATGTCGACCCCACCCCGAAAAGGCCGGCAAAAGCTTTTATCTCCATAGGCGGCCGGCGGCGTCTGTTCCAAACGGTTGAGCGTCGGCTCCCTGCGGGGCGGCTTCGCCCAAATGACGATTGCGCGACTGCGCCGCGACCTGCCTTGACGCAGCGCGCAACCTTTGACGCGGCGCACTCACGCAATCGCCTGTATATTATGCGATCCTCTTTTTTACTCCAAGACCAAAGCATACCCGAAAGTGACTGCTTTTTCGAGGGAGTAGCGCAAACGATGGCCTCTCGCGAAATCTGAGCGTCGATTTTACATGAGGTTAGCTCCGAGGCGGACGCGCCGGAGATCTCAGTGGTGATCTGTACGTCTCCCGCAGTAAGCCCCTCCAGAATGAATGCCCTTGCTGCGAATGGATAGATGCCGCTGGCGGTATGATCCTGGGCTCCGGCCGAGACATTTTTGCTTGCCAATGTTTCCGACCACAGTCCCTGCAACACTTGATGCTGGTTTCCGTCCCCGAGCGTTTCAAACACGCTTTGGTTCGTGCTACCTCGAAGTTGGCTCGCCACGGCCCCACTGCTCATCGTGTCGTCGCGCAGATATGCACGTTGGGTCACATATTCGACATATGCTTCAGCCAGCGTTGCGGGGCCCTTCGGAAACCATGCCCGTAGGTCGTTCATGACGTCGTAGTTGGCGTTCTCCTTGTCGGCCCAGTAATTCAACAGGTAGGGCAGGAAGTCTAAATTCCCCCCATCGTAATGCCGGACGAGCCACGTAAAGAAGTCAG
>CAITRH010000107.1 GCA_903894755.1 uncultured delta proteobacterium
CGTGTGAGCGTCGGCTGCGGGGACAAGACCTTCAAACTGTACAAAGCCGCTCCTCCCAAGTGGGCTTTGGTTTAGGAACCCCCTGCTATGACCCAGTCGTCCTCCCAAGTCCGTCGCACGTTCCTCGAGTTCTGGCAGATGGGCGACACGGGCCCGTGTGGTCCCTGCACGGAGATCCCCTTCTTCAACGGCGGCGACGTCGACGTGAGCAAGTTCCACGACGAGCCGACCTCCGCCGGGCTTGGATGGACGGATCTCTGGAACCTCGTGTTCATGCAGTTCGAGCGCTCGCAGGGGGTGGATGGAGCCTACAAGGGCAAGACGAGCAACTACGAGACGGACCTTTTGCGCGCCCTGGTCGACCTAGCCTCGAGTCTCTCGGGCAAGCCCTACACGGCGTCGCAGGCCGATGACGACGTCTCGATGCGCGTGCTTGCGGACCACGCTCGGACCACGGCGTTCCTGATCGCCGAGGGGTGCTTCGACGGGTCATGCGACGGGCCATAAACTCGCGCTACCCGCTTGGCTACTTCGTCGCCTCCTCTTGAAACCTCCCAAGCTGCGCCTCCAGATCGGCCATCCCGTCCCCCGCAGCAGCAACGTTCCCAGAGTGACACAGTTGCTCGAGCCCAAAAGCCACCGCGCTGAGCGCATCGGCGCCGACATTGGCGGACGCTCCCTTGAGGCCGTGAGCGTGACGCTCGGCCTCCTTCATGTCGCCTGCAACCAGACATTCCTGCAAGGCCCGCATCTCGCACTGAGCGTCATCCAGAAAACCCGCCACAATGGTCTGCACTACAACCTCGTTGCCCATCATGCGCCTCAGGAGGGCGGCCCGATCGAAGACCAGCGGAGCTGTCGCTTTCGGCAACCAGCGTGACAGTACCTCCGCGAGAGTATGCGGCTCGATGGGCTTGGATGTGAAGTCGTTCATCCCCGCCTCGAGGCATTTCTCACGGTCTCCCTGCATGACGCTCGCGGTCATGGCGATCACAGGGATCCGGTGGTTGAGGACCCCGGAGCCTGCATTGCGGATGATCCGAGTGGCCTCCAGTCCATCCATCACGGGCATCTGCACATCCATCAGAACAAGATCGTAGGGAATCGTCTCCAGCGCATGAAGAGCCTCAGCCCCGTTGGCCGCCACCTCCGCGCTCAACCCCAGCTTGCGGAGCATGGCCATGCCCACTCGCTGGTTGGTGATGGTGTCCTCGGCCAGAAGTACACGCAGATGCCTCCCCTCGAACGACTTCGTGGGCTCATGGAACGACTGCATTCTCTTGAACGATCTCGACGCTGGCCCCCCATCGCCCAGAACACTGCACAGGACATCCATCAGTTCCAGGTGGCGCACCGGCTTCGAGATGCTGGGGGCCAGCTTCCTAGACTCCGATCGACCGGTAGGCCCCGTTTTTCCAATCGACGTCATCACCACGGGGCGGGTGTTCGCAATGCGAGGGTCCGCCTTGATGGCCCACGCCAGTGTGTCCCCGGTCATGCCGGGCATCTGCATGTCGAGCACTGCAACACGGAAGGGATCCCCTTCCTCGACAGCCTGAAGAAGGGCATACAGCGCCGAACCTCCACTGGCCGCAACAGACGGCCGCATTCCCCACGAAGTCAGCCGCCTGGTCAGCATCTCGCGGCTCGTGGCATTGTCATCCACAATCAGGACCCGCACCCGTTGAAGCTCCGTCAGACTCTCGGGCGGAGCCTCGGCCTGTCGACCTAGTTTCAAAGTGAACCAAAACTCGGTCCCCTCGCCCGGTTGGCTGTTGACTCCAATCTCCCCCCCCATCATCGCAGCCAGTTGCTTCGAAATGGCTAGACCTAGCCCAGTCCCCCCGTATCGCCGCGTGATCGACTCGTCGGCCTGGGTGAACTTGTCGAAGAGCATTACGAGCTTGTCCGCAGCGATGCCGATGCCAGTGTCGCGCACGGAAAACCGCAACATGGCATGGTCGTCGGTGCGAGACTGCAGGGTCACGCGGATCGCCACCTCTCCCGCGTGGGTGAACTTGAGCGCATTGCCCGCGAGGTTCGTCAGGATCTGCCGCAGTCGTCCAGGGTCCCCTCGCAGCCGTACGGGCACGTCCGGATCGGCGGCGCAGAGCAGTTCTAACCCTTTGTTGTGAGCCTGCAAGGCCAGCGTGGTGGCAAAGTCATCGAGCACAGTCCATAGGTCGAAGTCGATCAGCTCGAGACTGAGCTTGCCGGCCTCGATCTTGGATAAGTCCAGGATATCGTTGATCAGCCCGAGGAGCGCCTCTCCGCTGGCCCGTAGGGTTTCAACATATTGTCTCTGCTCGTCTTGCAGATTGGTGTCGAGCAGCAGCCCGGTCATGCCGATCACGCCGTTCATCGGGGTTCGGATCTCGTGGCTCATGTTGGCAAGGAAGTCGCTCTTGGCAACGCTTGCCTCTTTGGCTCGATGGGTCATATCGTTGGCCCGAAGGGTCTCCTGTTCCAGCAGATGGTTCGTCTTTCGCAGCGCCTCCTCGGCCCGCCTGCGCACCGTAATGTCGACCATCACGGTCAAGAAGTACTGCCGTCCAAGGCTGCTGATGATTTCACCCGAAAAGATGCCGTCGAGGAAAGTCCCGTCCTTGCGCCAGACCCGAAGCTCAAAACCGTCGATGCGCCCATCGCTCCGAAGCCGATCGGCGACCTCGGCCTGTTCCTCGGAGCTCGCGAACAGCGAAATATCGGCGGCGGTCTTGCCAATGACCTCACTCATGCTGTAGCCGAGCGCCTTCAGGAAAGCGTCGTTTACATCGGTGAACTGCTGCTCGGGGAGATTGGAGACGGCCATCAGCGCGGGATTGCGGCGGAACAGGCGCTCGAAACGCTGTTGCGCCTCCAACTCGGCGGTCAGGTTCTTGGAAACGCCGAAGATGCATTCCTCGCCGTTCCAGCCCCCAGGTGAAATGCGGGTCTCCGCGGGCACCTTGACACCGTCCTTGCGTACCAGTGGCAGGGGACAGTTTTTCCGGTCCCCGCGCACGATGGCCGCAAAGATTTCTTCGGCTTCGGAGGGGTCGCTTTCCGAATGCAAGTCCAATGTGCGCATGGCGGCAACCTCCTCCATGCTGTAGCCCAACGTTTGCCTGAGGGCGGTGTTGGCGAAGAGAATCCGACCGTCCAGGGTGCTGACCGCTATCATGTCGGTCATGGACTCGAAAAAGGCCCTGAAATTGAGCTCGCTGTCGCGCAGCTCCTGCTCCATCTGCTTTCGGTCCGAGATGTCGCGCGCGACACACGCGAATCCCGATTGTGGGCCGTCACTGTTCCGGAGGGGCGTCACGTGAAGATCGAACCACTTGGCCGTGCCTTGGACCTCCAGTCCGTACTCGGCCTGGGTTAGCTCCCCTGTCTCCAGGGTCTGGGCCAGGGCGTTCTTGATGATTCCCAGGGTCGGTTCGGGAAAGCCAACGTCCTCGACGCGCTTGCCCAGGAACCGCTCTGGCGGGACAAAAAGCGCAGAGTCATGAGAGGCGTGGTAGTGCTGGAACACAAAGTTGTTGTCCAAGGTAAAGACCAGGTCGTTCATGCTCTCGAGGAGCCACCTTTGGCGTTGCTCGCTCTCTTGCAGCGCTTCTTCGAACTCCTTCAACTGCTGTCTGTCTTTCAGACGCTCGGAGATGTCTTCGAAGAGGCAGATGCACCCGGTGGAGGGATCGGTTGCATCGACCGCCTTGGCCGTCATGATCGCCTTGATGTGCGTACCGTCTTTCCTGCAGAGCCTCTGTTCTGAAGTGAACGTTTTGCCTTGGGCAAGCAGCGGATAGGCGTCTTTGCCAAGCTGGTGATAGGCCTCTTGGGACGGATAGATGAGATGAGTACTTACGGAGGTCATCTCGTCCAGCGAGTAGCCCAGCATCTCGGACAGCCTCCTGTTCACCCATATCTGTTTCCGATCGATCACCATGGACATGCCGACCGGGGACGTGTCGAGGATTATCGACTGCTGACGCGAGAGCTGAACAAGCTCGTTGAGGACCTTTCTGTCTGCAGTGACATCATGGCCAATGCCCAGAACGCCGAGCAGCTGACCTCGCGTATCGACCATCGGACACTTGGTGGTTTCCAAGAGCTCCCGATGACCATCGGTGGCAAAGGAGATCCATTCCTCATTGACGCTGGGGTGTCCTGACTCCATGGCTTTCCGATCGTGCACGCGGAAGAAGTCTGCCAGCTCCTTGTCTACGAAGTCGTGGTCCGTCTTGCCGACGATGTCGACTTCTTTTGCGCCGAAGAACTGCTCGAAGCGCGGATTGCACGCAAGGTAGGCTCCTTGGGTATCCTTGAGCCAAACCAGGTCGGGGATGGTGTCGATGAGGACGCGAAGGTGGGCTTGATGGACACGGACAAGTCGGTCCGTTCGACGAAGCTGGAGATAGCTAAAGACGAGCAGAAGCAACAGGACCCCGCTGCTCGTTGCAACCAGGGTCATCAAGCGCACGTAGGCAGCTTTTTCCGCTGTGACGTCGAGCATGATCAGAAGATTGCCCATAGCGTTTCCAGCGGTATCCTGCAGCGGCGCACGGGCGACCTGCCACTCCTTGCGGTCGAAGGGGATCTCCCTGCCTGTTTCCCCAGGAGCATGGCCGGTCGCAGGCTCGTCCGCCCAGAGTGCAAAGGCGTCGGGAAGGCGCCCTTGGGAGGCATAGAACACGACGCCTGCTGGGAGGCTGTTCCAGTCGGCGTCTCCGAAGGCCTCGCGGTTCAGACGGGTCTTGGGGATGACCACGGCCAACTCGAGGCCGGCGCGGTCGCGGCGAGCGAGCAGCAGGTCGCCGATTTCCTGGCCCAGCACGATGTATCCGACAAGCGTGGTGCCGTCGAAGACCGGCTGGACCACCCGATGGAGCAAGGTGCCGAGCGGTCCGAGGCTGATGCCGGAAGCGGTTTTGCTGGGCAGGCCGAACTCGAGAGCCAGGCACTCAGGCAGGTCGCGGGAAACGGGGAGGTGCAGCAGGCAGGCGCCGTGACTGTCGAAGAAAGCGAGGTGTGCGACGCGGTTGTTTCGTTGCATCGTGTCGAACACGGTGCGCCACGGGGTCAGCAGGTCGACGGAGCGCTCGCGTAGCGCTTTACGGACCGTGGCGTCGGCACCAATGACCTCCGCGACCGCGATCAGGCCGGTGGCTTGATTGGCCAGGTCCACATGGAATTCGCGGAGTACCGAGGCGATGTCGGCGTCGGCGTGGTCCGACCGCCTTTGCCGATGCTGTCGCCACAGGAGAGCCCCCGACCCGGTCAAGAGGAGTGCCAGCAGGATGGTCAGCGCGGGGAGCAGACGTCGCAGGACAGGCCCTTGGAGCGCTGGGTCGAGGGGAGGCGAGGTACGGTGGTCCTCCTTCATGAATTCACCCCTGGACGTTGCGAAGACAGACTTGGCATTGAGCCGGGGCGACGGCGTTTAGTGCGACGGCGTTTAGTGCGACGGCGTTTAGTGAGATCGTGAGATCGTGAGATCGTGAGATCGTGAGATCGTGAGATCGTGAGATCGTGAGATCGTGAGATCGTGAGATCGTGAGATCGTGAGATCGTGAGATCGTGAGATCGTGAGATCGTGAGATCGTGAGATC
>CAITRH010000108.1 GCA_903894755.1 uncultured delta proteobacterium
AAGGGCGAGCGAGGAATACTCCTGTATTTTGAGCGACCTGACCGACGATTTGCGGGGCGCAGCAGCTTTACGGCGAGGCTCAAGCTACTTCGACGTGCTCTCGGACGCTTCCTTAGCGTTCTCCTCAGCGAGGATTCGCTCGTATTCGAGGGGATGCTCGTGGCGCATCCGCTCTTCTGAGATCTTACCGGTAAATACGGTGGTATCGAACGGGAAGACGTCGGCACACAAGTGCGCACTGTACATATGCCAGACGGCGATGGCGAGAGCGGCGAGCAAGGCTTCTCCGCTGTGCGCTGCTTTCGCTGCGGGAATGAGCTCACCAGGAAGATACTGGGTCGTGAAGATCGGAAACCGCATCATCAGGCCCGTGAGGATCATCACGAAGCCTCCCCAGATCAGGGCCCAGTACTCCGATTTCTGGCGAAAGTCGTAGCGGTCGAAGCGGGCACGTCCCTTCTTGAGCCCCAAGAAGTACAGCACCATGTGAAGCGCGTCCTTCGCATCGTGAGGCCCCGGAATCATGGACTTCGCGTTGACCCGCTTGATGAAGACCAGGTAGGCGACATGAAACACATGGAACGCGGTCTCTAGGATGAATACATATCCACAGAAGCGATGCACCGTCTGGACAAAGTCGATACCACCCATCGTTTGAATGAGCTTTTCGCCCAAGCGGCTCTCGGCGTAGCGCTGAGGAAGTCCGGTGACTACGAGGGTGGTAAACATGATCAGTTGGACCACATGCTCGACGCGCTGAACAGGCGTAAATCGAATGAAGGTCCGCCCCGTGGCCTCAGGTTCTGCAGTCTCGCTCACGGGTGTTTTCCTCCTCGTAGCTTGTTGATAGCGTTGCGAAGCACTTCGAGAAGTATATATATTACCATTCCGCCGATCACGGCAGGGATCATAATCTTATAGAAGATGTTCACATAGTAGACAACCGGCCACTTGGCCTTGTCAGGAATGTAATGGCTGGTCCAGGAGGCTGGGAATTTGACGTCCGCCTGTTTGTGACAACGCTGACAGGTGACGATGAGGTTTGCCTTGATAACGCTCGACGCAGGGTCATCGATTTTCTTGATATCGTGGATCCCGTGACAGTCGTAGCAGACGGGCTTATAGCTTTTGAAGCTCGGGTCGCGATTGCGTTCGAGACGAATACTGGCGCCATGGAAGTCATTGAAATAGGTTTTCGTGACGCTCGTAGAGATGTTGTATTTGTCCATTCGCTTCGGGTCCGCGTGACAGGCGGAACACATACTTGGACTCTCGAGCCGGAAAAGGGCATCGTGGGGCTCGCGCAACGTGCCGTGCACGCCGTGACAATCGGTGCAGCTGGGCACGTCGACGTTGTTTTCTTCGAGCAGGGCCTTGCCATGAACGCTTTCCTTGAACTTACGGAAGACCTCTTTGTGACACATCCCGCAGCGCTGCTGAACAATGCCACGGTTTAGCTCTCGAGCGCTCGCCGCAGCGATCTCCTGATGCGGATAGGACTGATTTGTAGGATGACAGGCGATGCAGGACATGCTTCTGCGGCCGTGGATCGCGCGACCGTACGCGTCGCGGTCCACGAAGAGCGGCAGGTCTTTGCCCCCCGAGAGCTTCATTTTGAGGTCTGGATTAGAATGGCATGCAAAGCAATAGTCGTTGCTGACCATCGCAATGGCAGGAGCCCCCTGGTCATCCGGCGCCTTCTCTTGTGGAGAAACCGTTGGAACGTGGCACCCGAGGCACATCACGTCGGTGCGGTCCTTGTGGTCTTCGGGCATCGCGAAGTTCCCCTCCGCGCCGTGACACACCAAGCAATCGGCCCGACCCCACAGATAATGAGGGATCATGCTGGGCACATCCTTCGTCGCTGCACGCCTCTTGAGCCGTGCAGAAGACGAGGATGCGGCGGCGTCGACGCCAGGAGTCAATGACTGCGCAGCGGCATTCCTGCTCGCGACGACAAGCCCGACACATGCGATAATTGCAGCAAACGCAGCAAACGTGCGGACAACGGACAGGCTTGAGGCCACGTAGTTCCTCCGTGGGGCGGCCAGGGGCCCGCAACCCGGCGGCAGCAAAGCACTTGCCGAGACGGCCTGCAATGCAAAAGAACCTGGGCCTTGGCAAATGCGACCCATGGACGCGCTTTGCAGATAAAAATAGCACATGGCGCATTCTTTTCGCGACAACTGGCGAGCGTCCTGGACTATACGGGCAGCGCGCTCGTGGGAGCACCCATGGAGCGCCCCGCTGAGGAGAGCTGTCCTCGCGGGACCAGAAAGGAAATCCGTTGGGGTTGATGTCTGTCGTCGGTTCGCTAGCTCGACGCTGGCGGGGGCTGGAACGCCGAAGCCGCGCGTTGCTGGCGATGATTGCGGTTCTTGTCGTGGTCATCGCCCCAGCCGTGCATCGCCTGCACCGTTACATGCAGTACGATCCAGGCTTTTGCACCGCGTCGTGTCACGCATCGATGCCGACACATGAGTTGCGCAACGGCATCCACAAGGGGGTGAACTGCGCGAAATGCCATCAATTGCGCTTCGGAGAAAGCGCGCGTCAGTACTTGCTAACCGCTACGAGGGGGCCGACCGCGGTCACTCCACACGGTTCCGTTACCAGCGCGCAGTGCGCCGCGTGTCACACCTCGGGTGACGGCAGCAAAATGCAGGTGGCCGCAACGGTTGGGCACCGATCGCACCTGGAAGGCAAAGAAAAGATCGATTGCGTCAAGTGCCACGCGTCCAAAGACCACGTACTGAGCCCGCACGACACCTGCAAGACCTGCCACGAGAAGGTGGAAATTCGCGAACAGGCAATGGAAGGCATTCCGTGCCTCTCGTGCCACAACTTTCTTTCCAAAACCGGTGGACGCCTTCCCTTGGTCAGTCACGATTGCACGCGGTGCCACGACACAGAAGCCGCAATACAACGCAGTCCGCGCTTTTCAGAGATCAAGAAAGCTCCCGAGGTCTCCAAAGCGATGATCCACGGCAATCTGTTCGCTTGCTCGCTCTGTCATAACCCACACAAGAAGACTGACGAGCTGCGCAGTGCTACAGAACAATGTATCCGCTGCCATGGCCTAACCGCTCGAACAAGCATCACTGAGCTCGCGTCGGAGCACTCCGCCCCTCACCGCGGTTGCACTTCCTGCCACCGCCCCCATGGCGTTCGTGCTGAAGTCGGCAACTCCTGCAGCCGCTGCCACGAGACCCCCGCCGTTCCCGGGGCATTCCCCTCCACTGCAGACCGCCATCCTAGGTGCTCCACCTGCCATAAGCCCCACGAATTCGAGGCCTCGGCCAAAGACTGCGCAGGATGCCACGACAACGAAGCCACCAAGATCGCTTCCTGGAATGCCAAGACCCACTCCAACTGCGTAAGCTGTCACCCGCCTCACTCGAGATATGTCGACTCCAAGAGCAATCCAAGCGAAGTCCCCTGTCGTCAATGCCACGCGCTGTACACAGGCCACGGACATCGAGAAGGCTGCGTCGCTTGCCACGACCCTCATTTGGCAAAAAAACAGACCAAAACGTGTGTGAGCTGTCACGCACCGGTGTTCGCTACCATGAGCGCTGGCGGTGGAGCGCACGAAACAAGCTGCGACGGGTGCCATCCCACCCACTCGTTCGCTGGAGCCAGCGCGCGATGCGCCAAATGCCACGAGACCCAAGGGCAAAAAGTGGCCACCGCGCGTGTCCCGCAACATATGCAATGCGCCTCATGCCATACATCCCACGACTTTTCAGCCAGTGCCAGCGTCAACGCCTGCTCGAAATGCCATGCGGACGCGAACGCCGAGGTACACAAAGGCGCATGCGCAGACTGCCATGCAAGCCACGGCTCCCCATTCGTCGCGAACACTTCCTGCCTAAAGTGCCACGCCACCATGAGCAAAGAGCACCTCGGCAAGCACAACAAATGTTCCAGCTGTCACAAAGGCCACGAGCCCGCTAAGCGAGCTGTCGGCAAATGCACCCTGTGCCATGAGGCCCAGATCGCCTCCGTCCTCGCCTGGCGTCCCAGCGAGCATCAGAAGTGTACATCGTGCCACGCCGAGTATGGACGCTCTTCCCTCGTTTCCTGTGCTCCATGCCACAACAAAGAATCGACCTCCGCAACCGGAGGAAAACACGGCTGCACCAACTGTCACGACACCCACCAGAAGCCTGGGATCGCCGCCGCTGCGTGTGCCCGCTGCCACGCTCCCGAAGTCGCAGGTGCCAAACAACGCGGCGTCACCCATTCCAAATGCAACAACTGCCATAAGCCGCACAAATTCGCCCGGACAACGTGCCAAACGTGCCACAACGCAGTCGATACACTCGCCGCCCACGCCGATAAGTCGCACGGAAAATGCAGTAACTGCCACCCAAGTCATGCCAAGTCGACGTATCCGCCTGCAGATTGCCTCACCTGCCACAAAGACATGGCACAGCACAACCCCAACGCCAAGACCTGCATAGGTTGCCACCTTTTCAAGTGAGACGCTCAAGTAAGACGCTCAAGTGAGACGCCATGACCAGCCCTTC
Source organism: uncultured delta proteobacterium (assembly GCA_903894755.1). GTDB lineage: Bacteria > Myxococcota_A > Polyangia > Polyangiales > Polyangiaceae > CAITRH01. Next base: position 4,533 of record CAITRH010000108.1, read on the forward strand.
CTCCCTAGGTTCCTTGACGCTTCGAGGATCGCTCCTCCTTCTGCTTGCCCTTGCGACAGCTTGCCTGGAGCCGCGTGACGAAGCCCTCATCGGTGCCGCCAGTACCGCTGGAGCCTGCGGCGGCAACTGCCACGGCAATGGCAAAACCCCAGCTCCTCCTATCGATCTGGACGGCCACACAGCCTCGTCGTTCCCTGGAGTCGGCGCCCACCTGACCCACCTCTCTGCCTCCGACACCCATCTGGCCATCCCTTGCGAAAGCTGCCACGTTGTCCCAACTTCGCTCGAAGTCCCAGGGCATCTGGACCATCCACGACCCGCCACCCTCACGTTCGGCGGACTCGCTCTCGCCGAGGGGCGTGTCCCCACCTACGACTCCCCCCTCGGACGCTGCTCCAATACCTACTGCCACAATGGCGCTCCCACCTGGAGCTCTTGGTCGTCCACCGCCGTCTGGACTCAGCCCCGCTCCTCCATCGAGGCGTGCGGAAGCTCCTGCCACGGCTCCCCCCCTGGCGGGAAACATCCTTCCTCCAATGCCTGCGAGAGGTGCCATGAAACCGCAGGCCCAGGACAAACCATTGCCAAGAAGGCGCTCCATCTCAACGGAAAGCTGGAGGTTAGCGCCAGTGGCTGCAATGCCTGCCACGGCGGCGAGAACAACAGCGCTCCTCCCCGAGATACCGAGGGCAACTCCGACACGACGTTCATCGGAGTTGGAGCGCACCAGGCGCATCTAGGTGGCGGAAAGTGGAGCAGGGAAGTCGAATGCGTCGTCTGTCACAAAGTCCCCGCGTCGGTTGACGACATCGGCCATATCGACTCTCCGTTGCCCGCGGAAGTCTCCTTCACCAGTACCGCTGTCGCGCAGGGGGCAACGCCCATCTGGAATCGCGTCCCCGCCACCTGCGCCAGCTCCTATTGCCACGGCGCCCCCTCCTGGGGAGGTTCGACACGTGCCCCCATCTGGACTCAGGTCGACGGCACGCAAGCAACCTGTGACGGCTGCCATAGTCTGCCGCCGCCCGCTCCACACTCCCCAGAAACGAACTGCCAGGTCTGTCACCGAGAAACCGCAGGGCCAAGCCAGACGATCGTCAGCCGCAACAAGCACGTCGACGGTATCGTCCAGCCTGTTTCCCCCACCTGCAGCACCTGCCACGGAAGCGACGCGAACAGCGCCCCCCCTTCGGATCTCACGAGCTGCAGCAGCACCGCATGTCTAGGTGTCGGAGCCCACCAATCGCATCTTTCGGGGGGCCAAGTAAGCCGTCCTGTCGATTGCAGCGATTGCCACATCGTGCCTACGCAGCTCGGCGACCCAGGCCACATCGATTCCAAACTGCCCGCGGAAATCGTCTTCGGCAGCGTCGCATCCGCAGGTGGAGTCACTCCAGCATGGGACCGCAGCAAAGCCACCTGCGTGGCCTTCTGCCACGGACAATCCTCGTGGGGCGGCAAGCTCACCCAGCCTGCTTGGACCACAGTCGACAACACCCAGGCCAAGTGCGGCAACTGCCACGGCGTTCCACCACCACCACCGCATTCGTCCAATACCGCATGCTTCCAGTGCCACCCGAACATCGATGCCACAGGCAACATCTCCAACCGAGCCCTGCATGTCAACGGTGTCGTGAACGTGCTGGGCGGACCGTGTAACGCTTGCCATGGCGATGCCACCAGCGCCGCACCTCCCATGGACCAATATGGATCGACCAGCACCTCCGCAATCGGCGTCGGAGCGCACCGCAAACACACGGACTCCAGTCAGATGAAAATGAGAGAAGCCATGTCCTGCGAGACGTGCCATCCCGTACCACCGCAGTCAACCGTGCATCGCAACCGTGTCTCGGATGTGCGCTTTACCGACATCGCCCTCGGATCCGTCACCAGCTCCGCGACCACCCACGTCTGCGCCCCCGTCTGGACCCGATCGCCTACCCCAACGTGCACCAATGTGTATTGCCATGGAGACTGGATTGAGTCGAGGCAAAGCGGAGGTGCCCAAAGCAAACCAGTCTGGACACGGGTCGATGGAACACAAACCACATGTGCGTCCTGCCACGGAATGCCTCCACCCCCGCCACATCCGTCCGCCACCAAGTGCTGGCTTTGCCACGGCACGGTCGTGGATGACCAGCTCAACATCATCGGGAAGGGATTGCACATCAATGGCATGGTCGACTTCTAGACGGGCCATCATCGCCGTCGTTCCCGCGTCGCTGTTGCTGCAGGCATCCGCCGCTGCTCAAGGGACCGTCGTGCCCGACGACGAGGTCGTGCGCCCACCTCCCGGTACACCTGGAAGCAGACCCGTGCCAGCGCCGTTGCCTTCGAAGGCGCCGGTTGCAACCGCAACGTCCACCGCTGCAAGAGTTGCCACCACCGACGCCAAGCCAGAGACAGACCAATTCCAAGCCCACATGTCCTCGCAAACCTTCGCGAGGATGTTCCGTCGCCGCTATCTACTGGACGCGGGCGGGGTTGGGCCCGAGGATGAAACACTGGCCCCCATCTACGAGTACGTGTCGCTTCGTGTCGAAGACATCGATGCCCCCTGGCAGAAGGACGCTATCGACTTTCGACTCAACGCCTGGGGACTTGTCGACACCATGGACGTGTCCCAAGACCGCAGGTTGACCGGTGACCTGACATCCGCTCTGATCACTGCCCACTTCGGGCGCGCCTATGTCACGCTCGGCCGACAGCTCTCCATTGGAGGAGCTGCAAGGTTTACTCGCTTCGACGGTGCCTCTGCGGGCTATCATCATTCCAGTGGGCTTGGCGTGGATGCCTACGGTGGATTCTCGGTGCTTCCTCGGTTCACCGGTCGCCCTGAGTACGTCATGCTCGGCTCCCGTGCCGATTCCATGCTGCGAGACCCTAGCGCGCTGCCAACCTCCAGTCTCACGGGGTTCTGGCTGGGGGGCGGACGGGTCTCCTGGTCCCGCGAGACCATCGGAGCCATTGGGCTGTCGTTCCACGAGGAGCGCCAACGCGATGCGCTGAGCCGCCGGTGGGCTTCCATCGATGTCAACCTGGAGCCAACGTGGTGGATCATCGCGGGCGGGGTCGCCTCCCTGGATCTCGACAGCATGCATACGGCGGAAGCTCGCGGCTTTGTCGACTACCGTCCACGTGGGCCATTTTCTGCAACCCTAGACATTCTGCACAGCGACCCCTCTCTCTTTCTTTCGAAGACCTCGGTGCTCAGCGTCTTCTCGCTAGACACGTTCACTGAGCTTGGCGGTGAGCTCAATTACAGACTCAAGAAGTCGGTGCTGCTGGGGGCGTCAGGACACCACGTTTGGTTCTCGGACAGCACCTCGGGCAATCGGGTCAGCGCCCGCATAAGAGCGACCTGGGGAGCGCGAGACAACCTCGTCACCCAACTGCGCTATGGGCGTTCCCACGAGGCGATCCTCGGGTACCACACGGTGCGAGGGACGGTGTCGTACAACTTTCGAGCCCCGTTCATTGCAACCGCGGAGCTCCACGAGTACATCTACGACCAGCCGATCCGCGGCGTACGCAACTCCACCTATGGCTCGGCGACACTGGAGTATGCCGAACCTACTCGTCCATGGAGACTCATGATCGGAGGCTTTGCCACGCAATCTCCCTACGCAGATATCGAAATGCAGGCGCTCGCGAGGTTTACCTACGACTGGCAGGTCACTGCGGGCAAGGCAAAGCGATGACTGCCAAGCATTTCTTCTTGGTCTTGCCTGCTCTGATGCTGCTGCTGACCGCGTGTCCTTCTACGCGTACGTCAGGCCCCGGCCGGTTCCCACACCTGGCACACCTGGCACGAGAAGGCGTGAGCTGCCACACCTGTCATGCGTCGATCGTCGAGTCCACGGAAGTCACCAAGTTGAACGGCCCCGGATACGACGTCTGCGCCCAATGCCACAAAAAGGACTGCGGCCCAGGCACGAAACACGTGTACAGCGAGGAGGTCACCTACACCGGAGCGCCCGACCGCAAGCACATCGTCTTCTCGCACAAAGACCACTATGTTCGCACCCAAAGGCAGTGTGTCCAGTGCCATCGCGACGTGCAGACCGACGTGCCCACCCCTGGTATTCTGCCGGAAATGGCCGCCTGTTTGCAAGGCTGTCACCGTCCCGACTACGACCGCCTCAATTGCACCCGGTGCCACGGACAGCAGGACCTAAGCCTGCTGCGCCCCGTCACCGACATCCCTCACGGGGTCGACTACATTCCGCGCCATCACACGGACGCAATGCGCGCCAAGCGGCTCTGTATGACCTGTCACACGGAGAACCACTGCACCAATTGCCACGACACCTCCACGGGGCTTCGGACCGAGCTGCAGCGACTGGATGACACGGAAAGAACCTTTCAGCACCGAGGCGACATTCTCACGCGCCATCCCATCGAATCGCGAACCAACCCGACGGCCTGCGCGCGCTGCCACCAGCCGTCCTCCTGCGACGCGTGCCACGTTCGCAACGGCGTGAGCGGCAACGACCGTCACTCGGGAGCCATGCATCCACCTGGATGGATGGGGGACCCTGGAAATCCCAATTATCACGGTCGATCGGCGCGCCGCCGAATTATCGAGTGCGCGGCGTGTCATGACCAAGGGCCCGCCACCAATTGCATCCGTTGCCACCGAGTAGGAGGCTACGGAGGAAATCCACATCCATCCGGCTGGCACTCGTCCCAGGGGCGCTCCGCTCCTGTATGCCAGTACTGCCACAGTCAATGAGCTGGGCGAGGGGACAGGCTCACTTTGCGAGGCCATCGAGGCGAGCCAACGCATCGAGCGCAGCAGCACGTTCCGCCTGCTTCTTCGACCGCCCCGCCCCTCGTCCTAGCGTTTCTCCCTCCACCATCACTTCAATGCCAAGACTGGGCTCGTGTGCAGGTCCGCTGCGTTCGACAAGGTGGTAGGTGGGAAGAGGCCTTCCGTTTTGTTGAAGTCGCTCCTGCAGCGCCCCTTTGGGGTCCGGCGCGGCAATCCGTTCCGCGTCTTCAAGCCGTCCCGCGACGATGTCCCCCACCAGGCGACGCGCCCCTTCCAAACCGTGAGACAAGTACACCGCCGCCAAGATCGCCTCGACCGCGTCGGCGACAACGTTCGTCTGCTCCCGATCCCCACTTGCGGTCGCACCACGTCCCATCGACAGGCTCATGCCAATCCCCACACGACGTCCCCAGTCCGCCAGCGCCTCCGCATTCACCAGCGCACTGTGCATCCGCGTAAGACGTCCCTCGTTCGCCTGTTGGTATGCGTCCACCAATACCTCGCTCACGCACAGGTCCAACACGGCATCGCCTAAAAACTCGAGACGCTGGTTATCCATTCCCCCAGCCTCGTTTACGAAGCTGGGATGGGTCAAAGCCTCCTCGAGACGAGGAATCGGTTCTGTCCCCACCAACTCCACGATGCGCGCGACGAGCGCCTGCCGCGCGTCCATCACCTCTCGGTCCATGGGTAATCGCTCCTTGCGAGCCAACTAGGCTTTTTTTCCGCGTCTGTCTTCATCGGCCCGGACACGCTACTTGACCATTGGATTGAGCGCCACAAAGGGGGCGCGAACCGGTAAATTGCAAAGACCTCACCCCCACACGATTCGGAGCGTTCACATCGTCCCCCTCCCCATCGATGGGGAGGGGGAATTTGTAGGAGCGCGAAGTAGCGGGGGGGTGAGGTCCGCGGGAGGAAGCCTCGCAGGACGCAAGAAGCGATCGTTTTTGGCAAATCTCGTCAAGCTCGGGGCCATTGGTGACCTTTTTTGCCAAATCTCGTCCAACTCGGGGCCATTAGTGACCTTTTTTGCCAAATCTCGTCCAACTCGGGGCCATTAGTGACCGTTTTTGCCAAATCTCGTCCAAATCGGGCAGGTTGCTGACCGTTTTTCCGGGAAGTCGTCACGCTTGCGCGCCTTTTTGACCGTATCTCGCGAAAACGGTCAGGTTCGGCCCCAAAGACGACGTTATTTCCCAAGTACGGTCAAGCTCCCGGCCGTTCCGATCGAACTCGGGCCCGTTCTCGATCGTTATTCGGAGAAATCATCACGTCCGCGCCCGTTCCTGCCGGAAACTGCGCGTCACGGTCTCGCCAACAATTTTGCTGTTCTAGACCGTTCGGATTATGCGCTTTCGTGATGCCCCGCCGTCCCCCCGCGCCGAGCAAGCCCAAAGATCGTCGCAATCCCGCCAGCCGCCGCGAACCGTCCGACCGCAGGTTTTTCCCCCCTCGCCCCGAGGGACGCCGCACAAACGATGGACGGCGCAAGACCGACCCGCAAGAGACGTGACGAAAGCACAGTCGGGCTTCTCGTTGTCGTGGCTTTTGCCCCGCGCTCCTGCCTATGAAGGGGGACGCCTTCCTGACGACGGCGGCCAGTACCCAGACGAGCGCAGCAGCGTAGAATGTCCGCTTCGACCCTCCGCGCTCCGAAACAACTAGGCTTTTGACCCTCAACCAACGAGAAATGAGCATCATGTCCAAAGTTCAGCTGGAAAAGCACCTGCCCGAGCCCCCCCTCGAGGGGGCGGGGATAAACACAGGAGTCGCCGTCATCGGCTTCATCCTCTGTTTTTTAGCGGGCTCCGCCGTCATGTGGGGCTACGACCAACACCGCCTCAAAACCGCAACCATCGGCGCCGAGCCGACGTCCGCCACCACTCGCGGCAGCGCCCCTTCCGCCGGTGCCTGGAGCGACGAAGACTCGCCGATCCCCGTCTCGAGCAAAGACCCGATGGCGGGACGGCGTGACGCGCCGATCACCATTGTGATCTACTCGGACTTCGAGTGTCCCTTCTGCTCCCGCGTAGAACCGGCCCTCGACCAGGTGAAAACCACCTACAGCGACAAGGTTCGATTCATCTGGAAAAGCTACCCGCTTCCTTTCCACGCCACCGCCAAGCCCGCGTCCGAGGCGGCCCAGGGAGTGTTCGTGTTGGCTGGAAGCGACGCGTTCTGGAAATTCCACGACCTGGCGTTCAAAAACCAGCAAGGGCTAAACCAGGCCAACTTCGAGAAGTGGGCCCAGGCCTCCGGCGTGACCGACATGACCAAGTTCAAAGCGGGCCTGGCGAGCCACGTGTGGGCCGATAAGGTCGAAAAGGACCTGGCCGGCGGCAAGCAAGTCGGAGTCAGCGGAACTCCTGCGTTCTACATCAACGGCATTTTCCTGAGCGGCGCCCAGCCTTTCGAACGGTTCAAGGCGATCATCGACACCGAGCTTGGCAAGGCGATGGCGAAGGTTGCCGCAGGCACGCCGAAAGAACGCGTCTACGTGGTCATGTCCCAGGAGAACAAGAAGGCCGCACCCCCCGCCGCCAAGGAGGAAGACGAAGAAGAGAAAGAGGACACCAAAACCGTTTGGCGGATCCCGGTTGGCGACAGTCCTGTGGTGGGCAATCCCAACGCGCCGGTCACCATCGTGGTGTTCTCGGATTTCCAGTGCCCCTTCTGTTCCCGCGTCGAGCCCACGCTCAAGGCGCTACGCGACAAGTATCCCGACAAGGTCCGAGTCGTGTGGAAAAACGAGCCCTTGCCGTTCCACCCGCGCGCCGAGCCCGCCGCCCAACTCGCCCTCGAGGCCCGAGACCAGAAGAGACCAGGCGACCAAGGGTTCTGGGCAGCCCACGCCAAGCTCTTCGAGCACCAGAAGAACCTCGACGACGATAGCCTCTGGAAAATCGCCGCCGAGCTCGGTCTCAACGTCGAGAAGGTCAAAGCCGCTGTCAAAGACCACAAATACAAGAGGTCCATCGACGCCGACCAGGACGTGGCCGAGGATTTCCAAGCCAACGGCACCCCCCACATGTTCATCAATGGACGTCGTCTCGTGGGCGCCCAGCCTCAGGATAAGTTCGAGAAGATCATCGAAGAGGAGCTGAGGAAAGCCGGTCAACTAGCCGCCAAGGGCATTCGCCCCGAGAAGCTCTACGACGAGCTCACCAAGGACGGCAAAGGACCTCCCGAACCCGAGCGAAAAACCGTTGCCCTCTCCCCGACTGCCCCCTGGAAAGGCGCCGCCATGGCCAAGGTCGTGATCCAGGAGTTCAGCGACTACGAGTGTCCCTTCTGCGGACGGGTCGAAGACGCGGTTCGCGAGGTTCTCAAGAACTACGGCGACAAGGTGAAGTTCGTCTGGCGTGACCTTCCTCTCCCCATGCACGCCAACGCTCCTCTTGCGGCCCAGGCGGCCCGAGAGGCGTTCAAGCAGAAGGGGCTCGATGCCTTCTGGAAGATGCACGACCGGATGTACTCGAACCAGAAGGACCTCAAACGAGAGACGCTAGACGGCTACGCCAAAGAGCTAGGCCTCGACATGGACAAGTGGAGAGTGGCCCTCGACACGGGAGTGCACAAAGCGGGAGTCGAAGCCGACGCAAAGGCAGGCAACGACGCCGGCATCAGCGGCACTCCGGCGTTCGTGATCAACGGGTACTTCATTAGCGGCGCCCAGCCCTATTCCAAGTTCCGCAAACTCATCGAACGAGCCCTCTCCGAAGCCAAATAACCCCCTGCGGGGGGGCAAAGAAGGGGCTTCGCCCCTCCGCTCCCGTTGGTCGCTACCCCTTCCTGCGGGGGCGTTTTGGTTGATCTTCCCCCTCTTTCAATCGTTTCTCCCATCTTGAAAACCGCAGATCCGAACCGAAGACCTCACCCCTCGGTATTTCTCCCTTTCACAGCGCCCCCACCCCAACGATGGGGAGGGGGACC
>CAITRH010000109.1 GCA_903894755.1 uncultured delta proteobacterium
ACAAGTGGTCGGAGTTGCACACTGGCTGGCGCTCACGCAACTGCCGTAGGCGCTCACGGTCACCTCCTCCGTGAGGTCCATCAGAAAAGTCGGCACGATGACCGAGCCTGATGGGCCGGTGGCCAAAGCGCCCGCTTTCGAATGTTCTAGATGGCTGGTGTGGATTCGCGGCGGGAACGAACGGAGGCGAGGCGCTTATTTGCAACGGGCGTCACACCAACCAAATTTACAACGTCTAGAACCAACTTTGCACCGCCTAGGACCCAGGGTGGGTAAACCCTGGGTCGCGTGTGTCCGGTTCAGACCCGGTTCAAACCTGCAGTTTTCTATCTGGGTTGGTTTAGAACGTGCGCGCTAACGCATCAACAAGCGCTTGGCGTTCCCGAAGGTACGTCTTGGGTCCCACATCCCCGCAACGATGCGCCTCCTCCAGCGCCTCCAAGTCCTCGAGAACCCGAGCGCGTATGGCCCCAAAGTCGCGTGCTTTGGGCGCTCCAACCGCAAAGCCAAGTCCAATGAGGAGCGCAAATGCAGACGCGATCGCCGCCAATAGACGCCCCGGTCCCACTGTGGGAAGCCCCCGCAGTGCTACCCGAAGCCTCGGGATCGGCGTCTCCTCGGGACGCAGCTCGCGATGTGCCACCAGTAGCGCCTGCCCCCCTTGCCCGCGCTCTGGCGTCGCCGCTGCAAAACCATCCACTGCAAGCTCCATGTCGGTCGCTGCAAGCGCGATCACTTGCGCCGCTACAACCCGCGGTGGAAGCGGCAGGTCGACCACCTGCTCCGCGTCGCCCGACCACGGAAGCTGCCACCTATATTCTACGGAGTGTTGCCCAGGTCCAAAGGTCCCACGAAGCCTCGCCCCCAATGGAGTTGGATCGACCCCCTGATCCGTCATCCCTTGCTCCGCTGTCAGCGCAATAAAGCCCTCGGGAAGCTTGATCACCAGACCGTCCGGTGCCCATGCAACCTGACCCCCGTTGAAAATGCGAAAGCTCTGCTCAACTTGTATGCGATCGTCCTTCAGCTCTAAGAACACCATCGCCTCCAGTGCAATAGGTGCCCCCTGAAGATCGTGCACCACCGGGTAGACGTGCAGCACTACCCTTGTCCCGTTCCGTGGGGAAAGCGCAAACGGCGGTGCAAGAAACCGCGCCCCGTCACGGGCTACACTCGCCCGATAGGAAATGGCGCTCGATGGATCGAGGTGACGAAATTCCACGCGCCCCTCCGAGTCCGTGACTGCAACCCGTTGGCCTCGAGTTTCGCCACGTGCAACCGACTGGGAAAGAATCCCAAGGGTCACCTGCTCGGAGGCCACCGGAACCCCCTGTCCTGAAACTACCGTCACAACAACGGTCCCTGTCGCAAGGGACGCTGTCTCTTCCACAACATCGCGCGGCCCCCCCTCCGCAAGGTCGCTCGACGATACCGGTGGATGACCCGCTGGTAGTGCCCCTGGATCCCTGGGCTGCGCATGTGCGGTCCATGGTAGCAGGACAAGACAGCACAATAGGAAAAGCTTACGACGCATCAGTGGACTCCTTGGCTCGAAGAGCTAGGCCGCATCCCTTGCAAAAACGCGCGTCGGTTTCGTTGGACGCGCTGCACCCGGGACAAACTGTTCGCTTGGTGGACCCAACGCTGGCAACGGAAGCTGGTTTGGTGGGCTTGGGTTTGCGAGGCGCCCCCTTGTCGAGATGCGCTCGAATGAATTGCTCCGCCTGCTTGCGACGTGCTTGTAGGGAAACATCCAGATCGCGAAGCGCGTTCTTGGCGTCGTCGCGGTAGTCGACAAGCAGCTTCGCATAGTCGTCGTCTGCCAGTTTGCCAAACGCATGCTCAGTCTCCAGGTCCTTGATGGCTCGAAGCGCTCTGGCCTTGCGGTCCAGGGCGTCGTCCGAAACCTCGTAGTCGTTGTCGGTCTCCAGAACCATCCCGTCGGTGGTCAGGCTTCGTACGCTCGCCCAAAGGAGTGTGATCGCGCCAAGGAGTGTCCCTGCCGCAAGGGCAAGCAGGCCTGGGCCTACGCTGTAAACTGCTGTCACCGCGGTGGCGGCAAAGAGTGTGGCCACGGGAAGTCCCACACGAAGACGTTGTCCGACACGGCGTTCCAGTTCGAGGTCGGGATCATTAGACGGCATCGGGGGTCCCCTCCAGCGCGAGGCGTCGGGTTGGAACCCAGGCTCGTACACGTGCGAGCTCCGGCCACAAACACACCACGCTTCCTAGGATCAACAACAGACATCCAAGCCATATCCAGCTCACCAGCGGGTTCACGTGGATCTGCAGGGACGCCATCTTGGTTTGCGGATCGATGCTCCCCACCACTAGGTAGAGATCGTCACGGAGCGTATGCAGCATGGCCACTTCCGTCGTGGGCGAGTTGGGAGCCCGTCGGTAGGTGAACTTGGCAGGCGATAGACGTCCAACCTCCTTGCCATGAGAGAGCGCGCGCAGATCGGCAAACGCCATCCGCTTGGTTTCATCCATCTCAACCCGAGGACCAATGTACTCGACGATGTAGTGTCCCAGGGACGCGTGCTGGCCTGGAGCTAGCGCGATTTCCGAGTCCAGGTTCCACGACTTGCCTGTGAAGCCCAGAAACATCAGCACGATCCCGAAGTGCACTAGGTAACCTCCGTAACGGCGACGGGACGCGCCAGGGAGGTTTAGCAGCAGGTGGGCCAGTCCGGGAAGAACTCCTAGCCACCAATACAGTGCTGGCGTGCGCTCGCGGGCTACGGTCCGGGCGCGCAGCAAGAAGACGAACTCTTGGATCACAATCACCGCATTGAAGACGCACAGCGAGATCCCTAAGAGCGGAGTGATGGCGTTGAAGGCGGCTAGAGATCGTCCCAGTAGCCCGGCGTAGAGCGGGTCGCTTGGAACAATGGCTGGGAAGCCAATCCTGGAGCCAAACGCCAGGTGCAAGGTGGCGGTGGCGACGAACGCCACAACGGGGGTCAAGAAGGCTTTGCGGAGCGCGCTTGGACTGGTCTTCTTCCATCCAAAGAGGGTCCCGATGCCCATCAAAAAGAAGACAAGGAGTCCTATGGGTTGGACCCACGCGTTGTAATAGGGAGGACCGACGGAGACCTTTTCTCCTGTGGTGGCCTCGCTGATCATGGGGAACGTGGTGGCGATGAGCACGAAGGACAGGAGTGCCACAAGGCCCCAGTTGTTCAGAAGGAACGTGAACTCCCGGGAGAAGAAGGACTCGAACCGTGGACGTTGGCTTTCGACAGTAAGGCCTGCTGTGAGGCGGCGGAAGACAACCTCGACTCCCAGGAACACGCAAGCACCGACAGCCACGGTGATCAGGGCGACCCGTACTCCGAGGCTGTAGGGCAAGCGGCTGATGGTGATGGCACCGGGGACGCAGGTAACTGCCATCGCCCAGCCGACGACCAAGGCGGCGACGCGCAGTTTGCGGGAGGGGGCAAGACCGCGAAGCTCGGGCCACCGGTACAGTGTGAGGCTCATGGTGACAACGAAGGCGAGGATGAGGAAGCCTATGAAGTAGGTGCCAATGGAGGACTGGGCAAAGGAGTGGACACTGGAGATGGCACCGGAGCGCGTGAGGAACGTGCCGAAGATGGTGAGGAGGAAGGTGAGGGAGACCAAGGTGATGTTCCAGACCTTGAAGAGTCCACGGCGCTCCTGGATCATCATGGAGTGGACGTAGGCGCTGGCGGTGATGAGGGGCATCAGGGCGGCGTTTTCGACAGGGTCCCAGGCCCAGTAACCGCCCCATCCTAGTTCTTCATAGGCCCAGAGCATGCCGAGGGTGTTGCCGATGGCGAGAAAGAGCCAGGCGAAGAGGGTCCATTTGCGGCTTGCGACGATCCATTCGGAGTCGAGCTTGCCGGAGGCGAGGCCTGCGATGGCGAAGGCAAAGGGGACCGAGCAGCCGACGAAGCCGACGTAGAGGCTTGGCGGATGGATGATCATGTAGAAGTTCTGGAGGAGCGGATTGAGTCCTTCACCGTCGGCCTTGGCGCCGGCGACGCTGGTGGCGAAGGGATTGGCGGAGAAGGCCATGAGAACGCAGAAGAATACGACGAGGGCCATCAGGGTGGCGATGACGTAGGGTTGGAGCTCGACGTAGCGTTTGCCTAGCCAGCGGACGCAGGCGGCGATGTAGAGGGCGAGGAGAAAGAGCCACCATAAGAGGGAACCGTCCTGCCCCCCCCACAGGGAGGTGAAGAGATACGGGAGGCTCATGGAGCGGTCGGAGTAGTGGGCGACGTAGCGGAGTCGGAAGTCGTGGCTGACGAAGGCGTAGGCGAGGCAGACCACGGCGGTGGTGATGAGGGCGGAGGTCCCGTAGGCCGCGAGGCGAGCGCTTACGAGGGGGCGAGGGTTTCGAGTTCGAGCTGCGGCGAGGGCTACGGCGAAGGTGTAGCTGGCCGCAACCATGATGCAGAGAATGAGGGTAGTGCCAAAAGCTGGGAATGTGCGCCACATAAGAGCTGGGCCTTTCGTAGGGGCGAGTGTGTGCCATAGAACCGATGCTCGCGGAGGGGCAAGCGTCACACCGGCGGTGCGGCTAAAAAACTTTGCGTCGCTTCTTCTTGTCTTCCTCGCTCTCGTTCTCGTCGATCACCACCTTCATCGACGCGGCCAGAGCCCCGTCGCCCACCTCGGTGCAGGTGATGCCCGTTTCCAATTCATGCAGCCTCTTCGTGGACCTTCAACATTTCTTGGTACGTCTTGGCCGCTTCCTCATCATGGACCGTGTGGGCTTCCCCGATCAACCTCTCGAACGGCAGGAAATCAAGAATCGGCATCCATGCCCGTCCGACTGCGCTGACTTGTTGTTATCGGCGGTCCAGGAGCTTCAACTTGGGGGAGCAACTCCTCGGCCGATGCGACGGTCACGACCCGGAGAGTCCAGGCTCGTAACGTGGCCAGATCCCGGCATGTCAGGATTTGCTCACGTGCCGGCTCGTCCGCGACGAGTCCTCGGCTGGTCAGAATATGCGCGCCAAGTCATCGAGCGCGTAACGGAAATTGGGGACAAAGGGGCTGTACTTAGCACGTTCGCGCTGTCCCCAACGCCATTTCCATCGAGCTCGCTTACTTGCTTGCCCCCGGCGCGGGCGGAGCGGGCGGAGCGGGCGGAGCGACCGCAGGGGGCGCGACCACCTTCGCACGCGTGCGGCGTCCAAAATGGGTTCGCAGCGCGATCGGTGTGAGCACCGGGATACTCGGGTCGATGTCGTGCGCGGCGGCGAAGATCCCGATGAGGTCGTGCAAGAGAGCCAGGTTGCGGCCATCCCAGCGATCGACGTCCCCTTGCGACACGCTCCCTTTGCGGAGCGCTCCTGCAGCATTCGTCGCCGTCGTCGCGACCTCGGCCGCAAGCGCA